>JBGQBD010000038.1:0-20584 GCA_041494645.1 Candidatus Limnocylindria bacterium
CCAGCCGCAGGCTCATCGAGGCTCTCGCCGAAGCGATCGCGCAGGGGGTGCTGGACCGCTCCGCGGCCCTCGGCGCGACGGAGGTCGTCGTTCGGGTCCGCAAGCCTCGGGCCCCGCTCCCCGGCAGGCTCGACCATGCTGGCGTCGAGATCACCCGCCGCCGTGCCGGCGAGGGCCCTGGCTAGCCGGCGTTGTCCGGTCGAGTGCCGAGAGTGACGCGCACGGTCATGTGGCCTCCGGCGCGGTACAGCTCGATGCTGATCGTCCGACCGGGGGCGTACTGGACCAGCATGTCCTCCAGCCGGTGCAGCGGGTCGATGGTCTGGCCCTCGACGCTGGTGATGATGTCGCCGGTCTTGATGCCCGCCTGATCGCCAGGGCTTCCAGGCACTACCGCTTCCAGGGAGGCGCCGGACGAGTCCTCCTTGTGGACCCACGCGCCGTTTTGCAGCGGCAGGTTGTAGTCGGCCGCCAGGCCGCGGTCGATCAGGTAGTAGGAGACGCCGATGAACGGCCGCGACAGCTTCTCGCCTGCCAGGGCCTGCTGCATGATCGGCTTGGCGATGTTGATGGGAATGGCGAAGCCTATCCCGGTCGCGGTCTGGTCCGAGGCGGTGGTGATCCCCACGACCCGCCCCGACGCGTCGATCAGCGGGCCGCCACTGTTGCCCGGGTTGATGGCCGCATCGGTCTGGATCAGACCGTGCAGGCCGCTGACGCTGTTCGCCGTGGCGGGAGTGTCGCCGGCGACCGAGATGTCCCGGCCCAGGGCCGACACGATCCCCTCCGTGGAGCTGTTCGGGTAGGCCAGCCCGAGCGGGCTGCCGATCGCGATCGCCATCTGCCCCACCTGCAGACTCGACGAATCGCCGATCGGCGCCGACTTGATGTCGTACACACCGTCGATCTTGACGATGGCGAGGTCGGTCAGAGTATCCACGCCGTACGTCTTGCCCGCGACCCGGCGGTCGTCCCCGAGCCGGATGGTGATGGTCTTGGCGCCGACGACGACGTGCTTGTTGGTAAGGATCCAGCCGCGCACGTCGTAGATGATCCCCGAGCCGACATAAGTGTTGCCGGCTCCGTCGTTGGCCACGATCTGCACCACGGCCGGGCTCACCTTGTTCACGGCGGCGATGACGGTCGAGGAATCGGACTCGATCGTGACGTTCTGGGCGTTGACGCCGGCCAGGGCGGCCTGGTGGGACTCGAGCGCGCCCGACGCCCGGAGGGCCAGGTACGTGCCGCCAGCCCCTATCACGGAGGCGACCAGCGACGTGATCAGCAGGACGGCGACGAATCCGCGGCTGGACGACCCGGCCGATGCCGGAGCCGCAGCCGGTGGTTCGTCTGGCGCTGCCGGAGGTGGCTCGAACCAGCGCTCCGGGGTGGCCGGGTCGGGGCCGGGTGCCACTCCGCGGTCCATGGCCGCGCGCCATTGGAGGCGCTGCGCCGGCAGCGGCTCGAACCGCTGGATCTCCGATGAAGCGACCTCCGGCAGTTCGCCCATGGGCCCTGGATCGGACATGAGGCTGACTCTCTGATCTGCGAATGGTGGCAGCGGGCAATCCTATTCAGGCCACGGAAATCGCGCAGGGCGGTGGTTGCACGCCGCGACGGCTGCGACAGCGTGACGATAGCGGCAGGGGTCGTTCAGGTTCGAGCCGCCGGACGATGAAGAATTCGCCACCGGGCCGGCGCTGCCGTGGTGGGCCGATCGAGAACGGGAGAGCTACCTGGGCGGGCCGGCGGGCGTCGGGGTTCCGGCCGCGGCCGTTGGCCCGGCTTTCGCGCCCTCGCGGGCCGTGCGTGGATCGGCCGGCAGCGTCACCGTGAAGGTGGACCCCGACCCGACGCGGCTCTCGACCATGACCCTGCCGCCGTGCATCTCCACGATCGAGCGCACGATCGCCAGGCCGAGGCCGCTTCCGCTGGCCCGCGCTTCGTTCGCGCGCGACCCGCGATAGAAGCGCTCGAAGACGTGGGGCAGCTCGTTGGCGTCGATTCCGACGCCGGTGTCGCTGACCCGGATTCGGGCTCCGCGGGTGTAGGGAACGAGAGTGACCCGGACGGAACCGCCGCGCGGCGTGAACTTGAGAGAGTTGCCGATCAGATTGACCAGGACCTGTCCAAGACGCTGCGGGTCGTGGCGCGTGACCAGCGGCGTATCGGGCAGGTCGGCCGTGAGATCGATGCCCCGCCGCAGGGCCGAGACCTGGGCTTGCTCGATGGCCGAGAGGATCGTCGCCCGCAGGTCGTCCGGCCGTAGGTCGAGCCGCACCAGCCCGGAGTCGAGCTTCGACAGCTCCAGCAGGTTCTGGGCCAGCCAGTCCAGGCGCTCGATCTGCTGGGCGCTCGCCTCGAGGAATTCGGCCCGGGCGGAGACGTCGTTGCCGGCCTTCTCCTGCAGCAGGTCGTTGAAGGTTCGAAGCGCTGCCAGCGGCGTCCGGAGCTCGTGGGAGACGTCCGCCAGGAACTCACGACTGGTATCGCGATCGCGCCGGATGACCTCCATCGTCTCCTCGACCTGGTCCGCCATCGCATTGAACTGGTGCGACAGCTCGGTGATCTCCGTGCCTCCCGTGACGGCCCGTTCGGCGGGGACGCGACGGGCCAGGTCGCCCTCCGCGAGGGCACGGGCGGCGTCGGTCAGGCGGCGCAGCGGCTTCGTGAAGCGGCGGGCGAGGATGGACGACACCACGATGGCCAGAAGCAGCGCCGCCGTCGCGGCCACGAGCAGGAAGCCGACGACGGAGGCGATGGCGCTGCTGCGGGTCGTGTACGGCGCCGAGAGGCTGACTTCGAGGTACCAGGTCGGCATGGCGCCTCCCGGATCCGCGAACCTGAAGACCTGCGTGAAGCTGACCGAGTCGCGAGCCTGGCCCCGGCCCGGCTGCGCCGTGAGGGAGGCGCTGAACGTCGAAGGTTCGCTGGCCGCGTAGAACTCGATGCCATGAGGGGTCTCGGATCCCAGGCCGAAGCGCAGCCGGAGGTCTGCCTGGGCGACGTTGTTGGCGTAGTCGGTGAGCGTAGTCGGGTCGGCGATGGCGGCACGGACCCGCTCGTTGAGCTGGCCGCCGGCCGACACCACAGTGACGTTGGCCGGGTTTTGCTCGGCCGTGGCCTCGGCCTTGATCCGGACGACGGCCGCGATGGCGTTGGCCCTGGCTTCCAGGTTGGTCCTTTCCTGCTGGCGCAGGGCATCATCCAGCACCAGGACGGTCATGATCGAGAGCGTCCCGACGGCCAGGGCGAAGACCATGACGAAAGCCAGCGACAGGCGGCCCTGGAACGTCCGCGGCAGGGCTCGCCAGATCGGCAGGTCTGGACGCCGAAAGCGCCTCCTCGGCGTGGCGTCCTCCGGCTGATCGGCCGGCCCGGCCGGCGTCGCGGGCGGCGCCGTCCCAACGCGCGACGCCGGTTTCTTCTTGTTCCGCCTCGCGGCCATATCAGCGCTCCGCGAACGCGTACCCCGCGCCGCGGACGGTCAGGACGAACCGCGGGCTCGAGGGATCGTCCTCCAGCTTCTCGCGCAGGTGGCTGACGTGGACGTTGATGGTCTTCTCGTCCTGATCGAGAGCCTCGTAGTCGCGAATCAGCTCGAGCAATTCGCGCCGGGAGTAGACGCGACCCGGCCGGCTGGCCAGGTGGCGCAGGATCTCGAATTCGGTCGCCGTCAGGGCGATGCGCCGATCGCCACGCTGGACCCGCCGGCGCTCCAGGTCGATCAGGAGATCTCCGTGGCGAAGCAGCCGTCCGCCGCCGGCGTCGGCGAGGTCGCCGTAGGCGCGCCGCAGCAGGGCCTTGATGCGGCTCATCAGCTCGCGCAGCCCGAAGGGTTTGGTGACGTAGTCGTCCGCACCGAGCTCCAGCCCGATGACCTTGTCCATCTCCTCGTCGCGCGCGGTCAGGATCAGGACAGGGGCCTTCGAGCCGCTGGTCCGCAGCCGCCGCAGGACCTCGAAGCCATCCATGCCCGGCAGTCGAACGTCCAACACCACGAGATCCGGCCCTTCGCGCAGCGCGAACTCCAGGCCCTCCTCGCCGGACCTGGAGACCGCCACCTGGTAGCCCTCCTGCTGGAGGGCGTACTGGATCCCCCGGGCGACGGCGTATTCGTCCTCTACGATCAGGATCGTTGCAGCCACGAAGCGAATCTACACCCGGCCAATGCGATGGAGGCCTTCGTGCCGCCTCAGGCGCCGGCCGCGGGCGCGTCCAACTCGGGGCCCCGTGGTAGGCTCGTACCCCGCAGCGCCTCGGCGTGAGCCGTTCGGCGCCCCGATGGACCCGCGCAGAGAGGTTTTCGCAAGTGAGCTCAGCCCCGATCGCACTTTCCGCGACTAGCCGGACCGAAACCGGCAAGTCGGTTGCCCGCCTGCGCAGGGCCGGTCTGATCCCGGCCGTGGTCTTCGGCCACGGGATCGCCTCCGTCCCCGTCTCGCTCGACGCCCACGAGTTCGACCACCTGCGTAAAGTCGCCCACTCGAACACGATCATCGAGCTCAAGATCGACGGCAAGGACAAGCACCGCGTCCTTATTCACGGCTTTCAGATCGACCCTCGGCACCGCCGACTCCTCCATGTCGATCTGTTTGCCCTCAAGAGCGGCGAAGAAGTCACGGTCGAGATCCCGCTCCACGCCACAGGCGAGTCGTTCGCCGTGGCCCGCCTGGGTGGCACGCTGCTCCACAACATCGATCGCGTAAAGGTTCGCGCCCTCCCGGAGAAGCTGCCCGAGGCGCTCGAGTTCTCGATCGAGGGGCTCGTGGACTTCGACACCTCGATCCATCTGCGAGAGGTGGCGCTGCCGGCGGACGTGACCCTGCTCTCCGACCCGGACGAGGTCGTGGCCAAGGTCGCCGCGCCGCACATCGTCGAGGAGCCGGTCGTCGAGGTCGAGGAGGCCGAAGAAGCTGCCGCCGAGGCACCTGCCGCTGAAGGCGAGGCCAAGACCGAGGACTGACGCGCTCCCCGGCGCTGGGCCGGGACTCCGGCTGCAGGGGCCCGCGTCGCGAACCCGTGGCTATCGGCCGCGCCAGCGCTCTGCTCCGACTGCCCGTCAGCGCCTAGGATGGGCCCATGCCCGGCCCGAGAGTCTCCCGACGTGACCTGAAGGCGAGCGTGCCGGTTCTCGGCGCGTTCTTGGTCGGGGCGATCGCCTATGCCCCGCTGTACTGCTTCCCGCTCCTCGCGCCCCAGTTCGAGAGCACCTTCCACGCGTCGCGAGAGCTCGGGCAGATGCCCTGGACGATGTTCCTGCTGGTGTCAGCGATATCATCCCCGCTCCTGGGCCGCGCCTACGACCTCTTCGCCGATCGGACGCTTCTGTTCGTCGGCACGCTCTTGGCGGCGGTCGGGTGGGCCCTGGCCTCCGCGGCCACGGACGTCGCGTTCCTCATCGGCGCGTACGGCGTCTTCCTGGCGCTCGGGCTGCAGCTGGTCTTCGTCGGCACCACGACTGCGGTCGCGCGGCGATACGCCGGCGTCACCGGCCTGGCGTTGGGAATCGCCTACGCGGGCCCCGGCATCGGAGTGGCGCTGGCACTTCCCCTCGCGGCGGGACTCATCCCGGAGCTGGGCTGGCGGTCCGCGGCGGCTGGCTTCGCCGGGCTGTCGCTCCTGGCCCTGCCGTTCGTCTGGCTCATGACCAGCGGCCCGGCTGTGGTCGTCCCGGGCGTGGCCGTAAGCGGCGCAGTGGTCGCGGGCGCCACGTCGAGGGGTCTGCACGAGACAGCCGCCCCGGGCGCGATCGCCGCCTCCCAGGAACTGGTCCCGCCCGGCAGTCGCGCCAGCGCCGACGCCCTTCGGAGAACACTGCGAACTCGCCGCTTCCTGATCCTGCTGGCTGGCGCGGTCGGGATCGGCTGCATCGACGAGGGGATCTTCCAGACTTCCTCGCGCCACGCCATTGCGCAGGGGATCGACCCCGGCTTCGCCGCCTCGATGCTTGCCCTGCAGTGCTACGCGTATGTCGTGGGGCAGGTGGCGGGCGGCGGGCTGTCGGACCGGTTCGGCCGACGGTACGTCGGGCTGCTCTGCGCCGGGCTGATAGCGGTCGGTGCGACGGCGATCTTCGCCGCGACCGGCTCGATCCTGGCCCTGGCCGTCGCCGGCAACGCCATCTACGGCTTCGGCATCGGAGCCACGATCGCCATCCGGTCGGCGGCCTTCAGCGACGTCTTCGGCGGCCACAACTTCGGAGCGATCTTCGGTGTCATCGCCATCGCCTACCCGGTCGGCGGGATCATCGTCATGAACGCCGGCAGCATCCTGTACGACCGGCTCGGCAGCTACTGGCCTGTCTACGGGATCGCCATGGTTTCGCTGCTGGCGTGGTCGTCAGCGCTTTTCGTGGCCGGGCCGCGCCGTCACGGATTCCGCAAGAGGCTCCGGAGGGTCCGGGCGCGCTTGCCCGTCTGAGGTGCCCTGGCGCGACCGGCGGCCGCTGGCTACGCCACCTCTCGCCGGATCGTGCCCGCAGCGAGCCCCACGAAGATCGCCGCGATCCCCGTGAGCACGGCCAGGTCGAATAGGACCTGCCCCGAGGCCAGGTCGGCGCCGGCGATCATCACCTGCCGCAGCCCGTCGATGGCGTAGGTGACGGGCAAGATTCGGGCGACGGGCTGGAGTAGCGAGGGCAGCTGGTCGATCGGCCAGAAGAATCCGCCGAGGAGGCCCTGCGGCACGATCACGATCGGGATGAACTGCAGGATCTGGAACTCGGTCCGGGCGAAGGTCGAGAGGAAGATCCCGAGCGATACCGCGCCCAGGCCGAGCACGAGCACCAACAGGTAGGCGATGAGCGGGTTGCCGACCGTTCGAACCCCCAGCCCTATCGCGAACGCGGGAACGGGTCCGAGCGCCGGGATCTCGAGGCGGCCCAGCACGAACGCCAGGACCAGGGCGATCTGGAGCGTCGCGAAGAAGCCGAAGCCCAGGCTGTAGCCGAGCACGATCTCGGCCCGGCTGACGGGAGTCGCCAGCAGGCGTTCGAGCGTCCCGCCGATGCGCTCGCGCAGGAAGCTGATGCCGGTCAGGATGAAGACGAAGAAGTAGACGAAGAAGCCGACGACGACCGGGGCGAGGGTGTCCAGGGTGGTCGCGTCCGGCGAACCGTAGACGGTCGACCGTTCGATCGTGGGCAGGGCGCCCCCGCCCTCCGAGACCACGGCCCCGACGAGCGCTTGCTGAATCGATGGGATGACCGTCGCTTCGCCGGTGGGATTGAGCCCGAGCGTCTTCAGCTCGATCTTGCGGCTCTGGAGGCTGAAATCCTTCGGGAGGGAGATGACAAGATCGAGCTGTTTGTCGATCAGCATCTGGCGTGCCGTCGCGGCGTCGTGGACGTCGGCGTCGACGACGATCTTGGGCAGATTCTTGAGGGCATCGGTGAGCTTCGTGACGACCACGGCTCCGGCAGGATTGCCCGACTCGTTGACGATGGCCACTCGCGCGGTCGAGGCCCCGGAGCTGCTCAGGACCCAGCCGAGCAGGGCGATGATCCCCAGCGGAGCGACGAAGAGCAGGGCGAGGGTTCGGGGATCGCGGCGGAACTGGGCCACGATCCGGCGAACGACGGCACGGACGCGGAGCGCGTTCATGGGGCGGCCTCCTCCGCGGAGCCGGCCGTGGCCGGCGTCGAGGCGGACAGGGCGGCGAAATGCAGGAACGCCGTCTCGAGGTTGTCTGTGCCGGCCCGGGCCCGGAGCGTCGCCGGCGTCCCCTGCGCGAGGATGCGACCGTCTCGCATGAACAAGAGCTCGTCACAGCGGTCGGCCTCGTCCATGACGTGGCTCGAAACCATGAGAGTGGCTCCGTCCGCTGCCAGGCGATGGAAGTGGTCCCAGAACTGGACGCGCAGGGCCGGGTCCACCCCGACGGTTGGTTCGTCCAGGAAGAGCACGGTCGGGCGGTGGGCCAGCGCGCAGGCCATGGACAGGCGCCGCCGCATGCCGCCGGAGAGGTCGACGGCAGGAGTCCCGAGGCGCCCGTCCAGCTCCACCAGCTCGAGCGCCCGGATCATCTCCGCGCGGTCCCTCTGGCCGTAGAGCGCGGCGAAGAACGACAGGTTCTCCCAGACCGAGAGCTCGGGGTAGATGCCGTCCGCCTGGGTCATGTAGCCGATGCGGGCCAGGTTGGCGCGCGACGGCATGTCGACACCCAGGACGCGGGCCGTGCCGCTGGACGGAGAGGCGAGCCCTGTCAGCAGCCGGATGAGGGTCGTCTTGCCCGAGCCATTGGGCCCCAGCATGCCGTAGATGCGGCCGGCCGGCAGCGACAGGTCGATCCCGTCCACGGCGTGGATGGGGCCGAAGTCCTTGTGCAGGGCGACGGCCTCGACGGCGGGGCTGGCGGGGGGAGTGGGCTCGCCCGACGACACGGCCGCTGCGGGAGGAGTGCCAGGACTGCTCATCTTCGACCTCCAGAGTAGCTATCAGCCGGCGTGACACCTCGAATGCTACGGCGCGCTGGCCACAGACGATATCGGCCGCCGCAGCAGCCGCAGCGATACCGACTGGACGGCCGCTACGGCCATCAGCGCCGCACCGAACGCCACCGCGATTCCGAGCGGTTCGATCGCCGTCGTCACGACCAGGAAGAAGACGATCGTGCCGAACAGGCCGACCTGGAGCCCACGCACCACACCGAGGGCCTGGTTGGGCCCTTCCAGGTGGTGGGCGAAGACCGCCAGCACCGACACGTAGACCGGCAACGCGGCGAGAACGCCGCTCAGCTGCGCCCCCAGGAGCTCGGCCGCCTGCGTGATCACCAGAACGATGGCCGTGCCCACGACCATGCGGGCCGGGATGTCCCAGCCCGGCAGCGGCTTGGGGTCGCGTGCCTCCACGGCCGGGGGCGCCAGCCGCAGAAGGATCGCCATCGCCACGGCTACGGTGGCGAAGACAAGGACGGCGGGCGTCCCGAGGACCGGCTGAACGGCCAGGGCGGCGATGGCAAAGCCGGCGAAGCCGCCCAGGAGCGAGGCCGGCCAGCCGAATCTTCGAGCCAGCCAACCGTACGCGAGCGCGAAGGCCGCGTCGCCGAGGAGTCCGCCGATCGAACCCTTGGCCGTGCCGGCGGCGAAGACAACACCCTTGTCCAGGGCGAGGTACAGGGCTACCGGCCCGGAGGTGAGGGGCAGCGCCACGATCCAGCCGCCCACCGACGGTCCCCACCGCCGCGCAGCCAGGCTGGCCCCACCGATCAGGATGGGGGTCAGGGTCAGCTTGAGCAGGAGAAGGCCCACGAGCGCAGGGTATCGCGATGAGGCAGAGCTGCGTGGCCCGCGGCCGTGGCGGGGCTGCCGGCAGTAGCGTGGCCTGCTCCGTGAGGTGATCGCCGGCAGTGGCGCAGCCCGCGTTCGTGGCCTGGCACGGCCCGTTGCGACGCTCAGCCCTCGGCGAGCCGCCTGATCTCGTCGGCGAGGGCCGCGGCGAAGGCCGGCAGTCCGCCCGCCACCGGAGTGGACAGCCGCTCCCCGAACCCGAACTCGGCCCCGCCTATCCCCACGAAGCTGCCCCGCGGCGGCGATCCGCGCATCTCGGCCGCGAGTGCCAGGACCTGGTCCGGTGGCAGTGAATGCGAAGACGCCGGGGTCGCGCCGCTCCCCGTCGACCGTGCCACGTCCGCCAGGGTCAGCGTCACGACCCGGCCCGCGGCAACGCCCACCGCGGCGTCCGCCACGATCACCGCCACGCCGTCCGGCACGTCCAGCAGCGCCTCGACACTCAGCCGGCCCACCTCCACGACCTGGGCCACGGCCCGAACATCCGGCGGCAGCATTTCCGCGGCAAGCAGCGCCGCGGCGTCATCGCTCCGCAGCCGCTCCCCGCAGATCAGCACCCAAACCCGCGTCGGGTCGCTCGATTCGGTCATTGCCTGAGTCTACGGTCTGGCCGGCTCCCGGGAGTCGGCCCGGCGGTGCGGCGCCGACGTCTACTCCGAGGCCTCGGGCAGGAGCTCTTCCCCGGCTGGCTCGGGCCTGGTCATCTGCGCCCAGGTCGTGTCCGTAGCGCAGCTGATGCAGGGGTCGTAGGAGCGGATCAGCTGCTCCAGGCACATCCGAAGAACCGCGGCGACTGCATCCGCCGGTTCCGCCGATGGCGGGTTCAGGGCTCGGGGCTATAGTCGGCGGGTGAACCTGCCGTTCCAGCCGCCGATCGAGCCGATGCTGGCCAAGCTCGTGGACGCGATCCCGGCCGGCGACGGCTGGCAGTACGAGCCCAAGTGGGACGGCTTCCGGGCGCTGGTCTTCCGCGACGGCGACGAGGTCTACATCCAGAGCCGTGACCTCAAGCCGCTCGACCGCTACTTCCCCGAGCTGCCGCCGGCGCTGCGGGCTGGGCTGCCGGAGCGCTGCGTCCTCGACGGGGAAGTGGTCATAGCCGGGCCCCGCGGCCTGGACTTCGACTCGCTGCTCCTGCGCATCCACCCCGCCGCGTCGCGAGTGAGGTTGTTGGCCGCCGAGACGCCGGCGTCGTTCGTGGCCTGGGATCTGCTTGCCTTCGACGATCGCGACCTGCGAGCCACTCCCCAGGGAGAGCGGCGCGCGTTGCTCGAGGCCGCGCTGGCCGGCGCGAGGCCGCCGCTCCACCTGACGCCGGCCACGCTCAATCGCTCGATCGCTGCCGACTGGTTCGACCGCTTCGAAGGCGCCGGACTGGACGGTGTCGTTGCGAAGCGGCTCTCCGATCCCTACCAGCCGGGTAAACGCGGCTGGGCCAAGATCAAGCACGCCCGCACGGCCGACTGCGTCGTGGCCGGCTTCCGATGGCACAAGAACGGACCGGGCACGCTGGTCGGCTCTCTCCTCCTGGGTCTATTCGACGCTACGGGTCGATTGAACCACGTGGGGATCACCGCCAGCTTCACTGCGGATAAACGCCGCGCCCTGGTGGAGGAGCTAGCACCGCTGCGTGAGAGCGCCCTGACCGGCCACCCGTGGGCCGAATGGGCCGAGTGGGAGGCCGCCGCCCGCGCCTCCGGCCAGCGGATGCCAGGAGCGACGAGCCGCTGGAACCGCGATCGTGACCTGTCGTGGGAACCGCTCCGAGCCGAGCGCGTGTGCGAGGTCGCCTACGACCACCTCCAGGGCGACCGTTTCCGGCACGCCACCACGTTCCTGCGCTGGCGCCCCGACAAACGCCCGTCGGACTGCCGCTACGACCAGCTCGAGGCGACGGCACCTTTCGAGCTCGAAGAGATCTTCGGCCGGTAAGCGGGGGCGCTTCGGTGGCCGGTCCGCTGTCGCGATCCTTAGCTTCCCCTTACTTCGGCCCACGGGTCGTAGTCGGCGTCGAGGGGCTCCTGCGGCGGGCGCAGCTCCACCGGTACGTGCTCGAGGTTGACGCGGATGCGGTACCACAGCGTGAATCGGCCACGCATTCCGTCGACCAGGATGTCGGCGGGCTCCAGGTTTGCGACGACGGCCGCGTGGCGGGCCTTCCAGCGCTCGAACGCGGCCAGCGCTTCCTCCTTGGTGGCGGCGCGGGCTATCTCGATGAGCGGCTTGGTGGAGACGCGGCGGCCGGTCGGCGAGGAGACGCGGCCGGCCGGCGAGGGTTCCCGAGACACCGGCAGCGCCGATGGATCGCCGGCCGTGCGCGCCCGTGAAGGCATGACCCGCGGCGGCTCGCCCGGCGCCTTGGCGTAGTGCGGCGGCCACGGAGCATCGCCCAGCCCCGCCTTCGCCTGTCGCGCCGACAACTCGAGCAGCGCGTCCAGCGAACCCACCGCCTCATCGATCTCCGCCGCCGGATCACCGATCTCCCGGAACCGGGCCGGCACGGTCGCGAGCGTGAAATCTCCCAGCTCGCACGCCGGCAGCTCGTCCCAGGTCACCGGCGCGGAGACCCACGCATCCGGCACCGGCCGGACCGAATATGCCGAGGCCACGGTTCGATCCTTGGCGTTCTGGTTGTAGTCGATGAAGACGCCGTGGCGCTCTTCCTTCCACCACTTGCTCGAGGCGATCTCCGGGGCGCGCCTCTCGACCTCGCGGGCGAGGGCGAGGGCCGCCCGCCGAACCTGGTCGAACGACCAGCGCGGCTCGATGCGGGCGTTGACGTGGATGCCGCGCGAGCCGGAAGTCTTGGGCCAGCCGGCCAAGCCGTGGTCTGTAAGAACCTCGCGGACGACCAGCGCCACGCGGCGGATGTCGTCCCATGGGACTCCGGGCACGGGATCGAGATCCACGCGCAATTCGTCCGGATGGTCCATGTCGTCCGTCCGAACCGCGTGCGGATTGAGGTCCAGGCATCCGAGGTTGGCGACCCAGGCCAGCCCGGCCGCATCATCGAGCACTACCTCGTTCGCCGTTCGACCGGACGGGAACGACAGCTCGACCGTCCGGATCCAGTCGGGCCTGGACTCAGGGGCCCGCTTCTGGAAGAAGTACTCGCCAGCGGCGCCGTTGACGTAGCGCTTGAGGGCCATCGGCCGGCCGCCCGCGCCCCGCAATGCGCCCTCGGCCACGACCAGGTAGTAGGCGACGAGGTCGCGCTTGGTGTAGTCCGGACCGGGAAACATGACCTTGTCCGGGTTGGTTATCGCGACCTGCCTGCCGGCGACCTCGACAGTCTCACTTCGCGTTGGCATGGCCGAAAGATAGCGCCTGGACGCCGGCCCGCTCACGGGGCGGGCTCACCGACCGCGGCTCGCACCGACGGCGATCACGGGCTCGCCGCCGGGCCCGTCAGGGCTCGTTCGACCCGAGGTGCCTGGCCGCTGTCCGACACCGGCCCTCGCGATCAGTCGGTCGGGAAGGCTCGCTCCAGCAGCCCGGCCAGCAACTCCAGCTCGGACTTGCTGAAGCGTTCGAGGAAGTAGCGTCGAACGGATTCAAGGTGGTCCGGCGTCGCTTCCTCGAGCCGTGCCATCCCCTGACCGGTCAATACGGCGAAGAAGCCTCGGGCATCCGACGCGCACTTGACGCGCCCGACCAGGCCGTCCGCGACCAGCCTGTCCACCAGCCGGGTTATGCCGGCGCGACTCAGGAGGACTCGATCGGCCAGTTCGTTCATGCGCAATCGGTGCCCGTCCGCCAGGGCCAGCTGGAAGAGGACGTCGAACTCGGCCAGCGGGAGATCGCTCCTGGCGATGAGGTCTGCTTCCAGGCGGCGCGCCAGGCGTGCGTGCGTCTCCAAGAAGGCTCGCCAGGCCCGAACTTCCAGCGGGTCCAGGGCGGCCGCGAGGATGGCCTGGGGCAGCCGCGCCTGGGTCGACTCGGCCATGACCGGCGACCCGCCGGCCGCGCCTGTTGTGTCGATCGGCCGTTCCATCGAAAGGTCCTCCAGATCCCGCTTGCAGATTGTTGATGCTGCAACTATACTACCGATAGTTGCTTAGTAAATGATCCAGCCCGGGTCGTCGAGAGCAAGAAAACGAGGATTGAAGAGATGAGCACCTGGAGCCTGGATCCAGCCCATTCCGAGATCGAATTCGCCGTCAAGCACATGATGGTGACCACGGTTCGCGGGCAGTTCCGCAGGTTCACCGCCGAGGTGGATTTCGACGAGGCGCACCCTGAGCACTCTTCTGTCGTGGCGCATATTGACGCATCCAGCATCGAAACGGGCATGGAGGCGCGCGATGCGCACCTCCGAAGCGCGGATTTCTTCGATGCGGAGAACTATCCGGAGCTGACGTTCCGCAGCACGAGCATCGAGCGGGTCGGCGACGACTACCGGATCCACGGCGACCTGACGATCCGGGGCGAGACGAAGCCCGTCACGCTGGACGCGGAGATTGGGGGCGTCGTACCCAACATGCAGGGCGGGCGGCGCGCCGGATTCAGTGCCTCAACGAAGATCAGCCGCAAGGCCTGGGGCCTGACCTGGAACGTGGCTATGGAGAGCGGCGGCTGGCTCGTCGGCGATGAGATCAAGATCTCGATCGACCTGGCCGTGGTTGCGGCCGAGGCGGTCGCTGACAAGGTCGCCGTCGGCTCCGCTGCCTGACCCCAATCTCGACACACAGCACGGCCGCCGGGGTTCTCCGGCGGCCGTTTCGATTCACGGTGCGGTGGCCGTATCAGCGGCCGGATCGCCGCCGGGTCGCGGCTAGTCCTCCGTAGGCATGTGGAGGTACATGCTCTGAATGCCGATGCGACCGGGGCCGGTGAAGCGGTTGAAGACCAGGTTGCCCGAACCGCCCAGGATGCCCATCCGCAGGCCGACGACCTTCACCTCCATGCCCACGCCCGGGTCCTTGTAGACCCAGCCGCCCGGCTCCACGTCGAAAGCCTCCCCCGGGCCGAGAACCTTCTCGAAGACGTTGCCGTAGCCATGGAGCCAGATTGTGCCGCCGCCCTGGCCGCCGCTGAAGGTGTCGATGAAGATGCCGGTGCCGCCAAAGAGCATGTTGGCGACGCCCTTGAGCCGGCGGAAGCTGTAGTCGACGTTGTTGGTGGCGGCCAGGAACTGGTGCTCCCGGACTTCGACGGTCTGGCCGGGAGCCAGGCTCAGATGAAAGACGTGGCCTACGCCGTCGCGGCTGAACGCGATCTGGCCGGCGCCCTTGGCCTCCGTCATGAAGATCGGCATGCCGGCCACGGCGCGCTTGAAGGCGCCCTTCATCGGGTGCATCGCGATCTCGAGCGAGGGCGTCTTCCAGAGCAGGATGTGGTGCTCGAAGTAGACCGGCATCGACCCATCGAGCTCCATCGTGAGCATCGGCACGAGCTCGCCGTCGGTGCGGAACTGGACTCCGGGACCCTGCCCTTCATCCACCGTCGTCGGGAGCAACTTGGGGAGATACTCGTTGTGCATCTTTCCCTCCGGCAGCCCGCTCAACCGTGGCGGGTCGCCCACACTCTAGGCCGGTACGGGCGCCGATGGAACACCCCGGTAGCCGGTGACGGCGTTGTCGCGCGCGCCGCGCCCGAGCGGCTTTGGGAAGGCGGCCGGCGGCCGCCGGGCGGCGGGCTGGGCCGCGTCGAGACCCTGGTCTTCGTCGTGGTGACACCGGAGGCAGCTTCGTAGCGTCACTGTGGAGCGCCCGGCTTCACGCTGTCGATGGCCGGACGTTCGAGGCCCGCCGGAGCCCAGTTCGTCGTCGGCTCCGGGCTCACGTCGGCCTGCAAGTATCGGCCTCGCGACGCCCGCAACGCCTGATGAGTTTTTGCGTAGAATTGCAGCATGACGAAACGACTTGCAGAAGTAGCTCGGAAAGTTGGCGTCAGCGAGGCGACGGTCAGCCGCGTCCTCAACGAGAAGCCCGGAGTATCCGAACCGACACGTCAGGCCGTTCTCACCGCTCTCGACGTGCTGGGCTATGAACGGCCCACCAAGCTGCGTGGGGAGCGGGCCAGGCTCGTGGGACTGGTGCTGCCGGAGTTGCAGAACCCGATCTTCCCGGCCTTCGCCGAAGTCATGGGTGCGGCGCTGGCGCAGCGGGGCTTCACGCCGGTGCTGTGCACCCAGACCGCCGGCGGCGTGTCCGAGGCCGACTACGTCGATCTCCTCCTCCAGCAGCACGTCTCGGGCATCGTGTTCGTAGGCGGCCTGTACGCGCAGGAGGACGCACCGCACGAGCACTACGCCCGCCTGGCGGAGCGGCACCTGCCGACGGTGCTGGTCAACGCCGCCATCAAGGGCCTGGGTTTCCCATGCGTTTCGTGCGACGACTCCGTCGCCGTGGAGCAGGCAATGGGCCATCTGCTTTCGCTCGGCCACTCCCGCATCGGGATCCTGATCGGCCCGCCGGACCACGTTCCCTCACAGCGGAAGCTTGCAGCCGCCCGCATTGTGGCCGCCAGAGCGGGCGTCACGCTCAACGCCGACCAGATAGCCCATTCGCTCTACTCGCTCGAGGGCGCACAAGCCTCGGCGATGAGGCTGCTCGAGGCGGGCGTCTCGGGGATCGTGTGCGCCAGCGACCCGATGGCCCTGGGCGCGATTCGGGCCGCCAAGCGTGCCGGCCTCGGCGTGCCCAGGGATGTCTCCGTCGTAGGGTTCGACGACTCGGCCTTGATGAACTCCATCGACCCGCCGCTGACCACCGTCCGCCAGCCGATCGAGCCAATGTGCCGAATGGTCATCGAGTTGCTGGTCAGTCAGATCGCCGGGAACGGCTTGTCTCATGACGAGTTGCTGTTCGAGCCGGAGCTGGTAGTACGCGGCTCCACCGCGCCCCTCGCGGCACCGCGGTAGATCACCGCCGCGCAGGCTGGGCCGTGCTCTGCCCCGCCTGACAGGCGGTGGCAGTCGATTCGGCCGGTCGGAAGCCCGCTCGACGGGCTGACTTCGCACAACGCCGTCCGCCTGGAGGGCGGCGATCTCGCAAGTCCCGTGGCCGCGCAGGGCGCCGACCATTCATTACTTGCAGGCCCCTCCTCGGCGTCCAAATGAACTTCTGTCAGGATCTTGCGTTAATCTGTTGGATAGTGTACTTTGCGCGCGCGGCTCACAGATCCCGCAGTGAGACAACGGCCGCCCGACCGGAGCAGAGCCCAAGTGACAGACGGGGCCCTCGCAGCCAAAGCACCTCCAACGCCCGCCTCCGGCCAGAAGGCGTCGTCTCCAGGCAGGTTCGGCGCGGACGAGAATTGGTGGCGCGACGCGGTCATCTACCAGGTCTACGTCCGGAGCTTTGCGGACGGCAACGGTGACGGCATCGGCGATCTGGCCGGCGTCCGGACGCGTTTGCGGTACCTGGCGAACCTGGGCGTCGACGCCATCTGGTTCACTCCCTGGTACGTTTCGCCGCTCGCAGACGGCGGGTACGACGTCGCGGACTACCGCGCCATCGACCCGGCCTTCGGATCGCTCGAGGAAGCGGAACAGCTGATCTCGGAAGCTCGGGACCTGGGGATACGGACCATCCTCGATATCGTGCCGAATCACGTTTCGGACCAGCACCCCTGGTTCCAGGCGGCGCTCGCCGCAGGGCCGGGGTCGCCGGAGCGGGCGAGGTTCTGGTTCCACCCCGGCAAGGGCCCAGGCGGCAACGAGATGCCCACCGGATGGGCGTCCAACTTCTCGGGCCCGGCGTGGACGCGTACGTGTAACCCGGACGGCACTCCGGGCGAGTGGTACCTGCACCTGTTCACGCCCGAGCAGCCCGACTTGAACTGGAACCATCCGGACGTTCGGGCCGAGCACGAGGCCGTGCTCCGGTTCTGGTTCGACCGCGGCGTGGCCGGCGTCCGGATCGATTCGGCGGCCTTGCTGATAAAGGACCCGGCATTGCCCGAGGTGCCTCCGAAACCCGCGCCCGGCGAGCATCCAAACACCGATCGCGATGAGCTGCACGACATATACCGACGCTGGCGGGCCGTGGCCGATTCCTATCCCGACACCCGGATCCTGGTCGGGGAGATCTGGCTTCCCGACATCCAGCGCTTCGCCAAGTACCTTCGGCCCGACGAGCTTCACACGGCCTTCAACTTCGACTTCCTGGTTCAGCCGTGGGATGCGGCGAGCCTGAAGAAGTCCATTGACAGCACCCTGGCCGCGCATCAACCCGTGCATGCGCCCGCAACGTGGGTTCTATCGAACCACGACGTCACCCGACCGGTGACGCGATACGGCCAAGCGGACTCATCCTTCGCCTTCGCGACGAAACGCGCGGGCACTCCGACGGACCTCGGGCTGGGTCGCAGGCGAGCCAGAGCCGCCGCGTTGCTGTGCGCCGCCCTGCCCGGCTCGCTGTACATCTACCAGGGCGAAGAGCTGGGCCTCGACGAGGTCCAGGACCTGCCCGCGCATCAGCTGCAGGACCCGATGTTCCTGCGATCCGGCGGCACGGACCCGGGCCGTGACGGATGCCGGGTCCCCCTGCCGTGGGCAGGCACGCACCCGCCCTTCGGCTTCAGCCCCCCCGGCGCGACGGGCGAACCCTGGTTGCAGCAGCCAGGCCGGTGGGGGCAGCTGACCGTCGAATCGGAGGAGCGGGACCCACGCTCCATGCTCAGCCTCTACAGAGAGATGCTGCGCATCCGGCGAAGCGACCCGGACCTCGGCGACGGCAACCTGCGATGGCTGCCGTCAGCGGACGACGTGCTCGCCTTTGCCAGAGGCGACGGGTTCATCTGCGTCACCAACTTCTCCCGCGCCCCGATCGACCCGCCTGCCGATTGCTCGCTTCTCCTCGCCAGCGCCGAGCTGACGGCCGGTCTCCTGCCGTCAGACGCCACCGCCTGGCTGCGACCCGAACCACACCCAGCCCACGACCGGGCCCTCGGGGGCCCGACAGAGGGAGGAGAATGAGGAT
The DNA here is from genome assembly GCA_041494645.1 of Candidatus Limnocylindria bacterium. Classification (GTDB taxonomy): domain Bacteria; phylum Chloroflexota; class Limnocylindria; order Limnocylindrales; family CSP1-4; genus Fen-1039. The sequence continues at coordinate 18,217 of JBGQBD010000038.1, forward strand.
GGAGTGACAACCCAACTAGCGTCTTCTGTGGGGGATTCCACAGGTCAGCCAACAACGTCGAATCGAGCGAACACCAAGAGTGAGTAAGGACATGACAGACAAACCCAACCGCAGGTTCAAGGCGCTGGTGATGGTCGCAATGGCCATCGGCATCGTGAGTGCCTGCAGCTCGACAACCACTACGTCCGCTCCCACAACTGCCCCCGGCAGCAGCACCGCCCCGACCACCGCCCCGAGCACGGGCATCGCCCACAAGCCGGTGACCATCTCCGTCGGCGCGCTGCGCCCAGGCGCCACTCAGGAAGCGGTCGACGCCCTGAACGTGCAGATCGGTGAGTTCACGGCCAAGTATCCGTGGATCACGGTCGAGTCGATGGAGTACAACTGGACCGCCCCGACCTTCACGGCCCAGCTCGCGGGCGGCACGCTGCCGACCGTCTTCAACATTCCCTACACCGACGGCAAGGGCCTGATCGCACAACACCAGATCGTCAACATCGACTCCCGCGTCCGCAAGCTGCCGTATGCCGACAAGTTCAACAAGAACGTGCTCGTCAACGGACAGGACGACAAGGGCGCCATCTGGGCCGTTCCTTACGACGCATACGGCATGTCGCTGACCTACAACCGCACCCTGTTCAAGCAGGCCGGCCTCGATCCCGACAAGCCACCGACGACGTGGGACGAAGTCAAGGCCGACGCCAAGATCATCACCTCGAAGGTGCCCGGCGTTGCCGGTTTCGCCCAGATGGCCACGCAGAACACCGGTGGTTGGCAGATCACGACCATGACCTACTCTCTCGGTGGGCGCATGGAAGCCGTAGACGCCAAGACCGGTAAGGTCACCGCTACCCTCAACAACGCCCAGACCAAGGCCGCCCTCGCATTCATCCACGGCCTGCGCTGGGACGACAACTCGATGGGCGCCACCTTCGACTACAACTGGGGCACCATCAACGCCGACTTCGCCGCCGGTCAGATCGGCATGTTCACGGGTGGTTCCGACCTCTACACCGCCATGGTGCAGAACAACGCCCTCAAGGCCGAAGACTACGGCATCACCGTCATCCCGCTCGCCAGTGACCCGAACGCCGGCGTCCTCGGCGGCGGCAACATGCAAGCCGTCAACGTCCTCACGACCGAAGACCAGCGCGACGCTGCGGTCCTGTGGATCGACTTCTACAAGATGAACAAGCTCATCACCCAGGAAGGCGCCGTGGCTGACGCCCAGGCCCTCAAGGCCAACAACCAGCCCGTCGGCGTCCCGAGCCTGCCCGTCTTCGACAAGGCCACCTACGATCAGAGCCAGCTCTGGATCAAGGACTACATCAACGTCCCCACGGCCCAGATGGCTCCGTTCACCAGCAAGATCTTCGCCCAGCCGCTCGTCTCTGAGCCTCGGTACAACACCCAGGAACTCTACGCGGCCCTCGACCCGGTCGTTCAGGCGGTCCTGACCGACAAGAACGCGAACATCAACGCGCTGCTCGACGCAGCCAACGTCAAGGTCCAGAAGATCATCGACACCCCCGCCTCCTAGTCCGTTACTACCGGTGGGGACCCGATGGTCGCGGGTCCCCACCGGAACCATTTCCCGACCACCCACCTCTAGAAAGGCAGACGCAGAAGGCATGAGTTCCCGGGCTGAGCCGGTAGTTGCAGCGAGCGGTGTGCGGAAACGCCATGGCCTGCTGACCTGGGTCAGCAGAGACGGACTCAGCACCTTCGCCTTCCTGCTGCCGCTCCTGTTGATCTTTGGGATGTTCTCCTGGTTCCCGATCCTCCGCTCGTTCGTGATGGCCGTCCAGCACACGAACCTGGTCTCGACCCCGACGTTCGTGGGGCCGGACAACTTCGCAGCCGTTCTGTCGGACCCGCTCTTTGGCAAGTCCGTGGCCAACACGATCTACTTCGCCCTGCTGGCGCTGGTCTTCGGCTACCCGATACCACTGGTGCTGGCAGTGATCATGAGCGAGACCCGCCGGTTCAGGGGCCTCTACAGCGCTCTCGCCTATCTGCCCGTGGTGGTTCCGCCCGTCGTTGCCGTGCTCCTGTGGAAGGTCCTGTACAAGGGCGGGACCAACGGAGCCTTCAACTCCATCCTTGGCAACATAGGGCTCGGGCCGTTCCAATGGCTCGGGGACGCCGCATTGGCGATGCCAGCGGTAGTGGTAGAGGCAACCTGGGCCGCCTTCGGCGGAACCGTGATCATCTATCTCGCGGCGCTTCTCAGCGTCCCCCCGGAGCTGTATGACGCGGCTGAGGTGGACGGGGCCTCGATCCTGCAGAAGATCCGATACGTGACCCTGCCTCACTTGCGCGGGGTCCTGTTCATCACGCTTATCCTTCAGCTGATCGCCACGGCCCA
>JBGQBD010000039.1:0-20499 GCA_041494645.1 Candidatus Limnocylindria bacterium
CGACCATGACCGAGCCAAGGACAACGACCGGGTGGAGGCCCACGGCTTCGGCCATGAGTCGAGGCTGGATGACGTTCATGAGGATGAACCAGCCGATGACCATGATGATCATTACCGGCAGGGTGGCCTCCGGCTTGAAGAAGATCGCGACGAGCACCGGCGGCAGCCAGGAAATGAACGGGCCGAAGAAGGGAATGGCCTGCAGGACTCCCGATGACGCGGCCGTGACCGGCATGTAAGGCAGGCCCAGGAGCAGGCTGGCAGTCATGGAGATCAACGCGTAGATGACGCCGGAGAGCGCCTGGCCGCGGAGGAACCCACCGAACGACCGCGCGACGCTGTGCTCGAGCAGTCGAGCTTGGTCCGTGTAGCCGATTGGGACGAGTCGGAAGAGGAAGCTGACGATTCGATCCCGGTCGACGGCCATGTAGAGCGACAGGAAGAAGACGAAGAGCAGGTTGCCGAATACGCCCAGGCTGGCGACGGCGACATCGCCAAGTGGTTTGGCCAGTTGGCCCGCGCCGTTCTTGAGGTTGGCCAGCAGCAGGTTGACCTGGTCGAAAAGGCTGATCTGGCCGCCGCCGACGGAGTTCAGGCGGTCCTGCCACGGCTGGAGAATCTCACGCAGCCGCTGGTCTTTGGGCCAGTTGCTGACCAGATTGTTGATCGATGTGTAGAGCTGCTGAGCCACCAGCAGGATCGCCGCCACCAGCAGGCCGATCAGCACGGTATAGACCAGGATGACGGCCAGGGCCCTCGGCAAGCGCGGGAACAGGTGGACCAGGGCGCTGGCGAGCGGACTGAGGATAAAGGCCAGCAGCCAGGCCAGGAAGAAGACCATGATCACGTCGTTGAAGTAGGCCAGCAGACTGGTCACGAATCCGATCACGATGAAGGCAGCGGCGACGGTTGCCAGGATCAGGAGCGGAGCCAGCCAGCGGCGCTCGCGCGGCGTCAGGGTAAACGACGGGGTGGCGGGTGACTCGCTCATGGTCCCTCGATCCTCGGCCGGGGCTGGTCGAGCAGATGGTACGACGGCCGGCCAACGCTGAGATCGTCCATCCGTTCTAGCGGAGTCCCATCCGTTCTCGGACCTCGGTCATGGTGGCCTCGGCGATGGGGCGGATTCGCTCGGCCCCCTCATCGAGGATGCGGCGCAGGCGAACCGGGTCGGCGGTCAGCTCGCGGTAGATCTCCCGGGCCGGCGCGTAGTGGGCGACGATCCGCTCCGCCAGCAGCTTCTTCGTGTCGACGCAGCCGGTGCGGGCCGTTCGCTCGCCTTCCCAGATGTATTCGTAGTCGGCGCCGAAGAAGCGATGCAGCTGGCAGACGTTGCATACCTCCGGTCGCCCCGGGTCCGTTCGAAGGATCCGCTGGGTGTCGGTCACCATCGACATGATCTGCTTGCGGATCACGTCCGGGTCGGCCAGGATCTCGATCGCGTTGCCGACCGATTTGCTCATCTTTCTGACGCCGTCCGTGCCCAGCACGACCGGTGCCTCGGTGTAGACGGCCTGCGGCTCGGGAAACGTCTGGCCGTAGCGGGCGTTGAAGGCGCGCACGATCTCGCGGCTGAGCTCCAGATGCGCGTCCTGGTCCTGGCCCACTGGCACGAGCGAGGCCTTGTACAGGACGATGTCGGCGGCCTGCAGTACGGGGTAGGTGAGCAGGCCGTGGTTGACGTCCTCGGGCTGGTTCTGGCGCTTCTCCTTGTAGGTCGGCGTGCGCTGGAGCCACCCGACCGGCGTGACGGTGTTGAACAGCCAGCACAGCTCGGTGACCTCCGGGCGATCCGACTGCACGAAGAGGGTGCATTTCTTGGGATCCAGGCCGAGGGCGATGAGCGAGGCCGCCATCTCGATCGTGCGGCGACGCAGGACCTCGGGATCGTGGCTGCTGGTGAGGGCGTGATAGTCGACGATGCAATAGATCGTCTCGAAGCCCTCCGCCACTCCTCGGTTCTGGAGAGCGACGTAGTTGCGGATCGCGCCCAGGTCGTTGCCCAGGTGGGTGATCCCGCTTGGCTGAATGCCGCTGAAGGCGCGCGGCCTGGCTGGCATGCTTGAAGCGCGAAGGGCGGGCTTGAAGGCGGCTTCGGTCGTCATGGCCGCGAGTGTAGCGGACGGCGGCGGGGCAGGGCGCCGCGACGGAAGCCGTCGGGACAGCCCGAGTATGTTCGGTTCGGTCGAACATCTGCGCGGTCGCGCCCGAGTCGCGCTCGAGTCGGGCCCACACGGCAGCTTCGTCGCCAGCCCTGTTCGCCCTCGGGTACCATTCCGGGACGACGAACAGCCCGTCCGTCACCTCGGCTGCGGTTCCAACTCGGCGCCGCTGGCCCCAGTCGAGCGCCAATGCCCTCCGAGCAACGACCCGTGCGCGTCGCGATCCTCGGCGTGGGCACCGTCGGCGCGGAGGTGGCGCGCGCCTTCCTACGCGAGCCCGACCGGCGCATCGGCCCGGCTCGCGGCCGGATGCTCGAGCTGGTGGCCATCGCCGAGATGAACGTTCAGGGCGCCGTGGACCGCGGCATGCCGCGCGAGATCATCGTGCCGGACGCGGCGGCGGCCGTCCGACGCGAGGACGTGGACGTGGTCGTGGAGCTGCTGGGCGGGGACGAACCGGCCCGCTCGCTGATTGCCGAGGCGCTCAAAGCCGGCAAGCCCGTGGTCACGGCCAACAAGCACGTCCTGGCCCACCACGGTGCCGAGCTCGAATCGATCGCCCGAGCCAGCGGCACGGCCCTTCGCTACGAAGCCTCGGTCTGCGGCGGCACCCCGGTCCTGGACACGATCGCCCGCGGGCTGGCGGCCAACCGCGTCCGCCGGGTGCGGGGGATCGTCAACGGCAGCACCAACTTCATCCTGACCGAGATGATGCAGGCCAGGTGCGGCTACGGGGAAGCGCTGGCCGCCGCGCAGGCCCAGGGCTATGCGGAGCGCGACCCGAGAGCCGACGTGGAGGGCCAAGACGCCGCCAACAAGCTCGCCGTCCTGACCAGGCTCGCCTTTGGGGCGTGGCCCGAGATCGACTCGATCGTCGCCAGCCCGCCCTCGCTGCGCGGTGACGGAAAGCCCGGCATCACCGGCGTCTCGGCCGGCGACATCGCCGGGGCCGCGGCGCTGAACCTGGCTATCCGGCTGGTTGCCACGGCCAGCACTGCGGGCCCGGCCGAGCCGGCATTTGGCCTGGCCGGCTCCGTGATGACCTGCGCCGTGCCCGTCGGCACGCCGCTCGGCCGGACCGACGGCGTGCTCAATCGATTGGAAGTCGACGCGGACCCGGTCGGTCGCGTCTCCATGGAGGGCCCCGGCGCCGGCGGCCCCGCGACGAGCAGCGCCGTCCTGGCGGATCTGCTCGAGATCGTCCGGAGCGGCTCGTCCACCTGGGCGGATCTCCCGCCTGCCGCCCCGGAGCTGGTGACCCTCGCCGACGACCGTGCCACCATCCGCCGGCCCTGGTATGTCTGCCTGCCGGGCGTGCTGCGGGACGAGGTGCCGCGCCTCCTCGCCGAAGAGCTGACCGGGCCGCCGCCCAGCAGCGTCCCGCGGCATCGGAGCCGGGCGTGGGTAGCCGTCCGGACGCGGCCGCTGCCACTGGCCGAGGTCCGTGAGACCATCGAGCCGCTCATCGCGCCCGACCGCGATGTCCCCATCTACCCGATCCTGACCTCGTAGCCGGAGCCGTCGAAGTGTCCGTCCCGTCCGCCAACAGCCAGGCCGCCGCCCGTGGCGCTGCCGCTCGTCCGCGCCTGGTCGAGCGCTATCGCGAGTTCCTGCCGATCACGGACGCCACGCCGATCATCAGCCTGGGCGAGGGTTTCACGCCGCTCATCCGGCTCGACCACATCGGGGCTCGCATCGGCCTACCGAATCTCTTCGCGAAGTACGAGGGGATGAACCCGACCGGCTCGTTCAAGGACCGAGGGATGGTCGTGGCCGTCTCCAAGGCCGTGGAGGAGGGCGCTCAGGCGGTCATCTGCGCCTCCACCGGCAACACCTCGGCATCGGCCGCGGCCTACGGCGCTGCCGCCGGCCTAGAGGTGATCGTCGTCCTACCAAAGGGCAAGATCGCTCTGGGCAAGCTGATCCAGGCCATCGCCGCCGGGGCGAAGGTCGTGGCCGTGGAAGGGAACTTCGACCAGGCTCTCCGGGTCGTCCGGGATATGGCCGAGCAGACCGCCCATCCGGTCACGCTCGTGAACTCGGTCAATCCGTATCGCATCGACGGTCAGACCACGGCCGCGTTCGAGGTCTGCGACGACCTCGGCCGCGCCCCCGAGATCCTGGCCATCCCGGTCGGCAATGCCGGCAACATCACCGCCTACTGGGCGGGCTTCATTCGCTACCTGGCCGCCGGACGGATCGCCTCCCGGCCGCGGATGTACGGCTTTCAGGCGGACGGCGCCGCGCCCATCGTGCTGGGTCATCCCGTGGAGCATCCGGAGACGATCGCCACGGCCATCCGCATCGGCAATCCGGCGAGCTGGAAGCAGGCAGAGGCCGCGCGCGACGAGTCCGGCGGACTCATCGAGACGGTCACGGACGACGAAATCGTAGCCGCGTACCGCGACCTGGCCACGAGCCAGGGGATCTTCTGCGAGCCCGCATCGGCCGCCAGCCTGGCGGGCCTCTGCAAGCTGGCGGCGGCGGGGCGGATCCCGGCCGATGCCACTGTGGTTTGCGTCCTGACCGGCCACGGCCTCAAGGACCCGGAGACGGCCGAGCGAACGGCCGGCGGCGCGGGTGCGATCATCGAGGCGGCCCCGACAGTCGACGGCGTCGTGCGCGCCCTGGGCTGGTAGCAGGCAGGGGCAGGGGAGCGCATGAGCTGGATCGAGAGGCTGGCCGGGCGGCGCCTCATCGTCGAGGTGCCGGCGACCACAGCGAACCTGGGCGCCGGCTACGACTGCCTGGGCCTCGCCCTGGAGCTCGTGAATAGGACCGAGCTGGAGCCGCTGCCGGGCTCCGGCGGCCGAATCGAGGTGGTGGTCGAGGGGGAGGGCGCGGGCGACCTGCCGGCGGACCGGTCGAATCGCTTCATCCACGCTCTCGAGATGGGTCTCCGGCGCTCCGGCGACGAACTCCCGGCCGATCTGGGCTGGTCGCTCAAGATGCGCAACGAGGTGCCGCTGGCCCGGGGCCTCGGATCGTCGGCGACGGCCACGGTCGGCGGCCTTGTCGCCGCCAACGCGCTGCTGGGCCGGGTCCTGACGGCGGCCGATCTGCTGGCCATGGCGGCCGAGATCGAGAACCACGCCGACAATGCCGCGGCCGCGTTGATGGGCGGACTCGTCGTCGTGGATGGCCGCTCGGGGTCGCCGCTGGCCCTTCGCTTCGATGCCCCGGCGGCGCTCCGATGCGTGCTCTTCATCCCTGACCGCCAGCTCTCCACGGAAGCGATGCGAGCCTGTCTGCCGGAATCGGTGCCACTCGCCGACGCCGCGGCCAACCTGGGGCGAGTGGCGCTGGGCGTGGCCGGTCTGGCCCAGGGCCGCCTCGAGGTCCTGGACCGGCTGACCCGGGACACTCTCCACGAACCGTACCGGGCCAGGCTCTACCCCGAGCTGCCGGACCTCATCCACGCCGCTCGCGAGGCCGGGGCCCTTGGAGCGTGCCTCTCAGGGGCCGGCTCAACGGTCGTGGCCTTCAGCGACTCATCCGGCGCGGCGGACGCGATCGGCCTGGCCATGCTCGCCGCCGGGGACCTGGCCGAGATCAGGGGCTCGATCCGCATCGTCGGCCCGCGCAACCTGCCGGCCCGCGCCTTCGAGCTGTAGCGCCGGGCTCTTCGGCCGAGACCTGCCGGTGTCAGGCTCCCGGCTCAGGCGTTCCCGTCGTCCTCGAACTCGGGCAGCTTCGGCTCGCCGACCGTCCCCTCCCAGGCGGCATAGAGCGCTTCCGCATCTTCGGGCTCGAGCAGGTCGGCCAGGACCAGCGCCGAGACCGCATCGGTGGCGGGAGGCAGAGCCGCCAACCTGGCCTCGACTTCTGTCGAGAAGAGGCGGTCCTGACGTATGACTCGGGCCGTGTGAGGCCCGTTGGCCCAGGTCGTGATCTGGTCCTGGGCCGCCTTGACCTGCTGGCGCCAGGTTTCGTCCTCCTTTGCCAGCTCCTGCATGGCGCGATGAGCCTGCCGCAGGTCCTCCCTCGATTGACCGTTCCAGGACGCCGTCAACTCGGCCAGCTGGTCGGGAGTCAGTTCGCCCAGCCTGGCCAGGAACTGCCGCACCAGCTCCGTGTTCGGCCCGAAATCCTGGTCGGAGTCCTCGGTGGCATCTCCGGAAGCCCCTGCCGGGCCTCCGGCGGCCGCCTCGTCGTCGGCCTCATCTGCGGCCTCGTCGCCCCCCTCGTCCGAGTCCATCACGTCTGCCCACGGACCGTGCAGGGTGACAAAGTCGGCGTCGTCCAGCTCCTCGTCCAGGATGAGGGCATCCACGGCGTCTCGCGCCGCGGCGGCCACGATCCGCATGAGGTCGGCCTCGTCCTCGTCGGAGGTCGGCCGAGCGTTCAGCCAGGCCGTGACCGCGTCCTCGGCAGCCGACAGCTCGTACTCGTGCCGCCCGGTGCGGTGGCGGCGCCGAATCTCCCGCTGCACGATGTCTCGCTCGGCCGGATCCACGGCCTCCCAGGCCTCCGCCAGCTGCTCCATCTCGTCCGGCTCGATCTCTTGGAGCAGGTCGAGCAGGGCGGCTACCGCCTCGCCGTTCGGGCCGTAGGCGGCCTGCGGGTTCGCGCTGGTCAGGCCGAACTCCTCGGCCTGGCGCTCCAACTCCGCTTGAAGGTCGGCCTGGCGCTGCGCGAGCGTCCGCTCGTCGACCTCCTCGACCTCGTCATCGTCGAACGCGTCGTCCAGGAACTCGTCTTCCGCGGGCTCCAGGTCACGGGCCTCGGCGTCCGCGGCGGCCCAGGTCAGCTTGTTCGGCTCGGCCTGACGACTCAGCCTGTTGGCCACTGGCCCCTTGGTCTTCCCTCGTCTGAACATCGTCCCTCCTGGCCCGGTCGGAGGTCGGGCGGGCTGCCGGCGGCCGGCCCTACTTCCTGCTCGCCTTCGTCTTGGGCGTGCCCTTGGCTGGGCCCGAGCCCTTGGCGGCCACCTTGCCCTTGCCGCCGGTCTTGGCCTTGCCACCGGAGGCCTCTGTGGCAGGGCTCGTGGCGCCGGCCTTGGCCGTCTCCTCCTCCGGCTCGGGGAGCGGCGGCGCTCCGATCAGATTGAACCACGGCCCATACAGGACCTCCGCGTCCGCGGCATCGAGGAGATCTCCCAGCACCAGCGCGGCCATGGCATCGGCCAGGGCCGGGCCGGCCATCTTGCGGGACTCGCCCTGGCCGGCCTGGCCGAGGAAGCCGGTGGTCTCCTGGATGCGCCCGGCGTTGAGCCACGGCGCGAGCTTCTCCTGGGCATGGCGAACCTGTTCGCGATACTCGGGATCCTCGTCGACCAGGGCATTCAGCGACTCATGGGCCTGGCGCAGATCCTCTCGCGGAGCGTTCTGCCAGCCGCTCACAAGCCGCCCGACCTGTTCGGGCGACAGCAGCCAGAGCCTGTTCAGGAAGTCCGCTACGGCGTCCGAGTTGGGGCCGAACCTGGCCTCCTCCTCGTCCGCGACCTCTTCGCCGTCCTCCTCTTCGCCGCCTTCGACCTCGCCATCCTCTGGCCCAGCATTTCCGCCGGTTTCGAGGCTCGCCGCCTCCGCGGCCGCGTCCAGCTGGGCCGTCGTTTCCGACCAGGGCGCGAACAACGCCTCGAAGTGGCTCTCGTCGAGCACCTCCTCAACGATCACGGCCGTGACCGCGTCCAGCGCCGCCTCGCCGGTCTGGGCGCAGACGCGGGCCCAGTCCGGCTCCGCCTTCACGTACTCGGGGTATCCGGCCGTGACCGCCATCCACGTTCCCACGGCCTCCCTGGCCATCTGAACATGGCGGGCCGTCTCCTCGTCGCTCTCGTAGAGCTTCCGGACGGCCTTGCGAGCCCGCTCGCGATCCGACCTGGGGACCTCCAGCCACGCTTCCGCGATGAGCCGGGCCTCGGCCGGGACGATGTCCTCGAGCCGGTCCAGGATCTCCAGCACCGCCTCGGCACTGGAGCCGTACATCCAGGAATCGTTGTCGGCGAGGTAGTCGGCGGCCTGAGACTCGAGGTCGGCGGTCATGTCCTCCGGCTCGTCCTCGAGCTCCTCGTTCGGCCGATACGCGTCGAGCTCCTCGGGCTCTTCGACGAGCGCGTCCTGCCGAACCTTCTCGGCCGCTTCTGCCTTGTCGCGCCGATCGCGTCGCCTGAACATCGATTCCTCCGCTGACCGGCGCGTATCCGCGCGCCCCGGAATGGTCGCACAGCTGCCGGGAAGCTGTTGCCGGACCGGGGAGGAAAGGCTAACGGCCTACTTCGTCCCGTGAGCCGCGATGAAGCGCTCGACCCTGGCCCAGGCATCGTCCGATTGGGCCTGGAACTGGGCCTGCTTGCGATCGAAGAAGCTGTGCGGGGCGTCCGGCGCCACCACTATCTCCTGGTCGACGCCGGCCGCGGTCAGGGTCTCGCGGAACTGCTGCACGACCGCGATCGGGATGCCCTGGTCGGAGCCGCCGAAGATGCCCAGGACGGGGCATTCGAAGCGATCGACCATCTCCGTCGGTGCCGGCGTGTCGTTGCGGGCCGGCCCGGCCGGCCAGCCGTAGAAGCCGATCACGCCGGCGAGACCGAGGCCCAGCGTGGCGGAGAGGAAGGCAACGCGGCCGCCCATGCAGAAGCCGGTCGTGAAGAGGGCCTGGACATGCCCGCCGCCGTCGGCTCCGCGCAGGAACGATGCCGCGGCCGCGATGTCCGCGGAGAGGCCGGCCCACGTCGTCTGGGCCACGTGTGGCCCGGAGTCGAAGTCGTCGCCGCGCTCGCCGGTCTCGGCCGTCCGCCCGAAGTAGTCGATCGCGACCGCGTCCACGCCGATCTCGGCGAAGCGGATCGCCAGTTCCTCGTAGTAGTGGTGGAGGCCCCGAACGTCGGGCAGGATCACGATGGCGTTGCCGGTCGTCTCGGCCGGCCGGGCGTGGAAGGCTCGGAACGTGTTGCCGTCGGCGGCCCCCAGGGTGAGCGATCGGCTTTCGACCGCCGCACCGGAGATCGGCTGTATCGGCGGACTGCTGTCGAGATCGAAGCACATGGCGCGCGACTCCTGGTCTGGATGCCTGTATTGTCCGGGGCCGGCGCGGGAACGCCATCTCGCAGGCTCAGCGGTTGCGTCTCGTGGTGTCGAGTACCGCGCGAGCGCTGGTAGAATGCCCGCCATGCCAAAATCCCTCGTGGTTCAGAAGTTCGGTGGCTCGTCCGTCGCCGACGCGGACAGGATCCGTCGAGTTGCGGCGCGCATAGCGCGCCAACGGGCGACCGGCTGCGACCTCGTCGTCGTCGTTTCGGCGATGGGCGATACTACCGACGAGCTGCTCGCCCTTGCCGGCGCCATCACCGACGATCCCGATCCGCGCGAGCTCGACATGCTTCTGTCGACGGGCGAGCATCGCAGCGCGACTCTCGTCTCAATGGCCCTGCACGCTCTCGGCGTCCCGGCCATTGCGCTGTCGGGGGCCCAGGCCGGCATCGCGACCGATGGCAACTACGGCAAGGCCCGCATCGCGGGCATCGATCCCAAGCGCATCCTCAGCGAGCTGGACGCCGGCCGAGTCGTGATCATCGCCGGTTTCCAGGGCCAGAGCGTGAGGGACCCGCACCTGGCGGAGATCACGACGCTCGGCCGCGGTGGTTCGGACACAACCGCGGTCGCCGTGGCGGCCGCTCTCGACGCGGACTGCTGCCAGATCTTCAGCGACGTCCGAGGCATCTATACTGCCGATCCGCGTCTCGTGCCGGACGCCCGCCAGCTGCCGGTCATCTCCTATGAGGAGATGATGGAGCTGGCCCAACAGGGCGCGCAGGTCATGCAGGGCCGAGCTGTCGAGCTCGGCTGGGTCAACAACGTCGTCATCGAGGTGCTGAGCTCGTTCGAGGACGTGCCCGGCACGCTCATCAAGGAGGATCCGTTCGTGGAGCAGCGCAACAAGGTTCGCGGGCTGGCCCACGACCGCAACGTGGCCAAGGTGACCCTCGTCGAGGTCCCGGACCGGCCCGGGGTCGCTCACGCGGTCTTCGCCCCGTTGGCCGAGGCCGGCATCAACGTCGACACGATCGTCCAGAACGTCGGCCACCACGGCACGACGGATCTGAGCTTCACCATCACGCGCGGCGATCTGGCCAAGACCAAGCGCATTCTCGAGCCGGTCGTTCGCGAGCTCGGCTTTCGCGAGATGACGACCGACTCGGCCATGGCCAAGGTCTCCATCGTGGGAGCCGGCATCCAGAACGCCCCGGGCTACGCCTCGCGCATGTTCGCCGCGCTGGCAGAGGCCGGAGTGAACATCGAGATGATCTCGACATCCGAGATCCGGATCACGTGCATGATCGCCGAGGACCAGGTCGAGACCGCGGTCCGGGCGCTGCACAAGGCGTTCGCTCTCGAGGAGCCGGAGCCGCCGCTACAGGGCGAGCCAGCCGCCGAGGCCGGTGGGGGATCCGGCGGGCCGTCGAAGACGAGCGCGTGACGACGAACGTCGCGTTCCTGTCGCGACACGAGCGTTTCCCGTCGGTCCCCTCGACCAACGACATCGTTCGGACCTGGATGACCGAAGGAACGCCCGAAGTCTGTCTGGCCGTCGCCGACGTACAGACCGCCGGCCGCGGGCGGCTCGGTCGTTCGTGGATCGCGCCGAGCGGGGTCGCGCTGATGCTGTCGCTAGGCTTCCGGCCGAGCTACCTCGCGCCCGACAGACTGTGGCGGCTCCCGGCCATCGTGGCTCTGGCCATGGCCGACGCGGCCGAGGAGGTGGCCGGCCTGCCGATCGGCATGCTCCGCCTCAAGTGGCCCAACGACATCGTGGTGGCCGCGGACGCCGGCGCCCGGAAGCTGGCCGGAGTCCTGGGCGAGAGCGAGGGCGTAGGGACGGCAGACCCGCGGGCCGTGGTCGGCATCGGCGTCAACGCCGACTGGCCGCGCGACGCGTTTCCGCCTGAGCTGGCGGACTCGATGACCAGCCTTCGCGAAGCCTCGCGAGGACGCCCGATCGACCGCCATGAGCTGCTGGCCGCGTTCCTGCTTCGCCTGGAGCCGCGCGTGCTGGCGATGCGCGACGGGCATTTCGACGTCTCAGGCTGGCACGACCGCCAGGTCACGACCGGCCGGATGGTTCGGATCGATATGCCGGATGGCGCCACCCAGGAGTTACGGGCGGTCGGCGTGGACGGGGCGTCCGGAGCGCTGCTGGTCGAAGACGCGGCCGCACCTGGCGGAGAGCGGGAGTTGCTCGCGGGCGAGGTGGCCCACGTCAGACTGGGCCCGGCGGAGCCCGGCGCCACGCACGGCGCGGCGGCTTCCGGCGCCCGGGGTGTAACGAATTGAGCCGGCGAGTGTTGAGTAGAGCGGAGGAGGGCGCCCGTCCCGCCCGGCTGGACCGCGACCGCGGCCTGGTTGAGGCGGCCCGACGCGATCCGACTCGCTTCGACGCCCTGTATAGGAAGTACCTGGCCCAGGTGTACAGCTACGCCTACTACGAGCTCCGGGACCACCACGCCGCGGAAGACGCGACCGAGCGTGTCTTCATGCAGGCCCTGGCCGGCCTGCCCCGCTTCGAGGAACGCGTCGACGCCTTCATGGCCTCGCGTTCGATCACGACCGAGGCCGGGGCCGACTCCGCGGACATATCAACGTTCCGCGTCTGGCTCTTCCGCATCGCCCACAACGTCGTCGCGAACGAGCGGCGCCGGGATCGGCGCCGGCCCGTGACTCCTCTGGAGGAAGCGGCGGAGCTTCACGCCCCGGACGACGTCGTGGAGGCCGCGGCCGCGCGCGAAGCTGGCACCGAGGCCTGGCAGGCCGTCGCCCGCCTGCCGGAGGATCGACGCCGGGCGGTCATCCTCCGCTTCGTCGACGAGATGTCCACCGCCGAGATCGCGGCCATCCTGGGTCGATCGGAGGGAGCGGTTCGAGTGCTGCTGCATCGTGCACTGCGTTCCGTGGCCGACGACCTGCGGGGGCAGTTGAGCTGATGCTCGGCCGCGGAACGCGGGACGCTCGGCGCACGGAGCGCTATCTGGACGGGCTCATGGCCGCCGACGAGCGGCGAGTGGGGGGTTTCCCCGTCGACGCGGAGATGGATCCCGCGGTCCGCCTCTCGGCGCGCAGGCTGCGCGCGGATCTGGTCCGGGTCCACCCCTCGTTCCGGTTCGAGGAGGCTCTCGCCGCCCGCCTCGCCGCGGGCGCGATGCGGCTCCGGGCCGGCCTCCCGATGGAGGCCGCCGGGGCCGAGTCCCCGGCCGTTACGGCGGGGACGGTGGCCGCTTTCCGAAGGCACTTGCCGGCGGGAGAGGGCGGCGCGGCCACGGCGTTGCTGGGAGGCGCGGCCTCCTCGCCGGCCACTGCCCTGACGGAGTCGCACGGGGCCGCGCCCGCGTCCGCGCTCCGCCGTCTCCCCGAGGTGGCCGCGCGCCAGTCGCGGCCGCTCATCGTGGGCGGCGTGGGCGTGGCCTCCGCGGCGATCTCGATCGGCGCGGTGTACGTCGCCTGGCGCCACTCCCACCCGGCCTCGGGCCGGATGGGGCGCGCGGCCCGGGCCGCCCACAGTCGTACCGCCCAGTCCGGCCGCCGCCGAACGGCGGTCATCAACGGAATCCTTGGGGTCGTGTCCTGATGCCGGTTAGATTGCCTTTCCGCCCCCGCCGCGACGCCTACCCGCCGGACCTGTGGACCAAGTGCCCGGGCTGCGCGGAGATGCTGTTCAACAAGCAGCTGGAGAAGACGCTCCGTGTCTGCCCCCACTGCGGGCACCACTTCCGCATCCCGGCCAGGATCCGCATCGAGCAGCTCGTGGACGGTGGCTCGTTCGTGGAGCGCGACGACGACCTGCAGCCGGTGGACTCCCTCGGTTTCGTCGACCTCAAGTCCTATCCGGATCGATTGATGGCGGCCCAGCTCGCCACCGGCCTGCGCGACGCGGCGGTTTGGGGCCTGGCCACGATGGGCGGCAAGCCGGTCTCGCTATGCGTCATGGACTTCGGGTTCATCGGCGGCTCGATGGGCTCGGTCGTGGGCGAGAAGGTGGCGCGGGCCGGCGAAGCCGCCCTGGCCGAGCGCATCCCGCTGATCATCGTGTCGTCCTCCGGGGGCGCCCGCATGCAGGAGGGCACGTATTCGCTCATGCAGCTCGTCAAGACGATGGGCGTGGTGGAGCGAGTCAGGGCGGCCCGCGTGCCGTTCATCTCGGTCCTGACGGACCCCACCACGGGCGGCGTCTTCGCCTCGTTCGCCGTGGTCGGCGACGTGAACATCGCCGAGCCGAACGCGATCATCCGCTTCGCCGGTGACCGCGTCTCGGCCGGGACCATCGGCGAGGAACTGCCGGCCGGCTACCAGCGCGCCGAGTTCTGGTTCAGCCACGGGTTCGTGGACAGGATCGTGACCCGAGCCCATCTCCGCGACGAGATCATCGCCCTGCTCGCGTTCCTGGCCGCTTCGCCGGCTGCGGGCGTTGGCGAGGCCTCGGCGGCGCCCGCCGCGAGGCAGCGCTCGTTGCTCTCGGCGCTCACCGGCGCGTTCGGCGGCGAAGACGACGACTCGCGCAACGGCGAGACCAACGGATCTCGAGGGGAGGCGCCCCGTGGTTGACCGACTTCTGGGCCGCGGCCACGCCGCGGAAGGCGGGGCGGACAACGCCAACGCCGTCGTCTGGGCCCACGTCCAGCAGGCGCGCAACCTGAAGCGCCCGCACACGCTCGAGCTGCTCAAGGTCATGGCCGACGAGTTCATCGAGCTGCACGGCGACCGGCTCTTCGGCGACGACTCGGCGATCGTGGCCGGCCTGGCTCGGATCGCCGGCCGGCACATCGTGGTCATCGGTTTCCAGAAGGGCCAGGACACCGAGGAGAACATCCGCCGCAACTTCGGCCTGCCCCATCCGGAGGGCTACCGCAAGGCGATGCGCGTCATGGACCTGGCCGAGCGCTACGGCATGCCGGTTCTGACGTTCGTCGATGTCCAGGGCGCCTTCCCGGGCGCCGCGGCCGAGGAGCGCGGAATAGCCGAGGCGATCGCCAGGTCGGTCGGGTTGATGACCCGCCTCCGGGCTCCGATCGTCGTGGTCATCACCGGCGAAGGCGGCTCGGGCGGCGCGCTCGGGCTGGCGGTCGGCGACGTGGTGCTGGCTCTCGAGAACTCGATCTACGCGGTCATCAGCCCCGAAGGCTGCGCCGCCATCCTGTGGCGCTCGGCCGAGCAATCGCAGCAGGCCGCAGTCGCGATGAAGGTCACCGCCGCCGAGCAGCACGAGCTCGGCATCGTCGACGCGGTCATCCCCGAGCCCGGCGAAGGAGCTCACACGGACCCGGCCGAGACGGCCCGTCGAATCAAGGAGGCCGTGATCGAGCAGCTCGACGCCCTCGGCCGCATCCCGCTCGACGAGCTGGTGGAGGCTCGTTTCAACAGATACCGGGCCTACGGCCCGTTCACAGTGGCCGAGCGGCCCGTGGCCCCGCCGGAGCGGATGAGTGTCGCGGATCGGCTGCGCGGTCTGCTCACCGGCCGGGCGTCCATGCCCGCGTTCCCCGGAACGCGGCGCGGCGGTCCGTCCGGCCGCGAGGAGGACTAGGCGATGCCCGCCCACCAGCAGGTTCCCGCTGTCGGCCCGACCGATGCTGACCAGGCTCTGCGGGTCCAACGCGACCACGAGGCGATCGGCCGGCTGGCCGACGACCTCCTGCCGGCTCTGATCGCCAAGCTCGCCGCCAGCGGACTGGGCGAGATAGAGGTTCGCGAGAGCGGCTGGAAGGCACGTCTGCGCAAGCCCGCCGGCGCAGAGGATGGCCGCCGGTCCGCGGCCAGGGGCGCCGCCGAGAGCCACGCCGGGCACGGCCTCGTCTCGGTACGGCCCGCGGGCGGCCACGGTCGGGTGACCGAGGATCGCGACAGGCGACCTCGCGAGGACGACGAAGAGGCGTCCGAAGCGGAGCCGGGCCGCGTCTCGGCGACCTCTCCGGCCGTGGGCGTGTACCACCCGCGCCGCGATCTGGCGGTCGGGATGCCCGTCCGAGCCGGTGACCGCATCGGCTGGGTCGACGTGCTGGGAGTCCAGCAGGACGTGGCCGCGCCCGTGGACGGCCTCATCGGATCGAGCCTGGCCGAGGCCGGCGAGGCAGTGGAGTACGGCCAGGAGCTGGTTCGGATCGAGTCGCCCGCGTCCGACGAATTCGACGGTCCCGGGGCCGCGCGCCGGCCGACCGTCCTCGGCAACGCCTGATGTTCACCAAGGTCCTGATCGCCAACCGCGGTGAGATCGCCCTGCGAATCCTGCGCGCCTGCCGCACTCTCGGTGTCGGCGCGGTCGTGGCCTACAGCGAAGCGGATCGGGAAGGCCTGGCCGCTCAGCTGGCCGACGAGGCCATCTGCATCGGTCCGGCCGATTCAAAGCACAGCTACCTGTTGGCGCCGGCGATCATCTCAGCCGCGATCGTGACCGGGTGCGACGCCATCCACCCCGGCTACGGGTTTCTCGCGGAGGACCAAGGCTTCGCCGAGGTCGTCCGCGCCCACGACCTCACGTTCATCGGCCCGCCGGCGGAGGTTCTCGAGCGCTTCGCCTCCAAGGAGGCCACTCGCCGGCTGCTGGGGTCGCACGGCTTGTCCACCATTCCGGGCTCGGGCATGCTGCGCGACGAGGCTCACGCCCTCGAGGAAGCCGAGCGCATCGGCTACCCGGCAATGATCAAGCCTTCGGCCGGAGGCGGCGGCAAGGGGATGCGCCTGGTCCGGACTCCACGCGAACTGGAGAGTGCCTTCAAGGTCAGCCGTTCGGAGGCCAAGGCAGCATTCGGCGACGATGCGCTGTACCTGGAGAAGTACCTCGACGAGACCCGCCATATCGAGATCCAGGTGGCCGTGGACCGCTTCGGCAGTGCCGTCCACCTGGGCGAGCGAGACTGCTCCGTTCAGCGGCGACATCAGAAGGTCATCGAGGAGACCCCCAGCCCGGCCCTGTCGGATGCCTCCCGCAAGGAGCTGGCCGAGCTGGCCCTTCGGGCCATCGCGGCGGCCGGCTACGAGAACCTGGGCACCCTCGAGTTCCTGGTCGACTCCAAGGGTGATGCCTACTTCATCGAGATCAACTGCCGCGTCCAGGTGGAGCATCCCATCACCGAGATGTGCACCGGCATCGATCTGGTGGCCCTGCAGATCAGAATCGCGGCCGGCGAGCCCCTCGGCCTGACCCAGGCGGACGTGGTCTCACGCGGCCATGCCATCGAGTTCCGGATCCTCGCCGAGGACCCGACCAAGGACTTCCGGCCCCAGGGCGGTCAGGTAGGCGCCTACCTCGTTCCAGGCGGGCCCGGCATCCGAATGGATTCGCACCTTTATCCCGGCTATGAGATCCCGTCCTACTACGACTCCCTTCTCGGCAAGCTCTCCGTGTGGGCTCCGGATCGGACCCAGGCCATCGCCCGCGGCGACGCCGCGCTGCGTGAGCTGCTCGTCGACGGCGTCACGACCAACATCGAGCTGCACCGCGCGATCCTCGCCAATCAGGTCTTCATCGATGGCAAGGTGACGACGGACCTGCTCGACCGCGTCGGCAGCGCCCCGTTCGTTGCCGCCGGCAATCGCTGAGCCCCCGCCCACGCCACCAGGAGCCGCCCCGTGACAGACAGCACCAATGAGCCGATCCTGACGACCCGCCAGATCGAGAAGCTGATCCCGCACCGCTGGCCGTTCCTGCTCGTCGATCGCATCGTCGAGTACGACCCGGAGGCCAAGCGGATCGTGGGTCTCAAGTCCGTGACGGCGACGGAGTGGTTCTTCCAGGGCCATTTCCCCGGCCAGCCCATCATGCCGGGCGTGCTCCAGATCGAGGCCCTGGCCCAGACCATGGGCGTCTTCGTGGCCCAGCAGCCGGGCTTCGGCGATCGGCTCGGGCTCTTCGCCGCGATCGACGAGTGCCGCTTCAAGCACATCGTCACCCCGGGCGATCAGCTCCGCCTGGAAGTGACTATGGAGCGCCTGGGCAGCAAGTTCGGGCGCGGCAGGGGCGTGGCCACGGTCAACGGCGAGGTCGCCTGCGAGGCTCTGCTCAGCTTCATCATCGCGCCCGAGAGCGCTCTGCGCTGATGGTCCGTATCGCCGCCCTCTCCGACGTCCACGGCAACCTGCCCGCCCTGGAGGCGGTCCGGCGGGACATCCACGCCGCGCGCCCCGACTACGTGGCCATCTGCGGCGACCTGACCTTCAACGGCCCGGATCCGGTCGGGACGCTCGCCCTGGTCCGCGAGCTGGAACGAGCCGGCGCCTACGTGACGGTCGGCAACACCGACGTGGCCGTCGCGGACGGCGACTACACGGCCGCGTTCCCGTGGTTCACCGAGGGAGCTCCCGACTCGTACCAGGTCGCAGCGGATTGGGCCCGGGACCAGATCGGCGACGACGGGGTGGACTACCTGCGCCGCCTCCCCTGGGAGCGACGGCTGCGGGTCGCGGACGACCTGATCCTCTTCTGCCACGCTTCGCCCGGCTCGCTCACCGACGGCTTCCCCGTGGATCTCGATCCGGTCGTGACCATCGATCGAGTCAGCCGGACGGACGCGAAGGTAATCGTCTGCGGCCATACCCACGTGCCGGAGGTCCGCGAGGTCGGCTGGCGGACCATCGTCAACGCCGGCAGTGCCGGCTATGTCTTCGACGGCGATCCCTCGGCGACCTGGGCGCTGATCGAGATCGAGGATGGGCAGGTCAAGGCCGAGATCCACCGCACGACCTATGACTTCATGGCCGCCTCGGACGCCCTCTCGGCGCGCGGTTTGCCCGGCGACGTGTATCGCGCCGCCACCATCCGCACGGGGAAGCTTGTTCGATGAGCCCGACCAACGGCCAGCCTCGCGTCGTCGTCACGGGAATGGGTGCGCTGACCGCGCTCGGAAACGACGTTACGTCCACGTGGGAGGCGATGGTTGCCGGTCGATCCGGCGTCGGCCCGATCACGCAGTTCGATCCTTCGCGCCTGACCACACGCATCGCCGCCGAGGTAAGGGATTTCGACCCCTCAGGGGTCCTCGATCGCAAGGACCAGCGCCGCAACGATCGGTACGTTCAGCTCGCCCTCGTGGCGGCCCGTCAGGCGATGGACCAGGCCGGGCTCCCGGCGCGGCTCGAGGGTCCCGAGGCTGAGCGGACCGGCGTGATCGTCGGAACCGGCATCGGCGGCATTCGAACCCTGGCCGATCAGATCCTGCTCATGGGCGAGAAGGGGCCGGATCGAATGTCGCCCTTCCTCATCCCGATGGCCATCAGCAATCTGGCCGCGGGGGTGATTGCCATCGTCTTCGGGCCGCAGGGTCCCAACTTCAGCGTCGTCTCCGCCTGCGCGACCGGCGGCCACTCCATCGGCGAGGCCTGGGAGACGATCCGCCGCGGCGACGCGGACGTCATGCTCGCCGGCGGCACCGAAGCTACCGGGCACGAGTCGCTGGTGGGCGGCTTTGCGGCGATGCGGGCCCTCTCCACGCGCAACGACGAGCCTGAACGTGCCTCCCGCCCCTTCGACCGCGGCCGTGACGGCTTCGTCATCGGCGAGGGCGCCGGCGTGATAGTGCTGGAGTCGCTCGAGCATGCCCGGGCCCGCGGCGCGGAGCCACTCGCCGAGATCGTCGGCTACGGGGCCACCGCCGACGCCTCGCACATCACTCTCCCGGCGCCTGGGGGCGCGGGCGCGGTCCGGGCCATCCGCCGCGCGTTGGAGAAGGCGAGCCTGACCGTGGACGACGTGGAGATGGTCAACGCTCATGCCACCTCCACGCCCGAGGGCGATCCGCGCGAGCTGGAAGCCATCAAGACGCTCTTCGGCGATCGCGCCGGCCAGGTCAGCGTGACTGCCAACAAGAGCATGATTGGCCACACTCTGGGCGCGGCTGGAGCCATCGAGGCTATCGCCACGGTCATGTCCATTCGAACCGGGATCGTGCCACCCACGATCAACCTGGAGGATCCGGACGAGGCAGCGGCAGGGCTGGATCTGACGCCGAACGAGGCCCGCCGCAGGACAATGGCTGTTGCGGTCTCCAATTCCTTCGGCTTCGGCGGCCAGAACAGCGCCCTGGTCATCCGGCGCTGGGCCGAGTGAGGGTGCGGACCATGAGCGAGCGGCACGACGAAGCGCCCGAGCGGCCGGCGGGCAAGACCCCGGAGGGAACGTCAGCCGAAGGAATGGCCCTTTCGGAGGAGACCGCCTCGCTGATGGGCCTGATCGATCGGCTCGGCGCGCTCCTGGAGCGAAGCGATCTGATCGAGCTGGAAGTCGAGGCGGGCGAGACGGGCATCGTCCTGCGCAAGCCGGCAGCGGCCCCGGCCCCCGCCGCGAGCGCGGATCCGCCCGGCGGCGCGGCAGCTGCCCCCCCGGCCGAGGCGGCCCCGGTCTCGACGATGAAGACCGTGAAGGCGCCGCTGACGGGCATCTTCTACGCGGCTCCCTCGCCGTCCTCCCCGCCCTACGTCAGCGTCGGCCAGCACATCATGGCCGGGCAGGTCATCGGCCTGATCGAGGCCATGAAGCTGTTCAACGAGATCAAGTCCGACCAGACCGGGAGAGTCGTGCGCCTGGTCGCCGAGTCCGGCAAGCTGGTAAAGGCGAAGCAGCCGCTGCTTGAGGTCGAACCGTGAAGTCGAGTCCCTTGACCGGTGTCCATCTGACCGGCTGGGGGGCGTACGCCCCGAGCCTGATCCTGACCAACGCCGATCTCGAGCACATGGTGGAGACCTCCGACGATTGGATCGTCTCTCGCACCGGGATCCGCGAGCGGCGCATCGCTGGGCCCGGTGAGACGACCGCGAGCATGGCCGCGGTCGCCGGCCTGCGGGCAATCGCCACCGCCGGGCTCGCGCCGGACGACATCGACCTGATCATCGTCGGCACTCTGACGCCGGACTACCCGATGCCCTCGACGGCCGCCCTGGTCAAGGACGCGATCGGGAACAAGCGGGCCGCCGCCATGGACGTTGCCGCGGCCTGCTCCGGGTTCGTGTACGGCTATGCCACTGCCCAGGCCTACATCTCCAGCGGGCTGGCTCGCAACGTCCTGGTGATCGGGGCGGAGACGCTGAGCCGCTACACGGACTTCACCGATCGGTCAACCTGCATCCTCTTCGGCGATGGCGCCGGAGCCGCGGTGCTGTCCCCCTCGGACGAACCGGGCGGAACCCTCGGCATTGAGATGACGACCGAACCGTCGGGCGCATATTTCATCTGGCTGCCCGCCGGCGGCGCCGCCAGGCCGGCCAACGCCACGACCGTGGCCGCGGGCGAGCACTTCATGAAGATGAAGGGCACCGAGACGTTCAAGATGGCCGTCCGCACCCTCGGCTCCACCTCGCTCGCCTCGCTGCACCGGGCCGGATTGGAGCTCGCCGACGTGGACCTCGTCGTACCGCAC
>JBGQBD010000040.1:0-19968 GCA_041494645.1 Candidatus Limnocylindria bacterium
CGCCCGGGCCCCCTTGGGGATCGCGTTGGGGGTCGTGACCACGCCGGTCCCGACGTTGATCGCGTCCTTGACGTTGATCGTCCGCGGTGCCCCCTGGACGATCCGGCTGCTGAAGCGCGAGTCGAAGACCCGGACCGGGGTTATCGGCACCAGCGAGAGGGTCGGCAGGGTGTACTGGAAGATCGCCCCGATGTACCCGCTAGCCGCGGACGTGGCGCTGATCTCGAGGAACCAGTCGTGGCTCGACGGCAGCGTTACGCCGCTCGCGAAGGTCATCGTCCCGTGGACGATCCCGGGCCCGGTCGAGGTGGTCGCAAAGCCGGGGCTCGTAAAGGCAGAGGTGCTCATGTTCTCGTCCCACAGAGTCCAGGATTGGGACGTGGCGCCCGTGGTGTAGCCGTAGACGTCGACCTGCCAGAGCGTCGCACCCGCCGGGAGCCCGAGGGAGGCGAAGATGGAGTGTCCGGCTGCGGAGTTGTACTGGTAGTAGGCGACGGAGGAGACGGTAACGATCGTGCCACCCGCGGCGGCATCGTAGGCGAATGCGTCGGGTACCCCCACAGTACCGACCGTTGCCCCGGGCACCAGCGTGGGACCGACGACAAGGTTCCCGCCGGAGAGCGTGACCATTGGATCGCCGCCCGGCCCCTTGGGATCGGCGGCGAGGCCGATCGAGGGCAGCGAGAGGAGCAAGAGCAGAAGCGCGCCGAACGACAGGACCCGAACCGGGAGCCGCATGGGAGTGCCCTCCATTGAGGGGAGGATCGGTCTTGCCATTTGGCACTGCGCGAAGCTGTTCGCCGACCGTGACATCGCGCAGGGGGCCCGAGGGCTCCTCTGCCTTCCTCCCACTAGGCGGGATTGTGAGCCGACCGGAACCGCGCCACAAGCCTCGGACCGCTGGCTGCCACGCTCGCTTCGGGCTCGTGACGACCGCGCCCTACGTGGGGACGCCCGTCCAGCTCGCGAGGCGTGGGGGCCACGCTCGACTACATCTCGTTAATGGCGTCCTTTCGCTACCCTTGCTACCGAAGGCGAGCACACCGGTGGGCCTCGGCTGCGACGGGGCTGCCACCACCTCTGGTCCGCGTCGATTCTGGCGTCTATCGCGGGCCTGCCCCGATGTCCCCTCAGTCCCACGGTGTGCTGCCTTCCCGCTGACTGGCCAGCCCTCATCGACGATGGTGGGACAATCTCCGTAGACCGGGAGGCGCTGACACGCGGTCCATGCCTCGGTCGCCGGGACCGCGCCGAGCCACTGGCGAGACCGACCCGCACGCTGAGATACAGGAGGAACCCTGGTGAAACGCGTCCTCGCGCTGGCGACCGCCGCGGTGCTGGCGGCGGCCATCGCCGTCCCGCCCGGTGGTGCGACCGGCACCTCCTCGCCGGTCATCCATCCGGCCTACTCCGACGCGCTCCTAATCTCCACCGCGCCGACCCCACCCACTGAGAGCCAGTGCGAATCGTTCGGGCGAACCTGCTTCACGCCGCAGGCTATCCAAGCCGCCTACAACGTCGGCCCGCTGTACGCGAGCGGCTACAACGGCAAGGGTGTCACGATCGCCGTCGTCGACTCCTATGGCAGCGACACGATCGCCCACGACCTGCACGTCTTCGACCAGGCCTTCGGGCTGCAACCGATGTGCGGCGAGGAGGGCGTGACCTGTTCGTCGGGCATGCCGACGTTCAGCGTCCTCCACCTCCAGGGCTCGCCTGCCACCAAGGCCCCGCCCGGCCAGAGCAACGGGACCGGCCTCCAGAACAAGGCCGCCTGGGCGCTCGAGGTCTCGCTCGACGTCGAGACGGCGCACGCCATCGCGCCGATGGCCAACATCATCCTCGTGGCGACGCCCGTAGCGGAGACGCTGGGCGTGCAGGGCTTCCAGCAGATGATGGCCGCCGAGCAGTACGTCATCGACCACCATCTCGCCCAGGTCATCAGCCAGAGCTTCGCCTCGGCCGAGGATGCCTTCGGCAGCTACCAGTCGTTGCTGAACCTGCGCCACGCCTTCCAGGCGGCAGCTGCGAACGGCGTGACCGTCCTCGCAGCCTCGGGCGACGGCGGCACGGTCAACTCTTATAAGGAGCCGGTCAAGAACCCCGGCACGATCCCTTTCCCCTCGGTCGAATGGCCCGCCTCTGACCCGCTCGTCACGGGCATCGGCGGCACCTACGTGTGCACGAATCCGACCGCCGGCACGAACGACCCGCGCGTCATCTACGCCGGCCCGGTCGCCCGTTGCAAGGCGAACCCGACCCAGGCCGAGGTCGGCTGGACCTTCTCGGGCGGCGGTTTCAGCAACGTCTTCGCCAAGCCCTCCTATCAGAACGCCCTGCCGGCAGGTTCGACGGCCATCGGTTCGATGCGCGGCGTCCCTGACGTCGCCTTCCAGGCGAGCGCCGGTACGGGCGCCCTCGTGTATCTCAGCCTGCCGCCCGACGGCACCGGCAGCGACGTTGGCGTGGCCGGTTGGTGGGACATCGGCGGGACCTCGCTCAGCACCCCGCAGTGGGCGGGCCTTGTCGCCATCGCCGATCAGATCAACGGCGGCGGACTGGGCCTGATCAACCCCGGCCTCTACAAGATCGGGGCCGACCCCACCCGCTACGCCAAGGACTTCTTCGACGTCACGACCGGCAACAACACCCAGGCGGGGACCGGCATCGCCGGCTACCCGGCGACGACGGGTTGGGATCCCGTGACCGGACTCGGGACTCCGAATGCCGTGAACCTGGTGCCCGACCTTGTGAAGGCGGTGAACGGCCACTAGTCCTTCGGCCTAGCTGGACGACCCCCGGCGGTTCTCGGAGCTTCCGGGGGTCTCCGCTTATCCGTAGGTCTTCGTCGCCGTAGCGCCCGGTTCGCGGGCTATCGCCGTCCCACGTGGACCTCTATGTCGACGTGTTCCTGGGCCGAGTCGCAGGCGGGGCTATCCCGGAGGGGTGGCCTTCGGGACGAGGTCGTGCTCCACGGCATACAGCGCCGCCTGCGTCCTGCTGGCAAGACCGAGCTTGCCGAGGATGTTGCTGACGTGCGTTCGCGCCGTCCGCTCGGTGATGACCAGATCCGCCGCGATCTCCTTGTTGCTCCGACCGCGACCGACGAGTCCCAGCACGTCCAGCTCGCGCGGGGTGAGAGGCTCGACAGGCTGCGAGCTCAGCTTCGTGCGGCGGAGGCGCTCCGCAAGCAGACGGGAGACGGCAGGATCCAGTCGCATCTCTCCGGCATGAGCCGCGCGAACCGCCTCGGCGACCTCGTCGGCGCTCGCGTCCTTGAGGAGGTATCCCGTCGCGCCCGCTTCGAGCGCGGCGATGACCGTTTGCTCCTCGATGAAGCTCGTCAGGGCGACGATCTCCACGCCCGGATGCCGTTTCTTGATCTCCGCTGTCGCCGTGATGCCGTCGCAGCATGGCATCACCAGGTCCATCAGGATCACGTCCGGCTTCGTCTCGTCCGCCAGCCGGATCGCCTCGCTGCCGTCTTCTGCCTCGCCCACGATCTCGAGGTCGTCGAGCAGGCCGAGGAAGCCGTGGAGGCCGCGCCGGACGACGGCATGGTCATCAACGAGCAGCACCCGGATTCGTGGCTGGTCCGCCATGCGCTCTCCTCTAGAAGGTCCCGCCGCAACGCCCAATGGAACGTCGCGGCTTTCCCGCGTCCGCGCAAAGAGTATCGTCAGCGAGGGCCGGAACGTCCAGACCCGGTCGACGCGGGAAAGGAGGGCAAATGGACGACGCCCACGAAGGGCCGGTCGAGCGCCAGCTCGCGCCCCAGGTCGCCGTGGACGAGGATAAGGCCGGAGTCGTGCGACCTGGAGGCAGCCTGGCGGAGCTGCTTCAGCAGGTGGTCGACGACGCCCGGCGCCTCCTCGAGGTTGACGTCGCCATCGTCTATCTCGCGGAGCCAACCGAGGATCCGGCTCACTGGACGTATGACTCGGGCCTGTCGCCTCAGGCGCACGAGGACAGCTGGCGGCAACCGATCGACCTTCACGGTGGCATGACGGGGCTGGCCCTCAGCACCGGGCGCGTCATCGTCACCCAGGACTACGCCAACGACGATCGATTCTGGGACCCGGAACGGCGCCGCCTGAATGCCGAGCACCTCGGGACGACCTCGGTCGTGTCGGTTCCGATGTACGGCGCCGCGGGTCCGCTCGGCGCGTTCTGCGTATTCGACCGGCGCCATCGAGGGTTCAGTGAGTTCGAGCTCGCATTGCTGCGCGCTCTTGCCGCACACGCCGCGGTCGCCATCGAGAATGCGCGCCTCGGTCGGGTCCTGGCTGCCGCGGAGGCGCGTTATCGGTTCCTGGTCGAGCGGTCGCCGGACGCGATCTGGTCGATAGACGCCAAAGGGGCCTTCACCTTCGTGAACGCAACCTCCGAGCAGCTCACGGGTTGGACGGCGGAGGAGCTGATCGGGCGCGATTCCGAAATGGTGCACCACGAATCGACGGACGAGGAGATCCACCGGCAGCTCGCGCTGCAGAGGGAGCATCCGGAGCAGGAGATCCTCTTCCGGTGCAACCTGCGGCACCGCGACGGGCACGCGGT
This sequence comes from Candidatus Limnocylindria bacterium, assembly GCA_041494645.1. Classification (GTDB taxonomy): domain Bacteria; phylum Chloroflexota; class Limnocylindria; order Limnocylindrales; family CSP1-4; genus Fen-1039. The sequence goes on from JBGQBD010000040.1 coordinate 4,558, forward strand.
CCCGGTTGAAATCCACACGATCGGCCTGGTGGCGGATGGCGGATGGGCCGGAGCACTCGGCACCGTCCGTGACACGGGCAGACGCGATCGAATGGAGCGAGAGCTCAGGGCCCAGGCGACCGAGCTGGCCGCAAACCGCGAACGGACGCATCTCGCGCAGGACCTGCATGACTCGGTGACGCAGGCCCTCTTCAGCATGACCCTGACGACGCGGGCGGCCGAGATGCTCCTGCAGCGCGACCCGGCGGCCACGGCCGAGAAGCTTGGGGAGCTGCGCGAACTGGCGCAGGATGCGCTGGCCGAGATGCGTACGCTCATCTTCGAGCTGCGCCCAGGCAGCCTTGCCGAGGAGGGCCTGGTTTCCGCCCTGCGCAAGCACGTCGCCGCCGTCCAGGGGCGAACGGGCCTGCCCGTCGTCTTCGAGGCCGACGAGATCTTGAGTGTCGGCCCCGAGCTCGAGGAGGCGCTGTACCGCATCTGCCAGGAGGCGCTCCACAACGTCGTCAAACACGCCGCCGCGCGGCAGGTCCAGATCGAGCTCCGGCGCGACGGCGGGTGCGTGAGCGTGGTCGTGACCGACGACGGCACGGGCTTCGATCCAACGACGGCCTCGCGCGGCGGCCACCTGGGCCTGGCCGGCATCCGAGCCCGCGTCGAGCGGTTCGGCGGGCGGCTGACGATCGAGAGCGCGCCCGGCAGCGGGACGAGGCTCGAGATCTCGGTGCCGGCTAAGGCGGAAACGCCGGGCGAGTAGCCAGGCCGCCTCGGCGGAATGACGTAGCCGGCGTGCGTCGTTGGTCCATCGGCACGTCGCGACCCCTGCCCGATGACCGGCCCGGGTCCGGGGCGCAGGCTCTCCTCATGTTCCAGCCAGCCGAGCCCCGAACCCGCGTCCTGATCGTAGACGGCGATCGCCGGGTACGACGGAGCCTGTCGGGGATCCTCGAAGTAAGTGACCGGGTCGAGGTGGTCGGGTGCGTGTCGACTGCAGCCGAGGCCGTAGACCAGGTTCATGAAGCATGCCCCGACGCGGTGCTGATCGACCTCGACCGGCCCGACGCCGAGGCCTGGCTCGACCTGCTGCCTGCGCTTCGCGGCGCTTGCCCAGGTGCGGCGATCGTCGTCATGAGCGCGGTATCCACGCTCCGCAGTGGCGCCCTTCGGGCAGGGGCGGATGCGTTCCTGAACAAGTTCGAGGCGGCGGACACACTCGCGGAAGCCGTCGTCGCCGTCTCCCACTCCGACTCGCCCGAACCGGCGAACCAAATTCCCCAAGTCGAATAGAGGAGGACACTCCGTTGAAGACAATCCGAAATCTAACCAGACGAAAGCTCCGGACCGGCTTGACCGTCACCGGCATCACCGTCGGCATCTGGGCCCTCGTGGTCTTCGGGTCGATGGGCAACAAGATCAGTACGCTCGTGGACGGCGGCAGCCAGTACTACGCGGACAAGGTCGTGGTCAGCCAGTCGTCGCTCTACTCGACCACTGCCGCACCGCTCTCGATCTCCGCGGTGGCCCAGCTGCGCGCCATCGCGGGCGTGGCCGCCGTGAACCCGGAAATCACGATGATGATGGACGACGGACCGCAGTCCGGATCCATGGTCATGCCAGCGATGATCCTCGGCTACACGCCCGGAGCCGACCAGGGCTACGACCACTTCAAGACCCTCATAGCCCAGGGGCGCGAGCTGACCGCGGCGGACGAAGGCTCCAAGGTCGTCGTCCTCGGGTCGGACCTGGCTCTCAAGTACCGCAAGGTGCCGGGCCAGACCATGGCCATCCGCGGCGAGACTTTCACCGTGGTCGGCATCCGCGAGCCCACTCTCACCGCGCCAGACACCTGCGCGGTCGTGCCGCTCAGCGAGGCGCAGAAGCTCTACTTCAAGACGCTGCCTTCCATCGTGCGCGCCAACATCCAGGCGCAGGAAGTCGTCACCTCGGTCGTGGTCTATCCGAAGGCCGGCGCCGCCCCCGCGGACGTCGCCGCTGCCATCAAGCAAACCCTGCCTGAGCTGACCACCATGACCGGCGCCGATTTCGACAAGCAGATCGGCGGGTCGGTCGGGATGCTCAACTCAATCCTCATCGGTATCGGCCTCATCAGCCTGGTCGTGGGCGGCCTCTCGGTCATCAACACCATGGCCATGTCCGTGGCCGAGCGAACCCGCGAGATCGGGATCAAGCGAGCCATCGGCGCGAGCCGGGGGCGCGTGCTCCGCGAACTCGTCATTGAGGCGGCCCTCATCGGGTTCGCCGGCGGCCTCATCGGCCTGGCCCTTGGTGCCCTCGTGGTCACCCTGGCCAACGATGCCGGTCGCTCGAGCGGGACCGTCCTCTTCCTGCTGACTCCCAACACGGCGCTCACCGCCGTCACCTTCTCGACGATCCTCGGCGCCATCGCCGGCTTCGTCCCGGCCCTCCACGCGGCCCGGCTCGACCCGGTGTCCGCCCTCCGATACGAGTGAAAGGGATCCTGAGATGCCTCTCCTTGAAGCACGCAACCTGCGCAAGACCTACCGGCTGGGACGCCGGAACACCGTCGAAGCCCTCCGCGGCGTGAACGTCACGATCGAGCCGGGAGAGATGGTCGCGATCATGGGTCCGTCGGGATCCGGTAAGAGCACCCTCATGCACATTCTCGGCCTGCTCCACGCTCCCGACCCGAACCACGGCCCGGCGCCCGAGCTGACGTTCGACGGCCAGGACATCGGCCGGCTCTCCGACGGCCAGCGAACGAAGCTCCGGGCTCGCCGGATGGGCTTCGTCTTCCAGGACTTCAACCTCATCCCGACCCTGACTGCGATCGAGAACGTCATGCTCGCCTGCGACTACTCCGGCCGGACCGGCAAGGCAGCGCGAGCGGCGGCCCTCGAAGCGCTCGATCTGGTCGGGCTCTCGCACCGGGCCGGCCACAGATCGACTGAGCTCTCCGGCGGCGAGCAGCAGCGGGTCGCGATCGCTCGCGCCCTGGTCAACCAGCCGGCCCTCGTCCTCGCCGACGAGCCGACCGGCAATCTCGACTCGGCCCGCTCCGGGGAGATCCTGGGGCTGCTCCGGCGGCTCAACCAGGAGAACGGCCAGACCTTCATTCTCGTCACGCACGATCCCGAAGTCGCGGAGGCGTGCGACCGGGTCATCAACGTGCGCGACGGCCTGGTCGCGCACGAGCGAAAGATCGCGGGCCGCGAGTCGGAGGACGAACTCGCAGCCTGACGCCACACCTGCCGCGCGGTCGGCGCGGACCCAACCTCATCTCGAACCGGCGGCCGTTAGGCCGCCGGTTCGCCGTTCCGTTGGCCCATCGGCCGCCAGCATCCCAAAAGCAGCAGGCCTTTCGCGGATCATGGTCACATCGCCGCTAGGTTAGGATTCGGGCTCCCACTCCTCCGCCCCTTCCGCTACCGACGAGGCTCATGACGACTGACATCAAGGCCGTAGTCTTCGATCTCGGCGGCGTGCTGATCGACTGGAACCCGCGCCACCTCTACCGCAAGCTGATTCCGGACGAGGCGGCCATGGAGCGGTTCCTGGCCGAGGTCTGCACGCCGGAGTGGAACGCGACGCTCGATGCCGGGCGCCCGTTCGCCGACGGGATCGCGGAGCTGGTTGGCAAGCACCCCGAGCAGGCCGACCTGATCGAGGCCTACCGGTCGCGCTGGGAAGAGACGCTGGGCGAGGTCATCGCCGACTCCCTGGCTATCATGCGCCGCCTGCGCGAGGTTGGCGTTCCCGTGTACGCCCTCAGCAACTGGGCCCGCGAGACGTTCGACGCGACCCGCGCTCGTTTCCCTTTCCTCGACGAGTTCGACGGCCTCCTCATCTCTGGGGACGAGCGCATCTCTAAGCCGAATCCGGCGGTCTTCCGGCTCTTCCTCGACCGCTTCGGTCTGGAGGCCGAATCGACCGTCCTCATCGACGACAGCCCGGCCAATGTGGCGGCCGCCCGCGGGCTGGGCATGACGGCGATCCAGTTCCGGGGTGCGGACCAGACCAGGCGCGAGCTGGCCGGCCTGGGGCTGGCGGTCTAGATAGCGCGGCCGCCGGGTCGGACCGACGGGCGCGGGCTGGCATGCCGCTCGGCCCAGGTACGGCTCGCAGAGGTCGGGCGTCGGGGCGCGGGCAGGGAATCAGCCGCGCTGGCCGGCCACAGACTCCAGGCGGTCGACCAGGCGGAGCAGATCCGCGGCCTCGCTCTTCTTGAGTTCGCCCGTCTGCAAGGCCATCAGCAGCAGTTGCCGACGTTCGAGCTGGTCGGCCTCGAGGAGCATCCCCACCAGCGCCGAATGCACATCGGCTCGGGCCCCTTCATCCTTCAACTGCTTTCGGTTCAAGACCACGAAGGCATCCTCCGAACGGCCGCCCACCGATGCTTGGCCCTGCAACCGGCCGTCGGCGTAATCATCGACTCGGTTGCGCTTCGCGAGCCTTACCCGATCGTACCGGTATCCGGATGCCGAAAGGACCCCGTCTCGGACTATGACGTAACAACTCGGCAACGCCGCCCAACGTTGATTCCGCCTGCCGCGGCCGGATCGTCTGGCGGTCCAAGCGCCGGTCTGCCGCGGCGGAAGGCCCTGCCGACGATACGATCTGATAAGGAAGTTGAGGTCGCAATCATGTCGAGCATCCAGGGTCTGAGTCCATTGAACGTAGTCGGTTACGAGCCGGGCGTCTGCAACATCGGTCCTGCCGAGATAGCACGGCGCCGCCGGGCTGGCCACGCTGGCCTGGCGGTCACGGTGGTGCTGTTCGCTGTGCTGGTGGCGCTTGGGGTGCCGCATTGGGCGAGGCTGGTCCTGATCGTGCCCGCCGCGGGGTCGGCTTCGGGGTACCTGCAGGCCTGGCTCCATTTCTGCGCCGGATTCGGTTCGCAGGGCGTCTACAACTTCGGTCCGCTTGGGACGACCCAGGTTGTCGCGGACCGGCAGGCGCGCGCGCTTGATCGGCTCAAGTCACTCAGGATCGGGTTGGCGAGCCTGGCGATCGGTCTGGCAGTCGGCGTCGTGGCCGCGTTGGTGCCAGTCGGCTGAGCGACCGGTCCGGACCCCCGGGCTCGCCGCTTCCCGAATTGCCCGATTCCGGCCGGCTCGCCGGAAATTCGCCCGGCTTGCCGCGCGCCGGACGTTGAGCTGGACGATGATGCCCAGGAGCCGGTGAGCGGTCGTTGGGCACGAACCAGCACGGCCTCGATGCGGCCGGGGGACGAGTCAGGCGACTTCGAGCGCCGTGGGTTCTCCCGCCGGGTGAGCCACCTCGATGTCGATCACCCTGCGGTGTGGCTGAGGGCGCCCCGACTCACGGTACAGCTGCAGCAATCTGGCCTCTGCCGCCCGAAGCCGAGCATTCGACTCCCACTCGGGCAGGTCAGGCTCGGCGGCTTCACGCGCCTCCATGGCCTCGACCAGTGCGCGCAGAACCCCCTCGATGGTGGATGGCTCGGGCACGGGAACCTCCTTCCACGGAGCAGCGGGTCATGCGAGCGAAATCGCGGATCGTCACCTTACTCCCGAGGCGGTTGCGAATAGGTAAGGGAATGGCTCCAAAATGGCAAGATGCGGCCGAGAAACGGGCTGACGGAGCGGATTCACGGCGCCCCAGCCGAGACCCGCCCCCAGGGCTCCTTCAAGGCGAATGCAGCCGCCGCGAATGCCGCCGCGGCGAATGCCGCCGCTGAGAGTCAGCGGTTCGGGGGCGCCGCTACGATCACTTCGGCGGCCTTCTCGAGGAACCAGCGCGCGGTGCCGCGAGCGGCAATGTTCAGGAAGGCTCGGTCGAGGGCGGCGCCGAGCTCACCTGCCGGCGGAGCGTAGTAGCCCTGCAGGCACAGCTCGGTCGGCGTCAGCGTAAGGTGACCCGCGAACACGGGGAAGAGCGGGGCCAGGGACGCCGACCGCCATTCGATCTCGATGTCGCACGTACCCGGACCGGACCGAACCTCGCCAAGGTCGACGTAGGCCGCCTTCTTGAAGGTCAGGCTGGGCGCATGCTCGCGTATCGGCAGGCTCAGGTCGGTGAGGTAGCGGTGACTCCCCGGGCGAACGGCTGCCACGGGCGTTCCCAGCCACTCCGGCGCCCGGTCCACCAGGATTGGCAGGGCGCGTTGAAGGTCGATCGTCGCCGGCTGCACGAGCCGAAGGGGAATGACGTGGGAGGGGACGCTCGCCATGCGTCGAGCATGGCCGTCGGGATCGACGGGTGGCATTGGACTAGGTCGCGCCGGCACGGGACCAATGGCCCCAAGGGTGCCTACCCTAACGGGTCGCTGTCGCCGGCGTCCGCACCCGGGAGTGCCGCTAGCTTGACCGGACAGCTGACGTCGTCGCGCATCCCCATCAGCCACGCTACACGGTCGCGATGGCGAACCGCGACACGGTAGACGAGGTCAGCGGCCAGGGCCGTCGGCGGTAGGGCCGCCCACGGCCGGAACAACCAGCCGCCGGGCAACGCGTCCAGGATCGCGAGCGCCGCGTGGCCACCGGAAACGACGTGGCCCGTCGCTTCGTCGACGACGTGGATCGCGTCGGGGAGATGGCCTTCGGCCGCCAGGCGCTCGAGCAGCGGTCGCCCGGACGAGGCGGCTTGCTGAAGCGGGAGGAACTCGAACCGATCCTCGCGGTCCCAGCGCCTCAGCTGCCGGATCGTGTCCCGGCAGACGCCACAGTCGTCGTCGTACAAGACCGTCAGGTGGCTCGGCCGGGCGGGGGGCCCGTCGTCGATGGAGCTCGGACGCGGCAGCGTTTCGGTCGCCATGGCGGGCTATGGTACGCCGCTCGCGCCACTTGCGCCCGCTCGGCTCGGCGGGTTCGCGCCACCCGCCGGGCACGGGTAGCGGGCCGCCTCGTCGCCGGCTCGCGGCCGGCGAGGCTCGGACTCACGTCTCGCGCCGTGGCAAGCTCATCGGGGCGAGGAGCGTCGGAATGGGCCCGGCTGTGGGGCCGCATCCTGGACGAGTACCATCGCTCGATACGGCTGCGGCGTCCGTACATCGACCCGCTGTTCCACATCCGGGTACGCTTCCTGGCAGGCTCCGCTCGCTGCCGGCCGACGACCCCGACCGCGAGCGCTTCCGCCGTCTCGTCCAGTTGACCGTCAACGGCGTGTCGGCCGGCCTGCAGAACACCGGCTAGCAGGAAAGGAGGACCGCGATGCCCACGCGACGCCGGGACGTCCCGGCCTCCCGAGCCGCCAGGGGGGCGGCCGTTGAGCCCGGCACCGCCGGCGCCCTTGCGGGGGCGAGCGGGCTGGAACCGCCGGACTCGCCGCCGCCGCTCCCTTCCGAAGACGCGATCCTCTTCGAGCTGGACCTGGACGGGCTCGCCGCGCGATGGGCGCGCTCGATGGCGATGTCGCCGATCGGCGCCGAGACGATGCGCGGAGCGGACCGCCGGGCCCAGGCCATGGGCGTCACGAGCATTCGCCTCATGGAGAACGCCGGTTGTGCCGTGGCGGCCGCCATCAAAGCTCTGGCCGTTCAGACCGGCCGGTGGGACAAAGGCCCGATTCTCATCCTGTGCGGTCCCGGCAACAACGGTGGCGACGGGTTCGTGGCCGCGCGGCATCTGTCGCGCCACGGGGCGCGTGTGGTGGCGGTTCTGGTGGGCACGGAGGGCCGGCCGGTGGGCAGGGACTCCGTCCGAAACTGGGACCGGCTCGAGGCCGAGGCTCGAGTCGAACGGATCCACACGGCAGTGGCCCGTGACGTCGCGATCCTGGGCCAGGGCGTCGAGAAGGCGGCCGTGGTCGTGGACGCGCTGCTCGGCACCGGAGTGCAGGGACCGCTGCGCGATCCGATTCGGAGCGGCGTGGAGCTGATCGAGCGCGCCCGCAGAGCGGGCATCCCGATTCTCGCGGTCGACGCGCCAACGGCCGTCGACCTGACCAGCGGCGACCTCTCCGACCCGGTCGTGCGGGCGCATGTCACGGTCACGTTCCACCGGCCCAAGACGGGGCTTCTGGCGCGGCGGGGAGCAGCCGTGGCCGGCCGCGTGCTGGTGGCGCCGATCGGGATCCCGCCCGAGGCCGACCGAGGCTGACGCCCGGCGCGGCGCTTGACCCTTTGCACGCCGCTCTGCGGGACGTACAATCCCGCCGCAATGCTCGCGGACTGGCCGTGAGCGTGTCCAAGTAGCACGACGACCGGGCCTCTCACGCATAGCCGCGAGGACACGGAGGGAGCGGCTACTGAGAGGAGTTCTAGGTTCTCGTGTACACGGACAAGATCCTGGTCTGTTCCGACTGCAGCCAGCAGTTCGTATTTACGGCGAGCGAGCAGGACTTCTACGCCCAGCGAGGCTTCTCCGAACCCAAGCGATGCGCCGCCTGCCGGAGCGCACGCAAGGCTTCGCGGCCCGAGGGCGGCTCGAGCTATGGAGGCGGCGGCTACGATCGGGGCCCCCGCGAGATGTTCGCTGCGACGTGCAGCAAATGCGGGAAAGAGACTGAGGTGCCATTCCGTCCGACCAACGGCAAACCCGTCTACTGCAGCGACTGCTTCCGGACCGTCCGCGGCAACTGAGCCCAGGACGCCGAATCGGCAGGGGAAGGCCCGGGCTCGAGGCCCGGGCCTTTTCATGTGGCCCGGGCGCTGTGGCTCGGCCCCTGCCGCCACTCATTGGCCCCGCCCCGTTTCGCGGGGCGCCCGAGCCACCCATCAGGTTGCCGCCCCAGGGCGCGCCACTTACGATGCTCGGGCGGCCCGCCCGGCCGACCAAGCTATCAACGCCCACCACCCGCAGCGCGAGGCACCCAGAACCATGGCCGCAGGCTCCAGCAACGACTTCGACCTGATCGTCCTCGGGGCCGGTACCGGCGGCTACAGCGCCGCATTCCGGGCCGCACAACTGGGTATGCGCGTCGCCCTGGTGGATCAGGGCAAGATCGGCGGGACGTGCCTGCACGTCGGCTGCATCCCGACCAAGGCGCTCCTCGAATCGGCCGAGCTGTTCGCCCGCCTCAAGAAGGCCGGCGACTTCGGGATCGTCCTGCAGGGCCAGCCCGGCCTCGATTTCGAAGCGATCGCGAAACGACGCGACCAGGTCGTGAAGCGGATGTGGACCGGCCTGAAGGGCCTGGTCGACAAGAACAAGGTGACGTGGATAGGCGGTCGTGGCCGGCTGGACGGGGCCACCACGGTGCGCGTCGCTCTCAACGGCGAGGACGGCGCTCCCGGTGGCGGCGGCAAGAAGGTCCTGCATGCCGCCAACGTGATCCTGGCGACGGGCAGCCGGGTCAAGAGCCTGCCGGGCCTCGTCCCGGATGGTCGCCGGATCATCACCTCCGACGACGTGACGACCAAGGCCGACCTTCCGAAGAGCATCGCCATCGTCGGTGCCGGCGCCGTCGGCTCCGAATTCGCGTCGCTTTACCACGACCTGGGCGTTGCTGTGACGTTGCTCGAGTACCTGCCCGCCGTGGTGCCGCTGGAAGACCGCGACGCGAGCCAGGCGCTGGAGCGCAGCTTCAAACGGCGCGGGATCAAGGTCATGACCAATACCCGCTTCGACACGGCCTCGGTCAAGGTGAGCGACGACGGCGTCTCGCTCATGGTCGGTCCGGAGGGCGCCGCCGCGGAGGAGCTGCGCGTGGAGCAGCTGCTGGTCGCCACTGGCCGGGCGCCCAACTCCGAGGAGATCGGGCTGGAGACGACGAAGGTCGAGCTCGAGCGCGGCTTCGTGAAGGTGGACGGCTGGATGCGGACCGCGGAGCCGCACGTCTACGCCATCGGCGACCTGCTCGGCGGCCTGATGCTGGCCCACGTCGCCGCGCACGAGGGGATCGTGGCGGTTCACGACATCGCGGGCGAGAGCCCGGAGCCGATCGACTACGACCACCAGCCGCGGGCCACCTACACCCGTCCCCAGGTCGCCTCGATCGGTCTCACGGAGCAGCAGTGCACCGAGCGGGGGATCGCGATCAAGACCGGCGTCTTCAACTTCGCCGCCGACGCCAAGGCCGTGATCGTGGGCGAGACCGAGGGCTTCGCCAAGGTGATCGCAGACGCGGCCACGGACCAGGTGCTGGGCGTGCACCTGGTGGGCCCGGCGGCGACGGAGCTGATCGCCGAGGTGGCCCTGGGGATGACGCTGGAAGCCACCGCCTGGGAGATCGGCGCTGCCACTCATCCGCATCCGACGCTGTCGGAGGTCGTCGGCGAGGCGGCGATGGCGGTGGCGGGCCGGCAGATCAACGCCTGAGCGGACGCGGTCTGCCTGCCTCGTTCGCCGCCGGACCTCGCGGCCTGGGCGCGGCGATCGCCGTCCTCGCCCTGATCGGACTCGACTTCATCGCCGCCCCGGCGGGGAACCGGCGGCTCACCGCGCGGCCCGACCGTCGGGCCGCCGGCCCGCTCCGTCGCGATTTCGGCCACACTAAGGCGCCGGCGCCGCCCGCGGGCCGCGCCGGGCAATCGGAGTAGTGGCACGATCGCCGTGCCAGTCCTCGCGGAGGAGCAAGTCGTGGCCAAGGTGACGATGCCCCAGCTCGGTGAGAGCGTGGCCGAGGGGACGATCGGGAAGTGGCTCAAGCAGATCGGCGACGAGGTCGCGCTCGACGAGCCGTTGCTCGAGGTGATCACCGACAAGGTCAACGCCGAGGTCCCCTCGCCGTTTGCCGGTGTCCTGCGAGAGATCCTGGTGGAGGAGGGGACTACGGTCCCGTTCGCGGCCGAGATCGCGGTGATCGAGGAAGCGGAAGGCGCTGGGGACGCTCCTCGTGGAGTGAGCAAGGCCGCCGCTAAGGCGGCGGGGCCCGCAGCAAAGGCGGCGGCGCCGGCAGCGACGTCTGTGGCAGCCGCGGCCCCGACATCCAAGGCTCCCATGGCCGCTCCCGTGGCCGCACCCGCACCCACGCCCGCGAGCGTGCCCCCGTCCGCGGAGCCGGTCCCGGTCATGGCGGAGCTGGTGGGAGACCCCGACGCCCGCATGACGCCGGCGGTACGGATGCTCATGCGCGAGCACGGCCTCTCCCCGGCTCAGGTGGTGGGGACCGGCCACGGCGGCCGGATCACCCGCGACGACGTCATCGCCGTCGTCGAGCGCGCGCGAACCGGCGCAAACGCAGCGAGGCAGGGAACCGCCACCGCGGCCGCCCAGGCCGCCGCCTCACCGGAGGTTCGTCTGGCTCAGGTTCCGGGGCTCCCGAGTCATGCGCCGGGCCTGGCACCCTCCGCACCTTCGTCATCGCCGTCTCCCGCCGTCGTCTGGGAGCCCGGGCAGGATGAAGTCCTGGTCCCGCACAACCAGATGCGCCGCGGCATCGCCGTCCAGATGACCCGCGCCGCCGCCGTGCCCGTCGCTCACAGCACCTTCGAAGTCGACATGACCTCAGTCGTGAAGCTGCGCAGCGCCCAGGCGGAGGCCTACAAGGCTCGAGAGGGCGTCGGACTCAGCTTCCTGCCGTTCGTCGTCAAGGCGGTCGTCGAGGCTCTCCACGGCAACCCCGATCTCAACGCCCACTACACCGACGCCGGGCTGCTGCGGAAGCGCCGGATCAACATCGGCATCGCCATCGCCGTGGACAACGGCCTGATCGTGCCCGTCATTCACGACGCCGATCAGCTGTCCATCAACGGCCTCAACCGCGCGATCCAGGACCTGGCTGCCCGAGCCAGAACGAACAAGCTGCGCCTGGACGACCTCCAGGGCGGGACCTTCACGGTCGACAACACCGGCTGGTTCGGGTCGATCCTGACCGTGCCGATCATCAACACGCCCGAGGTCTGCATCCTGACGACCGAGGCGGTGGTGAAGCGGCCGGTCGTGCGCGAAACCCCCGAGGGCGACGTGATCGCCGTCCGATCGATGATGAATCTCGTGGCCGGCTACGACCACCGGGCCACCGACGGGGCGCAGGTCGGCCGCTTCGTCCGCGACGTGATCTGCTGGCTCGAGGCCGTTGGGCCCGACACGCCGGTCTTCTAGGCGACCGGGAAGTATCGAGATGTCCGACTCGACCGAGCTCCGCCCGGGTCATCGCCTGGTCCCGCCCACGATCGCGATGGGCGGCGGCACCTACGAGGCCGCCGTCGACGGTTCGGCCGCGCTGCGCCGCCACCCCGACTGGATCAAGGCCCGCATTCCTTCGGGCGAGACGTACCAGAACGTGCGGCGGCTGCTCCACGGCCTCTCGTTGCACACCGTCTGCGAGGAGGCCCACTGCCCCAACGTGGGCGAGTGCTGGGACCAGCGGACGGCGACGGTGATGATCCTCGGCGACGTCTGCACCCGGGCGTGCGGGTTCTGTGCCGTGAAGACGGGCAAGCCGCTGCTCCACGATCTGGACGAGCCCCGGCGGGTGGCCGAGGCGATACGCGGCCTGGGCCTGGAGCACGTCGTGATCACGAGCGTCGCTCGCGACGACCTCGATGACGGCGGCGCGGGCATCTTCGCCGAGACGATTCGGCGGCTTCGCGTTGCCTGTCCGGGCATGGGCGTGGAGGTTCTGATCCCCGACTTCAACGGCGAGGAAGCGCCGCTGCGTACCGTCATGGCCGCCGGGCCGGACATCCTGAACCACAACGTCGAGACGGTCGCGCGACTCCAGAAGCCCGTCCGGAAGCGGGCCCGCTACGACCGGTCCCTCGGCGTCCTGGAGCGGGCCAAGGCCTACGCCAGGGAGTACGCCGCGGCCGGCGCCGCCGGCGCGGCAGGGGCCGCCGGCGCCAATGGGGCGGTCCGCGCGGCGGTCCACACGAAGTCGTCGATCATGGTCGGCCTGGGCGAGACGAGGCCCGAGCTTCACCAGACGTTCCTGGACCTGCGCGCCGTCGACTGCGACATCCTGACGATCGGGCAGTACCTGCGGCCCTCGCTCGAGCACCTACCGGTCGAGCGCTACTACCATCCCGACGAGTTCGCCGAGATGCGCGAGGAGGCCCTGGCGCTGGGCTTCCGCCACGTGGAATCGGGACCGCTGGTGCGGTCGAGCTATCACGCTCGCGATCAGGTCCCGGACGCCGAAGCGAAGCGGGCTGCGCGGGCCGGTCGCATGGCGGCTGATTCGGGGAGCCTGGCCGATCCGGGAAGCGCGGCCGCCTCGAGGCCCAGCCCGATCGTCGACTCCGAGGGTCGGATCATCTACCGTGCCGGGGTCTGAGGGCAGTCGCCGGCAGGCGGCCCGATCAGGGCTGGATGGTGGCCACGTACGTCGAGATGCCGTCTCGGGCGTCACCCCAGGCGTAGTAGACGCGGCCGTTCTGGAAGTCGGCGTTCTCGCGCAGCCCGGTGCCGTTGATGATCCGCGGCTCGTGATAGGTCGACGGCGTCACGAGCTGTGGTGGTAGGAACGTCGCGCCGCCATCGTAAGAAAGCGTGTAGTAGGTCCATACCGAGCCTGCCGCGTCTCTGGCATGCCAGCCGACGAAGACGCGGCCCTCCGAGACGGCCAGCGAAGGCTTGAAGCTCTGCTTGTCCGGCACGTCGAGGTTTCGCCAGGTCCAGCTGGCGCCGCCGTCGGTGCTGTTGCCAAGGCGTACCGTTCCGCGGGCCGCCGCCGTGTCGTTCACGGCCATCCAGAGCTCGCCGCCGTTCGAGGCCGCGAATCCGGACTGGCTCATGGGGTCGAACACCGCGCTCGGGGCCGGCAATAGGTCGACCGCCCAAATGGGCGCGTCGGCGGCGAGACTGCTGCCCAGGCGGAGGCGAGCGGTCGCGAAACCGGTGCGCCCGATGTTGTCGCCTGTGCCCTGGTTGAACATGTCGGCGCTGCTCCAGTGGAGCATGTCGGTCTCGTAGAACGAAACGTACGCCGAGCCGTCCGGGGCCACCGCCAGGCGGTTTCCGAACCGCCACGTGAATGGGTATCCGGCCCGGCCGACGGCCGGAACCTCGGCGTAGACCCAGTGCGTGCCGTCGCGTGTGGCTATGACGCTGATGCCGACCGTCCTGGAAGTCGGGAGCCAGTTGTAGGCCAGGTAGACGGTTCCGCGGTTGGGGCTGGTCGGAGAGTTGTCGACGGCGATCGCCGGAAAGCAGCCGACCCACGGTTTCGTGAACTTCTGGATGAAGGCGGGAGCCCAGGTCGCGCCCTGGTCGTCACTGTGCGTGACGGCCAGGGCCACGCCTCCGGCGACGCTGACGGCGTCGGCGACCCAGAGACGCGACGATCCGAACGTTGGGCCGGGACCCCAGGCGATGATGGCGTGGATGTCCTGGCAACTGGCCCAAGGAGGCCTGGCCGTAGCCCACGTCCGGCCAGCATCGTGGGAGACGCTCACGACGGGCCTGCCGCAGGTCGTCGTCGACCATTTGATGTCCTGGCCGATCACGGCGACGAGATCCGGATTGTAGGGGCTGGCAGAGACGGCCGGTTCGGAGGCAGCGTTCACCCTGACCTCCGAGAGTACCTGGGGCGAAGGCGGGGCCGACGGGGTCGGACTGGGGGTGGGCTCGGGAGTAGGGGTGGGACTGGGAGTGGCCGTCGGTTCGACCGTCGGTGTCGCCGTCTCGCTTGGGGCGGTCGTTGCCGCCGGTGAGGCCGAGGGAGTGGCCGGCGAACCGAAGGAGCCGGCGGCAGCGAGCAGCCCAAACAGGGCCAGCGCGAGGCACGCAACAAGCAGGACAGCGATCGCGACCGCCGATCGATGCCCCGGGTGCACCTTCAGCCGTCCAAGACGTTGAACCACGCCTCGTCTCCGCATGCGCCGGCCGTGTTCGAGCAGGCCGCCCGGCGTCCCATCCTATCAACCGCCCGCCCACGCCACGGCACACGCCCGCAGACCCACGGCCCCACCCCAGTTCGCAGTCGGGCGGGCTACAGGATCTTGGAGAGGAACGCTTTCGTACGTTCCTGCGTGGGGGCGCTGAAGACCTGGTCGGGCGTGCCCTCTTCGACAACCACGCCGTCGTCCATCATGACGACCCGATTGGCCGCTTCACGGGCGAAGCCCATCTCGTGGCTGACTACGATCATCGTCATGCCCTCGCGGGCCAGCTCCTTCATGACCTCCAGCACCTCGCCGATCATCTCGGGGTCCAGCGCTGAGGTCGGCTCGTCGAAGAGCATCAGGGCCGGCTTCATCGCCAGGGCGCGGGCGATGGCGATGCGCTGCTGCTGCCCGCCGGAGAGCTGGTTCGGATAGACCTTCTCCTTTGCCGCCAGGCCCACTCGTTCCAGGAGCGCCCGGCCCATGGCCACGGCCTCGTCGTGCCCCATCCCGCGGACGTGGATCGGCGCTTCGATGATGTTCTCGATGGCCGTCATGTGCGGGAACAGGTTGAAGCGCTGGAAGACCATGCCGATCTCCTGGCGCTGGGCCGCGATGTTCTTCTCCTTGTCCTCGACCAGCTTCTTGCCACCACCAGTCTCACGGTAGCCGATGAGGTGGCCATTCACGAAGATTCGACCGCCCTGGATCTTCTCGAGATGGTTGATGCAACGGATGAAGGTCGTCTTGCCCGAGCCCGACGGCCC
>JBGQBD010000041.1:0-18974 GCA_041494645.1 Candidatus Limnocylindria bacterium
GTCTCGGGCTTCTCGGCCTCAGCCGATCCGGCGACCACGGACAACTTCCAGGTGCTCTCGCTCCGGATCGAAGATGTCTGGTATCCGCGCATCTCGACTCTCAACAACCGAGCCAGAGGCGGGGCATCGCGACCTCCCGACGCGGACGTGCCGTACGGCGAGCTGTCCGTGGACTTCGTGCCCTGGTACCAGGGCAAGGTCATCGCAGGCCGCCAGGGCTACTACGTGTTCGTGATCCCCTACTAGGGGCGAAGGAAGCGCTTCGGCCAGCCGCTTCCGGTGCCCGGTCGACGGCGGCGCCCGGGTTCGCCGACCGGACCGCAGTGCGGCTCCACATCACCGGTCTCACTCAGGGACGGTACATTGACGCCGTAGCCAGCTGCGGGAGCCGTCACTAGATGCGCCCATCCGGGGAGCTGTTCGAACCCTCCGCGTCGGAGTCATCGGCCGTGACCGCTTCGGAGATGGCGGTCGCCTCCACCGAGCGCGGGCACAGTGGCGTGGCCTTGCTGCTTGCGACCGCCGCCGTCGTGGCCGCAATCATCGGGGCCCGCGCCTCCTTCGTCTCCAACGCGGCCTCCGATTCCTGGCAGTCCGCGCTGAGGACGGAGGTGAAGCGCTCGGCCGGCGCGATGGAAGACGTCCGCTATCTCTACCAATCCGAGCTGCCAGTGGCCATTCGGATACTCGAAGCTCAACTCCTCCAGGGCGAGTTACAGACCGCGGCCGCCATCGAGACTGGACCGGCCAAGCAGGCGCTCCAGTCCGAGGCGGACGTGCAAGCCGGCATCATCGCGGCGCTCTCCTCCAGCTCGAACCTGGCCGGCAAACCGGCCTACGCGCTCCCGTCGGGCGGTTTCGACCTGGCGAAACGGCTCGCCGACCTGCGGGCGCAGTATCCCGCGCTCGTGGCCCTCGACCCGAACGGCCTGGAGACGGCCGGGGACGGCCTGGCCCGCGAGGCGGAGATGCTCAGCCTGGCCATGCTCCCCACGAGCATCGGCGCCTTCCTCGGGGTACTCGCCCAGCCCTTCAAACGACGCCGCGGACTCCTCCTGGCGGCCGGCTCGGTTGCCGTGGCCGCGGGGGCGGTCATGGCCCTTGGCGTGGAGGTGCTCGCATGATCGCACCCGACTCCGCGGCCGAGCTTCGAGCGGAGCGTCGGTTCGACATGATCGCCGCCGTCCTCATCGGATGCATCGCCGTTCTAGCGGCCATCCTGGCGTACAGCCAGATCGACGCCAGCCTGGCCGCAACCCGCGCCGACATGAAGGCGGCCCGGCTGGCCGCCGATCTGTCGGCTCGCATCTCCGTGAGCTCGCAGGCGCTCGACTCCTCGCTCGGCGCCCAGCAGGTCGCGCTGATGATGGGGATGGACGCCGCCAGCCGCGAGCTGGCGGGCGTGAAGAACAACGATGGCGGAACCCTGGCCGTTGGAGCGGCCGAGGACCAGGCCTTCACCAAGCTGCAGAAGTCTCTGGCGGCCACCTCCGCCACGTCCGGCAGCGCGCCGGTGGACGTCTACACGCGCGGTCTCCTGAACGCCACGACCGCGGACCTCGAGAATGAGCTGGCCGAACAGAACCACCAGGTGGACCTGTCGAACGAGGCCAGCTCGCGGGAGCAGCGGTCAGTCCTTGGGCTCTCGTTCCTGGCTCTGGCGGGCGTCCTGACCGGCCTCGCCGCGGTTCTCCGCGAGGGCCGCGCGGGGTGGATTTCGCTCGTGGCGGCGTGCGCGATGGCCGGCGGGTCAGGCGCCCTGGCGCTCCTGACGCTCGCCTGAGAGAACCGGCCGGGCCAAGCGACCTGGCATCTGCCGCGCGACGACTGCGGCGCGACCCGAACTCCACCGTGCTCATCGTGTGGCCGATGAGACGCCTGGCTGCCCGGCGTCCCGGGCGCGCTGGGACAGCTCCAGCGCCGGGCCGGGCGACGACCGAACGGTTCCACGAGGCGAACCCGCCCCAAACAGCCCGGATACCATGACGCCCATGTCCGAAGTGCCCAACCTCACAACCGATCCCTCCGCCGCCGAGATTGTGGCCGAGACGACCGCCGAGGTCGCCACGCGACATGTCCCGGCCGCCGGCGCCCGACGCACCCTCTGGCGCCACGCCGATTTCATGAAGCTCTGGTCCGCGGCGACGATCAGCCTCTTGGGCAGCCAGGTCAGTCAGCTGGCCATTCCGTACATCGCCGCGATGGTCCTGAACGCGACCCCGCTGGCGTTCTCCCTCCTCGGAGCCGTCGAGATGGCGCCGTTCATCCTATTTGCGCTCCCTGCCGGAGCCTGGCTGGACCGCGTCCGCCGCCGGCCGGTGTTGATCGCGGGCGATTTCGGCCGCGCGCTGGCCCTTCTCAGCATCCCGGCCGCGTACGCGGCAGGTGTCCTGACCATCTGGCAGCTGTACGTCGTGGGCTTCATCGCCGGATCCCTGACCGTCTTCTTCGACGTGGCGGATCAGTCCTACCTGCCCTCGCTGATCGAGGCCGACGAACTGGTCGAAGGCAACGCCAAGCTGTCGCTGTCCCAGTCGAGCGCTCAGATACTCGGTCCCTCGTTCGCCGGCAGCCTGATCGGCGTGGTTGCCGCGCCCTTCGCAATCATCGTCGACGCGATCAGCTTCTTCGCCTCCGGCGGGCTGATCTCGTTGATCCGCAAGCCAGAGCCCAAACCGGAGCGACGCCTCACCGAGAACGGCTCGCACACGAGCCTGCGCCAGGAAATAGCCGAAGGCCTCCGCTACGTTCTCGGCAACCGCTACCTGCGGATGATCGCCGGCTCCACGGCCACCTCCAACCTGGGCACGAGCATCGCCTTCTCCATCTTCGCGATCTTCGCCTACAGGGAGCTCGGCCTCAGCCCCCTGCTGGTTGGTTTGGCGTTCGGGCTCGGCAGCCTCGGCCTCCTGCTCGGCGCGGTCGTCTCGGCCGGTCTGTCGAAGCGAATCGGCGTCGGCCCGGCAATCGTCGGGTCCATCTTCATCTCGGGGCCGGCCACTTTCCTGATCGCGCTGTTGCCATCGCAGGCTCCGGTCGCGGCGGCCCTGCTGTTCGGCTCGGTCTTCCTGACCGGCTTCAGCTCCATCGTGTACAACGTCAACCAGGTCAGCTTCCGCCAGGCGATCACGCCGCTCGACATCCAGGGCCGGATGAACGCAACCATGAGGTTCATCGTCTGGGGCACTATCCCTCTGGGAAGCCTGATCGGCGGCGTGCTCGCGTCTTTCCTGCCGCTGCGCACGACGATCCTGATCGGGGCGACGGTTGCCTCGGTCGCCTTCCTGTGGGTCCTGGCGTCGCCCGTCCGCTCGCTGCGCGAGATCCCGACCCAGTCGCGACGGGCCGAACCGACGCCGTAGTCCACCGTCCTTCCGTTCCGCCCTGTGCGCCTCGGCGGCACGACCGGGCGCGCGAGCCGCGACACCGCAGGACTTTCAGATCCGGCCCGGGGCCTGACCCGTACACCCTACGCACCCCTTCGACGGGAAGGGGGGCCATCGAAGCAGGATCCAGAGGCAAGGGATCCAGGAGAAAGCACCATGCGTCCCAGTCCACGTCCGTTCTCGTTGGCGAGCCTCGCGGTCGGTGCCGCGCTGGTCGCGGCTGCCTGTTCCTCCGCGGCCAGCACCCCCACGGCCCCGGTTACGGGAGCAACGACCGGCCCGACCTCGGCCGGTGCGGTCGCGAGCCTCACGCTCGGTGTGACCAACGACCCCGCCCTGGGGGCATACCTGACCGGCCAGGGAGGAATGACCCTCTACATCCTCAAGACCGACACGCCCGACACGAGCACCTGCTCCGGAACCTGCGCTACCAACTGGCCGCCGCTGATGGTGGGGAGCGGAGCCACGATCACGGGTCCCAGCGGCGCCACCGGCACATTCGCCACGATCAACCGGCCCGACGGCACGGTCCAGGCCACGTACGACCACCAGCCCCTCTACTACTTCGCCGGCGACTCGGCCGCGGGCGACACCAAGGGTCAGGGCAAGAACAACGTCTGGTTCGTGGCCCCGCTGACGGCCTCCGGCGCCGGCGCCACGACGACCCCCGCCGCGACGCCAGCCGCGCCTGCCGTGAGCTACGGCTACTGATCCACCCAGCGGCTCGCCGCGGCCGTCCGCCCGATCCAACAACGGACCCGCCGGCAGGCCGCCGGCGGGTCTTCGCATGCCGGCACGAGCGTGGCCCGCAGCGGCAGGACTTTCGCGAAGGCCTCGGCGATGGCCCGGTAGTCGGGAGCGTCGGCGTGCAGGTCCGGGCGGAGCGGCGGTGGCGCGCTGGCGCAGGTCCACTGGCAGGTCGCCTGACGCGGCCCTCCGATGACGCGGGCAGCGGACCTTCCGTTCGGCAGCCGTGTACCCTTCTGCTCCAGGGGTGGAGGAGGAAAGTGGAGTCGCTGCATCAGCACCTGCTCGTCCTGGAACCGCAGTACCGCGAGCGCGTCTGGGGCGGCCAGAGGTTGCACCTGGCGGATCCGCCGATCGGCGAGGCCTGGGTCGCGTACGGACCCAGCAGGGTGGCAGCGGGGCAGCAGGCAGGCCGAACCCTGGACGAGCTGACCGAGCGATTCGGTGCCGATCTTCTCGGAACGCGCGTCGCGGAGCGATTCGGGTCGCGCTTCCCGATCCTCATCAAGCTGCTCGACTGCGCCGAGTGGCTCTCTGTCCAGGTTCATCCGGATGATGCCCAGGCCCGGGCGATGGTCGGACCGGGCGAGTTCGGCAAGACCGAAGGGTGGTACTTCATCGAAACGGCGCCGGATGCCCGAATCATCGCCGGCGTCAAGCCTGGGGTCGACCGTGACGAGCTGGCGGCCGCGATCCGAGAGGGCAGGGTTGGAGACGTTGCGGCCGAGGTCCCGGTCCAGGCCGGCCAGGCCATGCTCATCCCCGCCGGAACGCTGCATGCGCTTGGTCCGGGGCTGCTCTTGTACGAGATCCAGCAGGTCAGCGATACGACCTATCGGGTCTATGACTGGGACAGGCCGCAGTCCGCCGGTCGCAAGCTTCACGTCGAGGAGTCGGTCGCGGTCGCACGCCCGATCGGACCGGTGGACAGGAAGCACCCGGAGCTCGGGACGGCCACGGGCGCGGTTTCGGCCGTCGCGTCGGCCTACTTCGACCTGGAGCTGGCCAGGGCTTCGGCGACCGATCCGCTGGTGGGCGACACGGGCGGGTTGACGTTCCACATCCTGACCGTGATCGGTGGCTCCGCCGAGCTGACCTGCAATGGCGAGACGGCTCGACTGGGCCGCCTGGAGACCGGCGTCGTGGCGGCGGCGGCCGGGCAGTACCGGATACGAGCGACTGAGGGACCGGCCACGCTCCTCCGGGCATCCGTGCCCGGGCGGTGACGGGGTCGTCCCGGGGATCTGAGGCGACCGGCGCCAGCTCGCGTAGAGTCTGGAACCGATCGAGAACGGGAGGTGGACGGTGCAGGTAGGCGTACTGATTCCCCAGGGTTGGAAGTACGAGTACAACGGCTGGGATCCCGCCGCGGCCTGGGACCGGACGCTGGATCTTGCCCGCGACGCCGAGGCTCTGGGATTCGAATCGGAGTGGGTCTTCGACCACTTCCACACCGTTCCGGACGTGACCGACGAGATCACGTTTGAGTCGTTCACCACGCTCACCGCGATGGCCGTGGTGACCTCGCGTGTACGCCTCGGTCACATGGTCATCTGCAACGGGTTCCGCAACCCGGCCCTGGTCGCGAAACTCGCCTCGACCCTCGACGTCGCCAGCGGGGGCCGGTTCGAGCTGGGGATCGGCGGCGGCTGGAAGGACGACGAGTGGCTGGCGTACGGCTACGGCTTCCCGCCCCTGGGCGACCGCCTTCGCGCGCTTCACGACGGCCTGGAGGTGATCACGCGCATGCTCGGCCCCGGCCGGGCCACCTACCACGGCAGGTACGCCCGCGTCCAGGACGCGGTCAACGTGCCGAAGGGGATCCAGCGGCCCCGGCCGCCGATCATCGTTGGCGGCAACGGCCCGGAGGTCACGTGGCGTCTGGCGGCTCGATACGCGGACGAGCTCAACGTGGTCTACCGCACCACGGAGGATGTCGCCACGGATCTGCCCACGATCAGAGCGCGATGCGAGGAGATAGGTCGCGATCCGGCCTCGCTCAAGGTGTCCCTCTACGCCCGTGACGAGGACGTCCAGCAGCCCGGGCGGGCCCGGGTCGACTTCATCGGCCGGTGCTCGGCGCTCGGCCTGAGCAGGCTCGTGGCCTTTCCCACGCGTTCGGATCCGACCCGAGAGGCGCAGGCCAGCTTCGCCGCGGACTGCGCGGCGGCCGGCGTCCAACTCGCCGGCCGATCGGTCGGACGAGGCGCGGGAGCCGGCCGGTCAGGCCCGACCTGACCAGACGGGCGCCCGGTGCTGCAGGCCGTGGCCCGCCGGGCCGTGCCCGCCCGCCTTGGCGGTCACTTCTTCGGTCGGACGGGCCCCTCGCCTGCCCCGGTCGACTCGATGGCAGCGGCGATCTCCTCCAGGTCAACCGCCGTCAGGGCCAGGGCTCCGGCCGGCAGCCAGCCGTCGACCTGCTGGGGCTGTCGCGCCCCGACGATCGCGCCACTCACTCCGGGCCATGCCAGCGTCCAGGCCACGGCCACAGCCGAGACCGTCGTTCCGTGGCGGGCGGCGACGGGCCGCAACGCATCGCGCAAGGCGATGTTCTGCGACAACGCCGGGTCGACGAAGCCGGGCGCCCTGGCGCGCCAGTCGTCGTCGGCCATGGCCGTCACGCGGTCACGAGAGAAGGAGTCGGTCAGGATCCCAGAAGCCATGGGGCTATAGACGATGACGCCTGTGCCGTGGGCAGCCGCCCACGGGAGCAGCTCGACCGCCGATCCACGATGTATCAACGAGAACGGCGGCTGCAGCGAGTCGACGTGGCGAACGCGCTCGCAACGGTCCAGAAGATCGACCCCGTAGTTGCTGACGCCGATGGCCCGTACCTTGCCCTCCTCGACGAACCTGGCCATCTCTCCCCAGGAGTCTTCTACGGGGACTCCGGACTCGTCGGGCCAGTGAAACTGGTACAGGTCGATCCTCTCCACGGCCAGGCGACGCAACGAGGTCTCGCAGCCGCGGCGGAGCGAGGCCGGCTCGGAAACGCGCCGCGCCGGGACCATCGGCCGATCCGGATCCCATTCCAGGCCGCCCTTGGTGAAGACGAGAGGCCGCTCAGTGGCAGGAATCATGGCCAGGGCACGGCCCACGATCTCCTCGGAGTGGCCGAGCCCATAGACGGCCGCGGTGTCGATCCAGTTCACGCCGCCCTCGACGGCGTGAACGATCGCTCGAATCGAGTCGGCATCGTCCTGGGGTCCCCAGCCGAAGGACCAACCGCCTCCCCCGACCGCCCACGACCCGAAGCCGACGGTCGTGATATCCAGGCCGCTCCGGCCGAGGCTTCGCTTATGCAACATGGTCCGAACTCCTACCGTGGCCAGGGCCACCTGGAGGCGTCACCGCCGCCACATGGCACCGCCTCCGCCACCCGCGCGGGGTAGGGCCGGCCCGCCGGCCCAACAACGTTCCGGGCCCTTGACCGAGCGTTGGAGAGTCCGACGAGCGGCCGGTCCTGGCTAAGGCTTCAACGTGAACGAGCCCGAAGCCAGCACGTTGTCCTGCGAATCGACGACCGTCAGCGTGTGAGCCCCGGTGGCGAGGCGGCTGCAGAGGTCCGATCCGGACAAGGTGTCGGCCTCCATCCAGCGGCCATCGGATTGCTTGGTGAAGCCATCGCCCACCGCTTGCGTGCTGCCATTCGAGCCGTCGGTCTGGCCCGTGACCTGCTCAGTCACCGAGACCGAGCCGGCCAGCCAGATGGTAATGGTTACCTGGACGCTCGAGTCCGAGCAGCTGAAGGTCGATGGCGCGACCGTAACGATGCCCCCGCCGACGGCGCCGGGAGACGGAGTCGCCGCAGCCGTGACGGTGAACGATCCCTGGGCCAGGACGCTGTTCTGCGAATCCACCCAGCGGATAGTGTGTTCGCCGGCCGCGAGACCAGTGCAGAGGCTGGACACGGAGTCGGTTCCGCTCGCGAACCAGCGGCCATCCGCCTGTTGCTGGAAGCCATCGCCGACCGATCCCGTTTGGGTGGTCGCGCCGTCGAGTTGCGCCGTGACCTGATCCGACGACGAGACGGATGCGGGCAGCCAGACGGACATCGTGACCTGGGCTGCCGGATCCGCGCAGCTGAAGCTCGATGGCTTCAAGGTGAGGGCACCCCCGGCCGCGATGGCAGGGGTGGGAGTCGCCACGGCGGTGCTGCCCGTCGCGACGGCCGTGCCGAACAAGTCGCCGCTGTGGCCGGGGCTGGCCTTGGGCTGGCCCTTCGAGCCGCTCATGGCGTAGACGGCACCCACCACGATGGCAGCGATGACGATGCCACCGACGAGAAGCATGGCGGGGCTCACGCCGGTTCTTGCCGGGGGAGCCGCGACGGGGGCGGCGATCCAGCCCGGAGGCGCCGGAGGTGGGGCCATGGCAGGAGGTGGCGGGACGACCGGGGATGGGGCCGCCCCCATGGCCGAAGCCGCCGAGGCCGAGATGGTCAAGCCGCATCCGCTACAGAACCTTTGCCCTGCTTCCGTCAGGGCGGCCCCACAGTTGGGGCAGAAGCCGAATCCGGTCGTCATTCCCGATCATTCCTCCGACCTGGCATCTCCGCGCCACGATGAGGTCGGCCGGGCTGCCGACGGAGAATCGGCGAGCTACACAGCCGCAGCCATGACCGCGCCATTGTAGCGGTGGCCATGCCATCGCCACGACGAGAACGCCGCTGCGTGGCATCGGCGTTCTCGTCCCGTCAAGGCCGCTGCCTGCGCCTGCCGCCGCCCGCCGGGCGCGTCGCGTACCATTCCCCAATGCCGATCCGAGTGAGCGCCGGCGTCCTCCTCTACCGCCTTCGAGACGGCCGCCTCGAAGTCCTCCTCGGCCACCCCGGCGGCCCCTTCTTCGGCCGCAAGGACCTCGGCAACTGGTCGATCCCCAAGGGCGAGCGCGGCCCCGACAACGAGGACCTCGAAGCGACCGCAAGGCGCGAATTCCAGGAGGAGACCGGCCATCCGGTGCCCGCGGGCCCGGTGGTCGATCTCGGCTCCATCCGCCAGAAGGGCGGTAAGGTCGTGTACGCCTGGGCCGCCGAGGGCGATCTCGATCCGGCGGCGGCGACGAGCAACTTCATCGAATTCCCGTGGCCGCCGTTCACCGGCCGGGTGATGCGTTTTCCCGAGATCGACCAGGTTGCCTGGTTCGGCCCCGAAGAGGCTCGCCGGCGCGTCAAGGAGACCCAAATCCCCTTCATCGAACGGCTGGAGAGAGCACTCGGCCTGACCGGCCAAACCGGGGCGCCTGAGCTGAAGCCGTGACTCATACGGTCAGTAGGGTGGCCGGCGCGCTGGAACATTCGGCCCAAATGGGGCAACCTGGGTACATGCCCACGCTGCCCCTGGAAACTCCCGGCTCCAACCCCCACGACCCGGGCCCGGACGTCGCCGGCGAGCGGGCCCTGGCCGTGGAACGGGCCGCCAGCATGCCGCTCAGTACGCCCGGTGGCGGAACGATCCGCATAGGCACCGCCTCCTGGACCGACCCGACCATGACCGCCCCGGGAGTCTTCTACCCCCGCGGCGCGGACTCTGCAGAGGAGCGCCTGGCCTACTACGCCGGCACCTTTCCCATCGTCGAGGTGGACGCCTCCTACTACGCGCTCCCCTCGGCGCGAGTCGCGGAGGCATGGGTCGCGCGCACGCCGCCGGATTTCGTCTTCGACGTCAAGGCCCACGCCCTCATGACGGGGCAGCCAACCGAAACGAAGCGGCTGCCGAAGGAGATTCGAGCGGCCCTGCCCGAGGAGCTTGCGGCGAAGCCGCGCCTGTATGCCCGCGATCTGCCGGCCGATCTGCGCACCGAGATCTGGTCGCGCTTCGCGGCCGGAATCGAACCGCTCAGGGCGAGCGGCCAGCTGGGCTCGGTCTTGCTCCAGTACCCGCGCTGGTTCTTCCCGATCGGCGAGAACCGTGACGCCATCCTGGAGGCGCGCGAGCGGCTCGGGAACATCCGCTCGGCCGTGGAGCTCCGCAGCGAAACCTGGTTCAACGACAAGAACCGCGAGCGAACGCTCCGCTTCCTGGCCGACAACGCGATCCCGTTCGTGATGGTCGATGGGCCGCAGGGCTTGCGCAGCAGCGTTCCCCCGATCGTGGCCGTCACTTCTCCCGAGCTGGCCCTGGTCCGGTTCCACGGCCGCAGGCAGGAGACGTGGGAGGCGAGCGGCATTCCCGTCGTCGAGCGGTTCCGCTACCTCTACTCGCAGGAGGAACTCGCGGAGTGGGTGCCGCGCATCCGAGAGGCCGCCGATGAGGCCCGCGAGACGCACATCCTGATGAACAACTGCTACGCCAACTACGGCTCGACGAACGCTCGCGAACTGGCGGTCATGCTCGAGGTCGAGCTGGCGAAGGCAGACCCCGAGGCCACCCCAGCGAACACGGCCGAGCAGACATAGCAAACGGCCCGGGGGGCCCGGGCCGTTTGCGAAGAGCGCGCCGTCACTCGCGCCCAGGTGGTTTCATCGGATCGTAGGCCGCGGCCGTGGTGGCGGCGGAGGGGTGGAGACCCGTCCCACCACGCGGCCCAGCCCTCGGCAACGACGGCGAGGCCGGTGGCGGCATGCGGGACGACTGCCCGGCGCCCGCCGGATCCTCCCGAATGCGCGGTAGCATCAAGCGGTGACGGGCCGCGTCCCGATCCCGCATCGATGTTTCCGCGGGCGCGGCGACGCCTCCAACGGCCGTCCCAGCCTCGAGGCCGAGACGCTCACCCAGCGCTGGAATGCGGAGCAATCCCGATGCGCGACCGCCCCTCCCAAGACGAACTCATCTACCCGGCTCCAGAGGCCGGTTCCGAAGGGCGGCTCGTCGACCTCCCCGAAGGCCATCTCGAACCGCTTCGAACCGCTCGGAGACGGAAGTCGGGCCCGATCCAAGACGGCGTCGTCGTGTCGCTCCGCGACCGAGATCGCGACGACACCGGGCCTCAGCGCGTGGGCGGGCGTCGCCGCTTCCGTCCGGAGGTCCTGCTCGTCCTGGCCGGCTCGGTCTTCCTGGCCGCGGCACTCCTGAAGCCCTGGCCATCGGCCCCTTACACGCGCAGCCCCAGCTCCGCGCCGACCGGCGCGCCTACCGAGCCGGCGACCGCTGCGCCGGCCGATCTGGCCGCCGCCGTCGCGACCCCGGCGGCGACGGCCCTGCGGTCTCCCGTCGGCTGGCCCCACGTTCCCCAATGGGACTACGGCTGGCCCGTCCCCGATGCGACTCAGCCCGCGCAGCAGGGCAGCTCGGGGACCGCCGCCGATGCGCGCTGGTGGGCGGTGGATTGGACCGCGCTGAGCACTATCGATCCACATGACGGCTGGGGATACGGCGTGGCCATCATGCCCGACCTGGCTCAGTTGCCGGCACAGCAGCGAGTGCCATCGCCAGTCACGACCTGGGTGGCCGCCGGTTCACCGCGCTACACGACCATCACCGTCGGTCGCGGGAGCCAGGTCTTCGGACTGGCCATCACCTGGCCTCACAGCATCCAGGTCAGGAGCGTAACGGTGGCATACATTGGTGGCCCCGACCACCCGGCGAATATGCCTCCGGCGGGATTCCCGGCCTACGCCCAGGTGAGCCCGCTTCCGGCCGCGCAGGTCGCCTCGAGCTCAGGGGCTGCTGTTGGCGCTCCGGCGACGGCCACGACCCGGCAGGCAGTCGGAGCGGGCGGGACCATTTGGTCGGGGCAGTTCTGGATCCCACCCTCGGCGGCGTCGTCTGGCGCCGCTTCGGCTTCGATCCCGAATGCGTGGCGCTCGCAGCCGTGGCCGTGGCCCGACGGCATATACAGCATCACGATCACCTCCCTCGCCGGTATGACCAGCTACCTCCTGACGCTCCAAGCCAGCTAGGATCCCCTCCGACGAGGCTGCCCCGCCGGTCCGTCCATCGCCGGGCGGACCGCAAAGATCGGTCCGATCTTCGTGCCGTCTCGACTCTTCGGCTACCTGAGGGTCCAGGCTCGTCGCGTCGACGAGCAGAGGAAGGCGATGCGCAATCTGCTGCCAATTGGGGAATCGGAACGCCCGGCGGGAAACCCGCCGGGCGTTCGAGCTGCGCGGGGAGAATGCTACTTGTCGCGCTCCGGCGCGCCCAGCAGGGCGGCCTGGGCCGCCGCCAGACGAGCCACCGGCACCCGGAACGGGGAGCAGGAGACGTAGTTGAGGCCGATCTGGTGGCAGAACCCGATCGACATCGGGTCGCCGCCGTGCTCGCCGCAGATGCCGACCTTCAGGTCGGGGCGGGTCTTGCGGCCCAGCTCCACGGCCAGCTTCATCTCTTTCACGATGACCGGATCGAGGGATTGGAACGGGTTGTAGGGGAGGATCTTGTCCTCGACGTACTTGAGGAGGAACCCGCCCTCGGCGTCGTCGCGGCTGTAGCCGAACGTCATCTGGGTCAGGTCGTTGGTGCCGAAGCTGAAGAACTGCGCGTACTCGGCGATCTCGTCCGCGACCCAGCAGGCTCGCGGGATCTCGATCATGGTGCCGAACTTGTAGTCGATCTTGACACCGGCGGCCTTGACCACGGCGGCGGCCTCGGCCTCGAGGAGCGCCTGGGTGGCCTTCAGCTCGTTCACGTGCCCGACGAGCGGGATCATGATCTCAGGCCGCGGATCCTTCTTGGCCTTCTTCACGGCGACGGCCGCATTGAGGATGGCCCGGGTCTGGATTTTTACGAAGTCGGGGATCATCAGGCCCAGGCGGCAGCCGCGCAGGCCGAGCATCGGGTTCTGCTCGTGCATCGACTTGATCGTCGCAAGCAGTTCTTTGTCCTTGGCCGTCGCCCTGTCACCGGCCTTGGTGACCTTGACGAGCTGATCCTCGAGGTTCGGGAGGAACTCGTGGAGCGGCGGGTCGATGAGGCGGATGACGACCGGCAGACCGGACATCGCGGCCAGGATCCCTTCGAAGTCGCCCTGCTGGAGGACTTCGAGCTTGGCCATGGCGGCGTCGAAGTGCTTGACGGCAGTCCTTTCCTCAGCGTTGAGGGCCTGGCCGGCGGCGGTCTTCGCTTTGGCCCGAGTCGCCTCGTTGGCGACGAGAATCGCGCCGCGAACGATCTCGAGGCGCGGGCCCTCGCGGAACATGTGCTCGGTGCGGCAGAGGCCGATCCCCTGGGCGCCGTAGGAGCGGGCCTGAGCGGCCTCTTCCGGCTTGTCGGCGTTGGTCCAGATCTGCAGCTTGCGGACCTTGTCGGCCCATCCCAGGACCGTCTGGAGGTCCTTCTGGTCCTCGTACCGGGCGTGAACGGTCGGCAGCGCGCCGACGAAGACCTCACCGGTCGAGCCGTCGAGGCTGATCGGGTCCCCTTCCTTGATCGTCACGCCGTTGGCCGTGGCCGTGCGGGTGGCGTAGTTGACCTCCAGCTCGGCGCACCCCGCGACGCAGGGCTTGCCGATCTGGCGGGCGACGACGGCGGCATGCGAGGTCGCGCCGCCCTTGGCGGTAAGGATGCCCTGAGCAACGGCCATGCCATGGAAGTCGTCGGGAGAGGTCTCCTCGCGAACGAGGACGACCTTCTGGCCCTTCTCGACCCAGGCCACGGCGGTGTCCGCGTGGAAGACGGCCTTGCCGACGGCGGCCCCGGGCGAGGCGTTGAGGCCCTTGGCCATCCGCTTGGCCCTGGCGCGGGCTGCCGGATCGAACTGGTCGCGCATGAGCTGGTCGACCTGGGCCGGCTCGATGCGGGCCAGGGCCTCTTCCTGCGTGATGAGCTTCTCCTTGACCATTTCGATCGCGATCCGCACCGCGGCCGCGGCCGTCCGCTTGGCGCTGCGGGTCTGGAGCATGTACAGGCGTCCGCGCTCGATCGTGAACTCGAGGTCCTGGACGTCCTTGTAGTGCCTCTCGAGCTTCTCGGCGATCTTCTTGAACTCGGCGTAGGCCCTGGGCATCTTCTGGGCCAGCGTCGCGATCGCCAACGGCGTGCGGATGCCGGCGACGACGTCCTCGCCCTGGGCGTTGGTCAGGTACTCGCCGAAGAGGACCTTCTCGCCGGTGTTCGGGTCGCGGGTGAAGGCGACGCCGGTGCCGGAGTCGTCGCCCATGTTTCCGAAGACCATCGTCACCACGTTCACCGCGGTGCCGAGGTCATGGGCGATCTTCTGGCTGTTGCGATAGTCGTTGGCGCGCTTGCCGAACCAGGAGGCGAAGACGGCCTTGATGGCCAGGTCGAGCTGCTCGTTCGGGTCGTCGGGGAAGCCGCGGCCGATCGCGTCCTTGACGATCTTCTTGTACACGGCGACGAGCTTCTTGAGGTCGTCGACGGTGAGGTCAGTGTCCTTCGCGGGCTCGCCCTTGGCGCCCTTGCCGTGCTTCTCCTTGGCGGCCTCGAGGGCCTCGTCGAAGCGGTTGTATTCGACCAACGAGCCGTCCTTGCCCTTGGCGACGCGCGGCTGAACGTCCAGCACGATCCGGCCGAACATGGAGATGAAGCGGCGGTAGGCGTCCCAGCCGAAGCGCTCCTCACCGGTGGAGGCGATGAGGCCCTGGAGGGTCCGCTCGTTGAGACCGAGGTTGAGGACCGTGTCCATCATGCCCGGCATCGAGAACTTGGCGCCGGATCGGACGGAGACGAGGAGAGGGTTCTTGGGATCGCCGAAGCCCTTGCCGGTCTGCCGCTCGACGACCTTCACGGCAGCCAGGACGTCGTTCCAGAGGCCGGCCGGGAGCTTCTTGCCGGCGGCGAAGTAGTCGTTGCAGGCTTCGGTGGTGATCGTGAAGCCCGGAGGTGTCGGCAGACCGGCGTTGGTCATCTCAGCCAGCCCGGCGCCCTTGCCGCCGAGCAGGTCCTTCATCCCGCCGTTGCCCTCGGCCTTGCCGCCGCCCCAAGCGTAGATGTAGCGCTTGGCGGCCTTGTGGGTCTTGGAGCCAGAGTCGGCCATGGGGGTGTCACTCTCCTTGGATGCGGGGCTTGTCGCGCCGCGGGCGGCGGGGAAGCGCCCGAGCGACGGAATCGCACGATGTCCCGGTGATTGTACAGGCGCGGGCCAGCCCGCCCCGCTGCCGCCCGGCACCGCGGGCCGGCAGGACGGCCCGCCGGGGGACGGCAGGGCCGTGCAGGGCCAGCCGCACGACCTCGCGGTCGCTGCTAGGCTGATAGGCGAGGCCCTCCCACCCGTTCGAGGTCCCAGGATGTGACCTTCGGCCCCACGCCGGCGTATAGAGCGGGCGTGCCGGGGGACCTTCGCCACGGGCACGATTTGCCAGAATTGCGTAGTGTCTTAGCACACAATCCTGTCCATGACCTCCAGCGGAGCGAGATGCACCCGATCGTCAGCAAGGCGCAGCTGTCGCCGAACGTAACCCGACTCGTCGTCGACGCGCCCCGGATCGCCGAGATCCGCCAGCCCGGACAGTTCGTGATCGTGCGGCGCGGACCGGGCGCCGAGCGCATCCCGCTGACCATCGCCGACGTCGACCGGTCGGCCGGCACCATCACGCTGGTCGTTCAGGCGATCGGCAAGAGCACCCACGAGCTGACATCGCTGCAGGTCGGCGACGCCATCACCGACATCGCCGGACCGCTGGGGAACCCCACGGAGCTGCTCGAAAGCGGCCACGCCGTGTGCGTCGGCGGCGGCGTCGGCACCGCGGTCGTCTATCCCATCGCCCAGGCCCTGGCCGAGCGCGGCGTGAAAGTCACGAGCGTCATCGGCGGGCGATCCAAGGAATGGGCCATCCTCGAGGACGAGCTGCGCGCTGCGGGCGACGTGGTCGTCTGCACGGACGATGGCAGCTACGGCCGCCATGGCTTCGTGACGGAGGCCCTCAAGGATCTGTGCGAGGCCGGCGGGATCGACGAGGTCTTCGCGGTGGGGCCGGTCCCGATGATGCGGGCCTGCTCCGAGCTGACCCGACCGTACGGCATCAAGACAACTGTCTCGCTCAACTCGATCATGATCGACGGGACGGGGATGTGCGGCGGCTGCCGCGTGTCGATCGACGGCAATCGCCAGTACGCCTGCTACGACGGCCCCGAGTTCGACGGCCACAAGGTGGACTTCGGCCAGCTGACAGATCGGCTCAACACGTATCGAGAGTTCGAACAGGCAGCCCTGGAACGCTGGCAGGCCTCGCACGCGGAGGCCCACTGATGAGCGACCCATCCGACCTGACCCTCGCCGCCAGAGCCGAGCATCCCGAGCCTCCTTCCAAGAAAGAGCGGATGAAGCTGCTGCGGGGCGCCATGCCCGAGCAGGAAGCCATGGCCCGGGCCCGTAACTTCGCCGAGGTCAACCTCGGCTACACCGAGCAGCTGGCCATCATGGAGGCCGATCGCTGCCTGCAGTGCCCCAAGCCGTACTGCGTCGATGGCTGCCCCGTCGCCGTCAACATCCCTAACTTCATCCGGCTGCTCGGCGAAGGCAACGTCAAGGCTGCCGCGGACTCGCTTCTGGCCGACAACGCCCTGCCCTGCGTCACCGGCCGGGTCTGCCCGCAGGAGACCCAGTGCGAGCAGGTCTGCCTGCGAGCCAAGACGGGCACTCCCGTCGCGATCGGCCACCTGGAGCGCTTCGTGGCCGACTGGGCGATCACCCACACCGAGGTCTTCACCGCCGCCCCGCCAGCGCCGTCCGGCAAGAAGGTCGCCATCGTCGGCTCCGGACCGGCCGGCCTGACGGCCGCGGGCGAGCTTACGAAGCGCGGTCACAAGGTCACGATCTTCGAGGCCTTCCATGCTGCCGGCGGCGTCCTAATCTACGGCATCCCGGAGTTCCGCCTGCCCAAGGACATCGTCCAGAAGGAAGTTGATCGGCTCGTCGCCGACGGCGTGGAGATCCAGCCGAACTCGATCATCGGCAAGACCTACACCCTGCCGGAGCTGCGCGAGAAGTACGACGCGGTCTTCGTCGCCGTGGGGGCCGGTCTGCCGGTCTTCATGAACGTGCCGGGCGAGAACCTCAAGGGCGTCTACACGGCCAACGAGTACCTGACCCGGGTCAACCTGATGGGCGCCTACAACCCCGAGTCCGACACGCCGGTCCTCCACGGCCAGCGCGTGGCGGTGGTGGGCGGCGGAAACGTCGCCATGGACTCCGTCCGGACGGCCCTCCGGCTGGGCGCGGCCGAGTCCGTGTGCGTTTACCGGCGGTCCCGAAAGGAGCTTCCCGCCCGGATCGAGGAGGTCCACCACGCCGAGCAGGAGGGGGTCCGCTTCGAGTTCCTGACCGCACCGACAGAAGTCCTCGGCGACGAGAAGGGCTGGGTCACCGGCCTGTGTTGCGTCCGCATGGAGCTTGGCGAGCCGGATGCTTCGGGGCGGCGCCAGCCGGTCGAGATCCCCGGCTCGGAGTTCATCTTCCCCTGCGACATGGTCGTGGTGGCTATCGGCACCCGATCCAACCTGCTGCTCACCGCCAGGTCGCCGGACCTGCGTGTCAACAAGCGGGGTTACATCGAGATCGACGACAACCACCAGACCTCGAGGGACGGGGTTTTCGCCGGCGGGGACATCGTCCGCGGCGCGGCCACGGTCATCCTGGCCATGGGCGACGGCAAGAAGGCCGCGGCCAACATCGACAGGTACCTGCGGGGAGAGCTGACGGCCCCGGCGCCGGCCGAGGCGGCCGCTCCAGCCCACTGAGGCTGGCCTGGTCTACCCTCGCGCCCCAGCCAGCCGATCCAGGACGATCGGCTTCACCTGCGAGATGTCGACCCTGACCTGCTCCATCGAGTCGCGGTCGCGGATGGTGGCCTTGCCGTCCTCCAGCGAGTCCACGTCGATCGTGACGCACCACGGCGTGCCGATCTCGTCCTGGCGCCGGTACAGCTTGCCGATCGCGGCCGTGTCGTCGTAGACGGCCATGATGTCCCCGGCCAGGTCGTCGCGCAGCCTGTGGCAGATCTCCACGATCTCGTCGCGCTTCTTGAGCAGCGGCAGGACCGCCACCTTGTACGGGGCCAGCTCCGGGTTGAACCCCAGGACCACGCGCTTCTCGCCGCGGACCTCTTCCTCGCGGTAGGCGTCGATCAGGAACGTGAACGCGGCCCGGTCGCCGCCGGCCGAGGTCTCGACGATCCAGGGCAAGTAGCGCTCCTCGGTCGCCGGGTCGAAGTATTCGAGGTTCTCGCCGGTGGCCTGCTGGTGGCGGCCCAGGTCCCAGTCGCCGCGGTTGTGGATCCCCTCGAGCTCCTTCCAGCCGAACGGGAAGCGGTATTCGATGTCCACGGCCTTCCTGGCGTAGTGGGCCAGCTCGTCCGGCCGGTGCTCGCGGAACCGCAGGCGCGACGGGGTCACGCCGTAGCGCTCGTACCAGGCCCGCCGCTTCGGCATCCATTCCTCGAAGGTCGCCGCGGCCGTCTCGGGCTTGACGAAGTACTGCATCTCCATCTGCTCGAACTCGCGCATCCGGAAGACGAAGTTGCCGGGGCTGATCTCGTTGCGGAAGGCCTTGCCGATCTGGGCGATCCCGAAGGGGAGCTTCTTGCGGCTGGTTTCGCGGACGTTTCGGAAGTTGACGTAGATGCCCTGGGCCGTTTCCGGGCGCAGGTAGACCTCGTTGCTGTCTTCTTCGACGGGGCCCATGTGGGTCTTGAACATCAGGTTGAAGCGGCGCGGGGCGTAAAGCGGCCCCCCGTCGGCCGGGCACTTGAGGCCCAGACGCTCGACCACGGTGGGATCGGCCAGCTCGGTGTTCGTCAGATTCTCGGCGCCCGGCAGCTCGTCCAGGCGGTAGCGCCGCCGGCACGTCTGGCACTCGACGAGGGGGTCGGTGAAGTTCGCCACGTGGCCGGAGGTGACCCACACCTGGGGCGCCATGATGATGCTCGCGTCCAGGCCGACGATGTCGTTGCGCTCCTGGACCATGGCCCGCCACCAGGCCCGCTTGACGTTGTAGTAAACAACA
>JBGQBD010000042.1:0-18636 GCA_041494645.1 Candidatus Limnocylindria bacterium
AGCGTCAGCGGAGTCGAGATCGAGCGTGGCATCAACCACGTCACGGTCACGATCCACACCGCCAAGCCGGGCATCGTCATCGGCAAGGGCGGCGCCAACGTCGAGCTGCTTCGTCAGCAGGTCGGCGCGCTGACCAAGCGCAAGGTCAAGCTCGAGGTCAAGGAGATCCGCCAGCCGGAGCTCGATGCCGCCCTCGTTGCAGCCAACATCAGCCAGCAGCTGGCTCGCCGAATCGCGTTCAAGAAGGCGATGAAGCAGGCCGTGCAGAGGACGATGAAGGCCGGCGCGAAGGGCGTGAAGATCGCGGTCGCGGGTCGCCTCGGCGGCTCGGAGATGGCCCGTCGCGAGTGGGACAAGGAAGGCCGAATCCCGCTCGGAACGCTCCGCGCGGACATCAGCTACGCCCAGGTCCACGCCCTTACGACCTACGGTCGGATCGGCGTGAAGGTCTGGATCTACCGGGGTGAGGTCGCGGCCGAGAAGCCTCGCCGCGAGGCTCTCCCTCAGCCGACCGTCGTTGGGACGGGGGTGTAGCGATGTTGATGCCCAAGCGGGTCAAGCATCGAAAGGTCCAGCGAGGCCGGATGTCCGGAATCGCCAAGGGCGGCACGACCGTGGCCTTCGGCGACTTCGGCCTTGCCACTCTCGAACCGGCCTGGATAACTAGCCGCCAGATCGAAGCCGCCCGACGCGCCATGACCCGCTCGGTCAAGCGCGGCGGCAAGATCTGGATCCGCGTCTTCCCCGACAAGCCCGCGACCAAGAAGCCGGCCGAAACCCGAATGGGCTCCGGCAAGGGCGCGCCAGACCACTGGGTCGCGGTGGTCAAGCCCGGCCGAATCCTGTTCGAGATGGCCGGCGTTGACCAGGTCGAGGCGGTCGAGGCCATGCGTCTCGCCAGCCACAAGCTTCCGGTCGCTACCAGAGTCATCTTGAAGGAAGGCCTGGCAGATGGACATCGATAAGGTTCGAGCCCTGTCAGACGGGGAGCTCGACGAGCAGCTTCTCCAGGCCAAGCAGGACCTGTGGCAGGCTCGCTTCCAGCTCAACACCCGCCAGTTGAAGGACTACAGCTCGATTCCCCAGACCAGACGGACGATCGCGCGGATCCTCACCGTGCAGCGCGAGCGCCGCGACGAGCGCTCTCGGACGGCGTAGGAGATCACGCGATGCCAGGAGCAGCAGTGCAGGGCAAGCGGAAGACCAAGGTCGGCCGCGTCGTCAGCGACAAGATGGACAAGACGATCGTCGTCTCCGTCGAGCGCATGACGCGGCATCCGCTGTACAAGCGGGTCATCCGCTTGACCAGCAAGTTCAAGGCCCACGACGAAACCAACGAGGCGCACGTCGGCGACACGGTCCTCATCGAGGAGTCCCGACCGCTCTCGGCCACCAAGCGGTGGCGGCTGGTGAGCGTCGTCGCCCGCGCGGCCGAGGGCGCCACCGTCGTGCCGGTCGTTGAGGACGAAGAGACGGACGAGGCCATCCACGGCGCGGCCCACCCGGGCAGGCACGTCGCCGATCGGGAGGCCGCGGAATGATCCAGCAGTACACCCGACTCCGGGTCGCCGACAACACCGGCGCCCGGACGATCCAGTGCATTCGGATCATGGGCCGCTCGCGCAAGACGACCGCCGGTGTGGGCGACGTGATCATCGCCAGCGTCAAGCAGGCAATCCCGAACGCGCCGGTCAAGAAGGGCGACGTGGTTCGCGCGGTCGTCGTGCGGACGGCCAAAGAGTACGGCCGCCCGGACGGCAGCTACATCCGCTTCGACGAGAACGCCGCCGTCCTCATCAACAACCAGGGCAACCCACGAGGCACCCGCATCTTCGGCCCCGTCGCCCGAGAGTTGCGGGACCGCAACTACATGAAGATCGTCTCTCTTGCGCCGGAGGTGCTGTGATGGCTGCGGACAGGACCGCACCGTCCAACAAGGTGCCCGAGATCCGGAACGGCGATACGGTCGTCGTGCTGCACGGCAAGGACGCCGGCAAGCGCGGCAAGGTGGAGCGCGTCCTGCGCAACCCGGTCGCCAATGAGAAGTCCGCCGGCCGCTGGCGCCGCGTCTCGAGCCGACCGCTTTCGGTCGTGATCTCGGGCATCAACATCGCCAAGCGCCACACCAAGCCGCGCCGCTCGATGTCCCGGAACGACCGCGCGCCGCAGGTCCAGCAGGGCGGCATCGTCGACAAGCCGATGCCGATCGACGCCAGCAACGTCATGCTCGTCTGCCCGCGCTGCGATCGGGTCACGCGAGTCAAGCACGAGCGCCTCGGCAGTGGCCAGAGCGTTCGCGTGTGCGGCCACTGCCGCGAGCAACTCGAGGCAGACGCATGAGCGGCAGCCTGCACCAGCGCTACAAGGAAGAGGCCGTGCCGGCGTTGCAGAAGCAGTTCGGCTACTCCAACCCCCTGGAGGTCCCGCGGCTCTCCAAGATCGTCGTCAACATCGGCCTGGGAGAGGCGCTCCAGAACCCCAAGGCGGTCGACGCCGCCGTGAGCGATCTGGGCGCGATCACCGGCCAGCATCCCGTGACCACCAGGGCCAAGCGCTCGATCGCGCAGTTCCGCCTGCGCACCGGCAACACGATCGGCGCCCGCGTCACCCTTCGGGGTGACCGAATGTGGGACTTCCTCGAGCGGCTGACGCGGCTCGCCCTGCCCCGCATCCGAGACTTCCACGGCGTCCCGGCGAAGTCTTTCGACGGGCGCGGCAACTACTCGCTGGGGCTTCGGGAGCAACTCGCGTTCCCGGAGATTGACTACGACAAGGTGGACCGTCTCCGCGGGCTGGAGATCAGCATCGTGACGACGGCGAAGACCGACGAGGAATCGAAGCGACTGCTCGAACTCCTCGGCATGCCCTTCGCCGGCTAGGCGCGGGGAGGAGAAGCCATGGCTAAGAAGTCGATGATCGCCAAGGCGAAGCGGACGCCGCGGTTCAAGGTTCGCGCCTATCACCGCTGCTTTGTCTGCGGTCGGCCGCGCGCCTTCATTCGTCGGTTCGGACTGTGCCGCATCTGCTTCCGAGAGCGAGCGCTTCTCGGCGAGCTGCCCGGCGTCACCAAGTCGAGTTGGTAGAGATATGAACGTCTCCGATCCGATCGCGGACATGCTGACTCGCATTCGCAACGCGTCGCGGGCGCGGCACGCGGACGTCGTCGTTCCGGCCTCGCGGACGAAGCGAGAGATCGCCCGAATCCTCGTCGAGGAGGGCTTCATCGCCGAGGTTCGCGAGGAGCACGAGGGCGCGCGCCAGGTGCTTCGCGTCACGCTCAAGTACGTCGATGGCAAGGCCCCCGTCGTCTCGGGCCTGAAGCGCATCAGCAAACCCGGCCTGCGCGTGTACGCGCGCAAGACCGAGATCCCCCGGGTGCTCGGCGGACTCGGCCTCGTGATCGTCAGCACCAGCCAGGGCATCATGACCGGCGCTCAGGCCCACAGGGCCCAGCTCGGCGGTGAAGTCCTGGCCTACGTCTGGTAGGCCGGCGATGTCGCGTATTGGACGATTGCCGATCACCGTTCCGCCCAGCGTGGACGTCTCCATTGTCGGGCGGGATATCACCGTGAAGGGTCCCAAGGGCTCGCTGAACCGCGCCCTCCACCCCGACATGCACGTCTCGATGGAGGGCTCCAAGATCGTCGTGGAGCGACCCACCGAGGCCAAGCACCACAAGCAGCTGCACGGCCTGACCCGAACGCTCGTCGCCAACATGGTGATCGGCGTGACCGAGGGCTATCGCAAGGCCCTCGAGATCACCGGCGTCGGCTACCGCGCCGCCAAGGTGGGGGACAAGCTCCAGCTGAACCTCGGCTACAGCCACCCGATCGAGATCGCGCCGCCGGCCGGCATCACCTTCGAGCTCGAGAGCCCCGTCCGCCTGGCGGTCGTCGGGATCGACAAGGAGCTGGTCGGGCAGATCGCGGCCCAGGTCCGGGCCACCCGCAAGCCTGAGCCCTACAAGGGCAAGGGCGTCCACTACCTCGGCGAGCAGATCCGCCGCAAGGCCGGCAAGGCCGGCAAGATCGGCGCCAAGAAGTGAGCCCATTGACGAAGGAATCAGCACGATGACGCAGGTCGCCAGCCGCGGGGGCGCGCGCCAGAAGCGGCACGAGCGGATCAGGCTTCGCCTGTCGGGCTCGCCAGAGCGTCCGCGCCTGGCCGTCTTCCGCAGCCTCAACAATATCTATGCCCAGGTGATCGACGACACGTCCGGCAAGACGCTGGCGGCAGCCTCCAGCCTCGAGAAGGAGCTGAAGACGGCCAACCAGAAGAAGAGCGAAGAGGCGAAGACCGTTGGTCGCCTGATCGCCGAGCGCGCCCGGAGCGCGGGGATCGAACGCGTCGTCTTCGACCGGGCCGGGTTTCGGTACCACGGACGGATCAAGTCGCTGGCCGACGCCGCCCGCGAAGCCGGCCTCGAGTTCTGACGCGAAGGAGCTGACCACTTGGCCAGGATCGATCCCAACAAGCTGACGCTCGAAGAGCGCGTCGTCCAGATCAACCGAGTCGCGAAGGTCGTCAAGGGCGGCCGTCGCTTCAGCTTCAGCGCGATCGTCGTCGTCGGCGACGGGGCCGGACACGTCGGCGTCGGCCTTGGGAAGGCCGGCGAGGTGCCCGAGTCCATTCGCAAGGGTGTCGAGGACGCGAAGAAGCACATCATCAAGATCCCGATGGTGGGGACCACCATCCCGCACGAAGTCCGTCACGACTTCGGTGCGTCCAGGATCATGCTCAAGCCGGCCTCGCAGGGCACCGGCGTCATCGCCGGCGGCGCCGTCCGTGCCGTCGTCGAGGCGGCCGGGATCCGCGACATCCTGGCCAAGGTCTTCGGCTCGACCAACCCCGTCAACGTGACGCGGGCCACGCTCGAGGCTCTCCAGACCCTGCACTCGGCCGAAGAGCTAAGCGCGCGGCGGGGCGTTCGCGTCCGATCGATCGTGGCCGGCCAGCCTTCCGTGGAGGTGGGCGATGGCCGCTAAGCTGCGAGTGACCCAGACCAAGAGCACGATCAACCACATCGCCCGCAATCGCGGCACCATTCGGGCGCTCGGCCTGCGTGGCATCGGCGACACCGTCGAGGTGCCCGACAACGAGGCCACGCGAGGGATGGTCCGTCAGGTCCGCTTCCTCGTCCAGGTCGAGGAGCTGTCCGAGGGCGGGCCCGAGGAGAAGCGATGAAGTTGCATGACCTGCGCCCGGCCGTGGGCGCCCACAGGCCGCGCACCCGCGTCGGCCGAGGGATCGCTGCCGGCAAGGGCAAGACCGCCGGGCGCGGTACCAAGGGCCAGAAGTCCCGGACCGGCGGCACGATCCAGCCGTGGTTCGAGGGCGGGCAGACCCCGATCCACGTCCGCATCCCCAAGCTGCGCGGCTTCCGGAACGTGTTCCGCATCGAGTACGAGGTCGTGAACGTAGGTCGCATCTCGGCCCTGGCCGAGACCGGCATCCTCGACATGCCCGAGGTCGAAGGCAAGGCGGCCAAGGCCGCGAAGCCCGCCAAGCCCGCCAAGCCCGCCAAGCCCGCGCCGGTGACGGTGACCCCCGACATCCTCGCGGCCGCGGGGCTGGTCAGGTCCCTGGACAAGCCCCTCAAGGTTCTCGGCCACGGCGACGTTACGAGGCCCCTCTTTATCGTGGCCGATGCGTTCAGCAAGAGCGCCACGGCCAAGATCGAGGCGGCCGGAGGCACGGCCCAGGTGCTCGAGTTCCCGACCGACGAGGGCGACGCCGATCAGGCCCCCGACGAGGCTGCCACACCCGTACGTCCGGCCCCCAAGCCGGCGGCACGGGCGGCTTCGGCCGCCGCGGAGACCCTCCCCCCGACGAGCCCGGCCGACGAGACCGGCTCGGAAGCATAGAAGGGCGCCGGAGCAATGCTCGAGTCGATGCTGAACGCCTTCCGGGCGCCGGACATCCGGCGGCGGATCCTGTTCGTGCTGGCGATCCTGGTGGTCTACCGTGCCCTGGCGCACGTCCTGATCCCGGGCATCAATGTCGCCGGACTGAACGCCCAGGGTACCGACAACGGCTTCTTCGGCCTGTTGTCGCTCTTCTCGGGCGGGGACGTGCGGCGCATGTCGATCGTCGGACTCGGGCTGAACCCTTACATCAACGCCACCATCATCATGCAGATCCTGCAGTCGACGATTCCGTCCCTGCAGGCCCTGAGTCGCGAAGGCGAGTACGGCCGCAACAAGATCACGAGCTACTCGCGCATGCTGTCGGTTCCACTGGCCGCGCTTCAGGCCTACGGCATCCTGGCCTTCGTGCAGAACGACATGCTCCAGAGGTCAGGCGTCGCGGCCTTCACGACCAACTTCAGCTTCGAGACCTATCAGAGCCTGACTCAGATCCTGGCCCTTACCGTCGGCTCGGTGGTCCTGATGTGGCTGGGCGAGCTGATCACCGAGAAGGGGATCGGCAACGGCATCAGCTTCATCATCTTCGCCGGCATCGTGTCTCGCGTCCCGGCCACGGTCGGGTCGTTCCTGGCAAGCCCGGACTGGCTCGAGCTGTTCGCCTTCGGGATCGTCGGCCTGGTCATCATCTTCGTGATCATCTTCGTGCAGGAGGGGCAGCGCCGGATCCCGATCCAGTACGCCAACCGCGTACGCGGCCACCGGATCTACCAAGGCGGATCTACGTTCCTGCCTCTCCGGGTGAACATGGCGGGCGTCATCCCGATCATCTTCGCCATCAGCATCCTGCTCTTCCCGTACCAGATCGCGGCCTACTTCACGGCCTCGAACGTGGGTTGGGTGAAGGACTTCGCAACCGGGGTCATCTCCTGGCTGAACCCAGCCGGGCCGCTGTACCTGAGCCTGTACTTCCTGCTGACCTTCGCGTTCGCCTTCTTCTACACCTTCATCGTCTTCAAGCCCGATGAGACGGCCAACAACCTTCGCAAATCCGGCGGCTTCATTCCGGGCATCCGACCCGGCCTGCCGACAGAGGAGTACCTCAGGCGCGTTGCCTTCCGGATCACCGTCGCCGGCGCCATCTTCGTGGCGTCCGTCGCGGTCCTGCCGATGGCAATCGCCGCTCTGCCGATGTTCAAGAACTTGCAGAGCGCCGGCATAGGCGTCGGCCTGGGAGGCACGAGCGTCCTGATCGTCGTCAGCGTGGTCGTCGAGACGATGAAGCAGCTCGAGGCCCAGCTGATGATGCGCAGCTACGAGGGCTTCATCAGGTGACGGCATCGATCGGCCGCGTGGTCGTTCTGCTGGGCGCGCCGGGTGCCGGAAAGGGAACGCAGGCTCAGATCCTGTCCAAGCAGCTGGGCCTCGCCCACGTCGCCACCGGCGACATGTTCCGGGCCGCCGTTCGAGATGGGACGCCGCTCGGTCTGGTGGTCAAGGGCTACATGGACCGCGGCGAGCTCGTCCCGGACGCGGTTACCATCGAGATGCTCCTGCAGCGTCTGGCCAAGCCGGACGCCGCCGCGGGCATCCTGCTGGATGGCTTCCCGCGCAACACCGCTCAGGCCGAAGCGCTGGACAAGGCCCTGACCGAGGCGGGCGGCCGCGTCGATGTGGCGCCATACATAGAGGTTCCGGAGGCCGATCTGGTGGCTCGCCTCGGCGGCCGGTGGATCTGCCGCGCCGAGGGTCATCCCTACCACGCGCAGACCAAGCCGCCGCTGGTTGCGGGCGTCTGCGACGTCGACGGCTCGGAGCTGTACCAGCGCACGGACGACCAGCCGGCGACCGTTCAGGCCCGCCTTCGCCAGCAGCTCGGCGCGCTGGGCGAGGTCGTCGGGTACTATCGGGGGCACGGCGTCCTGAAGGCCGTCGATGGCCGTCGTGGGATCGATGAGGTCAGTCAGGATCTGCGCGCTTCGATCGCCTCGACGACCGGCACCCGGGGCCGAAGGCCGAATCGGTGATCGTTCCCCGCAGGACGAGCCAGGAGATCGAGCTGATGCGCCGAGCCGGTCGCATCGTCGCCGCAGTGCTCGCCCTGATGGAGGAGGAGTTGCGCCCCGGCGTGACCACGGCCCGCCTCGACGCCATCGCCGAGGACTACATCCGGAAGGCCGGAGCCCGGCCGTCGTTCAAGGGCTACAAGGGCTTCCCGGGGAGCATCTGCGTCTCCATCGATGACGAGGTCGTTCACGGCATTCCCGGCAAGCGCGTGATAGGGGAGGGCCAGGTCGTCTCCATTGACGCCGGGGCGATCTGGCAGGGGTACCACGCCGACGGCGCCAGAACGTTCTACACCGGCAAGCCGCCGGCGGATGTGGCCCGTCTCATCGACACCACCCGCCTGGCCTTGATGGCCGGCATCGCCGCCGCCGTTCCGGGAGCGCATATCCAGGACGTGTCGGGTGCAGTGGAGGACGTGGCGGTCGAGGGCCGGTGCGACATCGTCAGGCCGTACGTCGGCCATGGCATCGGCACGAAGATGCACGAAGAGCTGCAGGTGCCCAACTACAGGACGAACCGTGTCGATGCCGAGCTGCAGCCCGGTGTCTGCATCGCCATCGAGCCGATGCTGGCTCTCGGCAGCGCGGACGTGGAGACGCTGGCCGACGGCTGGACGGTCGTGACAACCGATCATTCTCTCGCGGCCCACTTCGAGCACACCATTGCGGTGACGGACAGCGGGCCAGTGATCCTCACAGCGGCATGAACGACGCAGAAGTGGTCCTAGGCCGGCGTTTGGGCGGCGGATCGACCACCCCGCGGCAATGGCGGAGCCGGCAGGTTGCCTCGCTCGGGAGTATTTGGTAACCTGTTCGTTCGTGTGTCGGCCGGGCAGGCCGGCATTCGTGCGAGAAAGGGACGACACACAGAACGTGGCAAAGAAGGACGCGATCGAGGTCGAGGGAACGGTGCTGGAGCCATTGCCCAACACCATGTTCTCGGTTGAACTCGAGAACGGCCACCGCGTTCTGGCACACATCTCCGGCAAGCTGCGCATGAACTTCATCCGCATCCTGCCGGGCGACCGAGTCAGAGTGGAGCTCTCGCCCTACGACCTGACCCGCGGTCGGATCACCTATCGGCTCAAGTAGCGCCGCCGAGGATAACGAGGATCGCTTGAAAGTCAGAGCTTCCGTCAAGGCCCGCTGCGACAACTGCAAAGTCATCCGCCGGCACGGGACCGTGATGGTCATCTGCGCCAATCCCAAGCACAAGCAGCGGCAGGGGTAGGGCATGGCACGAATCGCAGGCATCGACATTCCCCGCGAGAAGCGGGTCGAGGTCGCCCTCACCTACATATACGGGATCGGTCTTCCCACAAGCCAGAAGATCCTCGCCCAGTCAAACGTCAATCCGGACACGCGTGTTCGCGATCTGACCGAGGAGCAGGTGAACCGGCTGCGGGAGATCATCGACCGGCGCCACAAGGTTGAGGGCGACCTTCGCCGCGAGGTTGCCCTGAACATCAAGCGGCTTATCGAGATCGGCTCCTACCGGGGCTCGCGCCATCGGCGCAACCTCCCGGCCCGGGGCCAGCGAACCAAGACCAATGCACGGCAGCGCCGCGGACCCAAGAAGACGGTCGGCGTCCGGCGCAAGGCGACGAAGTAAAGAGGAGCCGGACGCAGGAATGGCCGAAAGGAAGCGGGCTACCAAGCAGCGCCGCCGGGAGCGAAAGAACGTGCCTCAGGGGCACGCTCACATCCAGGCGAGCTTCAACAACACCATCATCACGATCACGGACCCCAACGGGAACGTGATCAGCTGGGGCTCGGCCGGCATTGCCGGCTTCAAGGGCTCACGCAAGAGCACGCCCTACGCCGCGGCGCTCTCCGCGGACCAGGCCGCCAAGAAGGCCATGGAACACGGCATGCGCCAGGTCGAGGTCTACGTCAAGGGTCCCGGTGCCGGCCGCGAGCAAGCCATCCGCTCCCTCCAGGCCGCCGGCCTCGAGGTGAGCGCGATCACCGACGTAACCCCAGTCCCCCACAACGGCTGCCGCCCGCCCAAGCGGCGGCGCGTCTAGGGAGGACGATCGATGGCCCGCTACACCGATCCCGTTTGCCGGCTCTGCCGTCGGGAGGGCGCCAAGCTCTTCCTTAAGGGGACCCGCTGCTACTCCAAGAAGTGCTCCTGGGAGCGCCGCCAGGCGCCCCCAGGCCAGCACGGGGTCCGCCGCCGCAAGGTCGGCGACTACGGCATGCAGCTTCGAGAGAAGCAGAAGATCCGCCGCGTCTACAGCGTGCTGGAGCGCCAGTTCCAGGGCTACTTCGAGACGGCCAGCTCCACGCCCGGAGTCACCGGCGAGAACCTGCTTCGCATGCTGGAGCTGCGCCTGGATAACGTCGTCTACCGGATGGGCTTCGCCGCTTCACGCGCCGAGGC
This sequence comes from Candidatus Limnocylindria bacterium, assembly GCA_041494645.1. Classification (GTDB taxonomy): domain Bacteria; phylum Chloroflexota; class Limnocylindria; order Limnocylindrales; family CSP1-4; genus Fen-1039. The sequence goes on from JBGQBD010000042.1 coordinate 10,317, forward strand.
GCGCCAGATGGTCGGCCATGCCCACTTCAGCGTGAACGGCCGTGTCTCTAGCATCCCGTCGATGCAGGTGAGGCCGGGCGACAAGATCGAAGTCCGTGAGACGCATCGGACTCGTGAGCCCTTCAAAGAGGCGGCGGAGCTTATCCGGTCGCGCCAGGTTCCGGAGTGGCTCAGCGTCGACGCGGCGAAGCTCGCCGGGTCTGTTCTGACTGCCCCGCGCCGCGACCAGATGCCGCTCGACCTCAACGAGCAGCTCGTGGTCGAGTACTACTCGAGGTAACGCCCCCCGATGATCGAACTCGAGATCCCGCAGATCGCGCCGGTCGAAGAGCTCGGCTCGTACGCCAAGTACGAGGCCAGCCCGCTGCCGGCCGGCTACGGCGTCACTCTGGGCAACGCCCTTCGACGGGTTCTGCTGTCCTCGCTGGAGGGCGCAGCCGTGACGGCGATCCAGATCCGTGACGTCTATCACGAATTCACGAGCATTCCGGGCGTGAAGGAGGACGTCACTCAGATCGTCCTCAACGTCAAGAAGCTCCGTCTGAAGAGCTTCGCGACGCACCCCATCCAGCTCAAGCTCATCAAGAGCGGCGCCGGCATGGTGACGGCCGCGGACATTCAGGAATCGGCGGACGTCGAGATCGTGAACCCCGAACTGCCGATCATGACCCTCGATTCCGACGACGTGACGATCGAGATGGACCTGACGGTCGAGAAGGGCGTTGGCTACCTCGCGGCCGAGCGCTCCGAGTCGAACCCCATCGGCGTCATCCCGGTCGATGCGATCTTCACGCCGGTCCGCAAGGTCAACTACTCGATCGAGAACACTCGCGTCGGGCAGATGACCAACTACGACAAGCTAACGATCGAGCTCGAGACGGACGGCACGATCTCTCCGGAGGAGGCGCTCAGTCGCGCCGCCGAAATCCTCGTCCGCCAGTTCTCGCTCTTCGCCAACATCGGGCTGGTGGCCGCAGGCACGGACCGCGTGGCGACCAGCGTCCCGCAGCTCCCGCCGAACATGCTCGACATGCCGATCGAGGAGCTCGACCTGCCGATGCGGGCCTACAACTCGCTGAAGCGCAACAACATCGTCAAGGTCGGTCAGTTGCTGCAGCTCTCCGACGACGATCTGCTGCGGATGCGCAACTTCGGCAAGAAGTCGCTCGACGAGATGAAGGAGCGGCTGCGCATGCGCGGTTTCATCCTCCCCGACAGCGAGGAGTCCTCGCTCGGCGACGATCTCGACGAAGTCGAAGAGGAAGACCAGTTCGACGATCTGCCTCCCGAGGAGGCCTGAGCCATGGCCCACCGAATCGACGGCCGCAAGCTCGGCCGCAAGCAGGGACCGCGCCTGGCTCTCTTCAAGAATCTGACCGTATCGGTCCTTCGATACGAGCGGGTTCAAACCACCGAGGCGAAGGCCAAGGAGGTTCGGGGCCGGGTCGAGAAGATGATCACGCTGGCGAAGCGCGGCGACCTGGCCGCGCGTCGGGCGGTCGTGGCGGAGTTCCCCAACGAGCCGCTGGTGGTCACCAAGCTCTTCAATGAGATCGCTCCCAAGTACGCCGATCGGACGTCCGGCTTCACCCGGATCGTTCACGTCGGCCAGCGCATCGGCGACGCGGCCCCGATCGTTCAGATCGAGCTCGTGTAGCCACGACGTTCGCGAGTCGTCGCTCCGCCGGGCACCGCAAGCCATGCGGCGGTTGAGTGGCGACAGATGAGCGCCCGAGAGGGCGCCCTCGTGCGGTTCCGCGCACGAGTGGAATATGACGGCACGGACTTCGCCGGGTTCCAGATCCAACCTGGAGCGCGGACAGTCCAGGGAGAACTCGAAGCCGCACTGGCGAGGATCTCCGGCGGAAGCCGGGTCCGCGTCGCAGCGGCGGGTCGTACCGACGCCGGAGTTCACGCCATCGGGCAGGTGATCGCATTCACCGACCCGAAGGGAAGGACGGCGAAGGAGCTGGCCAGGGCGCTCGACGCTCTGCTGCCGGAGGACGTGGCAATCCGCGACGTGAGGCGCGTCGCGGCCGGGTTCAACCCACGCCACGCGGCGCGATATCGGGAGTATCGCTACACCGTCTGGAACGGGCCGCGAAGCCCGCTCCGCGAGCGTTTCGCGCTCGGGGTGCGGGACCCACTGGATACCGCCGCGATGGAGCGGGCCGGGTCGGTCCTGGTGGGCCGCCACGACTTCAGCGCCTTCGGGGTGGCGCACCGGCAGCCGGTGCGGGTCGTGCACTCGATCCGCGTCAGGCGGAACGGGTCGCTCGTGACGATAGACGTCGCGGCCGACGCGTTCCTCGGCCAGATGGTGCGAAGGATGGTGGCCGCTCTCCTGGAGGTCGGTCACGGAAGGACAAGCGAAGAGGCGGTCGCAGCGGCGCTCGCGTCGCCACGGCCGGCGTTCAATGGGGTTGTGGCCCCGGCGAAGGGCCTCTGCCTCCGGCGAGTCGTCCTCGGCTCCGCGAGGAGCAGGACGGCTCCGGCAAGCACGATCGCCAGATCGAACGGAGAACGATGACCGCGAAGACATATACGGTCCGTGAGAGCGAGATCGAGCGACGCTGGTACGTCGTGGACGCGACGGACGAGACGCTCGGCCGTCTGGCGTCGCGCATCGCGCGCGTACTCGAAGGCAAGAACAAGCCTCTCTACAGCCCGACGATGGACTCGGGTGACCACGTCGTCGTCGTGAACGCCGGCAAGATCGCGGTCACATCGAACAAGAAAGAATCCAAGCTGTATATGCGCCACAGCGGCTACCCGCACGGCCTGAAGTCGGAGACCCTGGGGCACCTTCTGGAGCGCCGGCCCGAGGAAGTGATCCGCCGCGCCGTCAAGGGGATGCTGCCCCACAACCGCCTCGGGGCCCAGCAGCTGACGAAGCTGAAGGTTTACGCCGGCCCAGAGCACCCGCACAAGGCCCAGCGGCCTGAACCGCTCGCCTGACGAGGAGCGTCATGACCACCCCTGCCTACTTCTACGGGACCGGTCGTCGCAAGACCGCGGTCGCTCGCGTCCGGCTCGTTCCGGGGTCGGGTGAGATCGTCGTCAACGATCGCTCCCTCGAACAGCACTTCGGCAACGCCATCGACGAGGCCGACGTCCGCATGCCTTTCCGCGTCACCGGGACGGAGGGTGCCTACAACGCCCAGATCAAGGTCGAGGGCGGCGGCGTGACCGGCCAGGCCGGCGCGATTCGCCACGGCATCGCCCGCGCCCTGCTCCAGCTGGACCCCGTGGGCAATCGTCTTCCGCTCCGCCAGGCCGGCCTGCTGAGCCGCGACCCACGGATGAAGGAGCGCAAGAAGTACGGGCTCAAGCGGGCCCGCAAGGCCCCGCAGTACACGAAGCGCTAGTCGGCGCTGGGGCGGTCCGTGCCCCTTGTTGGCGCCTCCGCTCCTCGCTCGCGCACGTTCAGGTGCGCTCGCTTCCATACGCACTCTTGAGAGCTCTCGCCGGCACCGTTCGGGCGCTCGAGGGTGTGAATCGTGGCGTCGAGCGGACCGGTCAGCTGCCGTAGGACGAAGCGCCGGAGGCCGCCTCCGCACGTACCCGCGACGGCGCTCTCGCGGGAGGGCATCATGGGCGTATGACGGACGATCTGTACGAGCGCTACAAGGAAGCTCTGCGGGTTGGCCACGTGGCCGTGCTGCGCGGCGCGCCGCAGGACGCTATGGCGGCTTACCGGGCTGCGGCGGCGATCGCCCCGTCTCGCGCGCTTCCGCACACGAGCCTGGGCGGGGTGCTGCTCCGGCTGGGGCACCTCGAAGAGGCCCTGGTCGAGTACGCGGCGGCGGTTGCCCGGGCCCCGCATGACGAGGGCGCGCTGTTGGGTCAGGCCGAGGCTCTGACCACCGCCGGGCAACGGGTCGATGCCGCCTTGGCCCTGGATCACGTGGCTGAGATCCAGGAGGCCGCCGGAAGACTCCCAGAGGCCGCGGACACTCTACGACGAGCCCTGAACCTCGAGGATTCGCCCGAGCGGGCGCGACGCCAGCGGGGCCTCCAGCGCGAGATCCGCCTTTCGGTCGGAGACCAAGCCGCCGAACAGCTGCTGGCTCGGGCGCTCCGTTTGCGTGACGAGCCGATCGACAATGCGCTCGGATCTGTCCGATCGGCGACGGCGGCCGGGCAACCGGAAGTGACCCCCGCGGTCGGCGTCATGGAGGGTCCGCTCGACGGCTCCCTCGTCATCGGGACCGGCGGCGAGACGCAGCACGGGCCGACGGGAGCCGAGCTGCTGGTCGCGGCCGAGGCGGCCGACCTGGCAGGCGACAGCGGGACGCTGCGGTCGCTCCTGCTGCAGACGGCTCGCGCCTATGCCCATGAGGGCCGGCTCGAAGCCGGACTCGATGCCGCCCACCGGCTGCTGATGTGCGATCCCAGTGACGTGGACGCGCATCTGGTGCTCGTAGAGCTGTATGTGGCTCGCGACTGGAATTCGCTGGCCACCGAGAAGCTCATCCTGCTGGGGCGGCTGGCGGAGCTCAACAACGACCAGGAGACCCGCCAGCGGCTGTGCGCGGTGGCCAGCCGCGCCTTCCCCAACGACGAACGTCTCGGGGCTCTCTGCGCGTAGAAACCCTCCCGGGCGCGGGCACTGCCCGGGACTTCAGGCTTCTCCGGGCCTTGTTCGAGCCCAGCCAGGAGGAGAGCGGCCGCCTGCCGCGGGGGTGCGGCCAGCCTTGCGGTATACACTAGGGCTCCGATGCCACTGATCCAATCGGTGCTCGACAAGGTCAGCCCGAACGTTGTGGCCGACGTCGCGATCACGGCCCTCCTGATCTACTGGCTCTTCACCTTGATCAGGGGGACCCGCGCGGTCCGGCTGGTCATCGGCGTGGCCCTGCTCATCCTTGTCTATGGCGCCGCCCTGACGTTCGATCTGAAGCTGCTGACGGTCATCCTCCAGACCGGGGCGTATGTCGGTCTCTTCGCGCTGGTCGTCGTCTTCCAGCCGGAGCTGCGGCGGGCGCTCGACAGGATCGGCCGTCTGGGCTCGCTCGGGTGGCTGATCTCGCCAGCGGAGCAGTCCACGGTCGTCCATGTCGCGGCCGAGGTGGCCAGTGCCGCGGAACGTCTGTCGCACCAGGGCCACGGGGCCCTGCTCGTGATCGAGCGGGAGACGGGACTGCAGGAGATCGCCGAGAGCGGCGTCATGCTCCACGCCGACCTATCCGCGGACTTGCTGGTCACTCTCTTCTCGCCCAAGACGCCGCTTCACGACGGAGCGGTCGTGATCCGGGGCGACCGAATCCTCGCTGCCGGGGCGCTGCTGCCCTCGGCCGAAACCACGATTCCGCTCGAGCGCTTCGGCACCCGCCACAAAGCGGCCCTGGGCATCACCGAGCAGACCGACGCCATCGTCGTGGTCGTGTCCGAGGAAAGCGGGCAGATCAGTCTGGTCGAGCGGGCCCGCATCGTACGCAATCTCGACGAGTCCAAGCTGGCCCGCTCCCTCGCCGCGCTGATGCATCCGCAGACGGCCGGGGGTCTCCTGCTGCAGGAGCGGACGGCGCCCCGGCGCGTCGCACCGACGGTTCGCCAGCTGGCCAGCCGAGTCAGACTCGGCGGGGTGGGCAGAAAGCCCGGTTCGGTCGCCAAGGCTCCGGGTGAGATCAAGCCGGCAGCCGCCGAGAATGCCGCGGGCGAGGAGAAGGCTTCGTAGTGAGAGTCCTTCGCTTCATCGTCCGCAACTGGCCTCTCAAGATCGGGGCGGTGCTTCTCGCAATCATCCTCTACGTCGGTATGGTCGCTCTTCAGACTACGCAGCAGTGGCCCGGCACGATTGCGATCGGATTCGTCAACCAGCCGGCCGACTCGTATCTCATCAAGCCCGATACGGGGGCGAGTGTGAGCGACATCCGCTACATTGCCGCGCCGGACGTGTTGGTCACTCGCGACAGCTTCCGAGCGACCGTCGACCTCAGCAAAGCGAAGGTCAGCGAAAGCCAGGATTCGCTGGTCAACGTCGAGCTGGTGGCCCAGGACCCGCGAATCCAGATCCTCGACTACCAGCCTCAGCAGATCACCGTCGAGCTGGATCGGCAAGTCGTGAACCAGGTCAGCGTCCAGGTCGACACGGGCGTCGTCCCGTCCGGTCTGCAGCCTGGCACTCCGGTCCTGAGCGCGTCGACGGTCGATGTCGTCGGCGCGGCCTCCATCGTCAGGCGCGTCGCCTACGCCGACGCCCAGGTCCGTATCGACGCCTCCGGCCTCGACGTGAGTCAGGAAGTGGATCTCGTGGCCCGCGACGCGACGGACGCCGTCGTGGACAACGTCCAGTTCAGCCCGAGAAGCGTCCACGTGTCGATCCTCGTGGGGAGTCAGCTTCGCACCGAGACGGTGCCCGTCAACCCGATCGTGGTGGGCACCCCGGCCGCCGGCTACTACATCTCCTCCATTGACGTGAACCCGTCGGTTGTGGCCGTACGTGGCCAGGCCGACGCGCTCGCCCTCCTCAAAGGGCTCGCGAACACGCAGTCGATATCCATCGCCGGGGCCACGGGCGACGTCTCCGCGACCGTGGGCCTGAACCTCCCGAGCGGCGTCACGGCCGACGGTTCGGTTCAGATAGCGGTGGTCGTGCACCTGCAGTCGCCCGGCTCCACTCGCAGCGTGAGCGTGGGCGTCGTGCCCGCCGGAGCGCGATCGGATCGCATCTACCTCCTGTCGACGCCGACGGTGACCGTCACGCTGGGCGGCGCGACCGCGGCCCTCAATGCTTTCGACACGTCCACTCTCGTCGGAACCGTCGTCGTGGGGGATCTCGACGTCGGGGCCCACACCGTCGGCATCACGGTTGCCGTGCCGCCCGGCATCAAGGTCGTAGCGATCAGCCCGCAGCAGATAACCGTCACCGTGACCAACGCTCCTGCGCCTTCGCCGGTGGCGTCGGCCTCACCGCTTTAGGAGCGCGCCCTTGCCCCGTCTCTTCGGCACGGATGGAATCCGTGGCACCGCCAACGTCGACCTGAAGCCGACCCTCGCCTACGCCCTTGGCCGAGCCACAGCCCATCGTCTGGCTGGGCCGGGCCGGCCCATCGTGGTGGGCCAGGACACTCGCCGATCCGGCGATATGTTCGCCGCCGCCATCGTGGCCGGAGCCACGAGCATGGGGGTGGACGTCCACCTCGTCGGCGTGGTCCCGACTCCGGCCCTGGCGCACATAGCCGGGACCGGCAGGTTCGCGGCGGGGATCATGGTCTCGGCGTCGCACAACCCGGCCCGCGACAACGGCCTCAAGGTGCTGAACGAGCACGGCCTCAAGCTCGAGGAGGACATCGAGGACGAGCTCGAGCAGCTGATCTGGACCGCCGAAGAGCTGCCGTCGGCTTCGCCGGACGCGCTCGGCCTGGCCATCCAGGACCACGACCTGCTCGACCTGTACATCGATCATCGGCTCGGCCTGGCCGCGGCCGTCTCCACGGATCTCCACGTCGTGGTGGACTGCGCCAACGGCTCGGGGGGTGTGGCCGCGGCGCGGATCCTTGGGGCCACGGGGGCCAGGGTCGATGCCATCTTCAACGAGCCGGACGGCTTGAATATCAACGCCGATTGCGGAGCCACGGCCCCAGCCGCTCTGGCCGCGGCGGTCGTGGCCCGCGGCGCGGACGTGGGTTTCGCGCTCGACGGAGACGCAGACCGGCTGATCGCGGTCGACGCCACCGGTTGCGTGGTCGATGGCGATGCCGTGCTCGGCGTGCTGGCGCTGGATCGATTGGCCCGCAAGCGCCTGCCCAACGGGGCGCTGGTCGTCTCGGTCCTCTCGAACGGCGGTCTCCGCAAGGCCGTCGAGGACGCCGGCGGGCAGATCATTCGAACGCCCGTCGGCGACAAATACATCTTCGAGGGGATGCTCGTGAGCGGGGCCGGCCTCGGAGGAGAGAAGAGCGGCCACGTGATCATCCTGGAGCACGCCACTTCCGGCGACGGCATCGTGACGGCGCTGGAGCTGCTGGCGGTCATGGCCCGATCCGGCCGCGGCCTGGCCGACCTAGCCGCTCAGGTGCCCATGCTGCCCCAGCAGCAGCGGACCATCCCGGCCCGCCACAAGGACCAGTGGGAAGGCGATGTTGCCATCCGCAGAGCCATCGCCGGCGCCGAGGTTCGGCTCGGCCCGTCGGGTCGAGTGCTGGTCAGACCCTCGGGCACCGAGCCCGCCATTCGGGTGATGGTGGAAGGCCCGGACGCCGGCCTCGTGACCGAGCTCGCCGACGAACTGGCCGCTTTGGCCGGCCAGCGACTAAACTAGCCACCTTCGCCGGGGGCCAAGGTCCACGAAACCCGGAGTGAACTGCGCATGTGC
>JBGQBD010000043.1:0-18350 GCA_041494645.1 Candidatus Limnocylindria bacterium
ACCCAGTGGTACTTCCAGCGCTACGTCGCCGAGCTGCCGGCCGCCGGAGAGATCGTCGTCTTCGACCGCAGCTGGTACAACCGCGCCGGCGTCGAGCACGTCATGGGCTTCTGCACCCAGGCCGAGTACGAGGAGTTCCTCCGAACCGCGCCTGAGTTCGAGCGGATGCTCATCCGCTCCGGGACCGTCCTCATCAAGTTCTGGTTCTCGGTCAGCGACGAGGAGCAGGAACGCCGCTTCCAGGGCCGCATCAACGACCCCACGAAGCGCTGGAAGATCTCGCCGATGGACGTCACGGCCCGATCCAAATGGGTCGAATACTCCAAGGCGAAGGACGCCATGTTCGATGCCACGGACACCCCCGATGCGCCGTGGTGGGTCGTGGAGGCGGACGACAAGGAACGAGCCCGGCTCAACTGCATCAGCCACATCCTGAGCCTGATCCCCTACGAGGACACCACCCAGGAGAAGATCGTCCTGCCGCCGCGCCAGATCGATGACGGCTACGTCCGCCCTCCGATCACCACCCAGCACTTCGTCCCCGAGAAGTACTGAGAGAGGCCGGGCTCGACGGTCTCGAGTCGAGGTCCGGGCTTGCCAGGTCTCAACGGCCGAGACGCGGACGCGAGGGCGTACCATCCTGACGTGCCCGATCAGCTCGACCTGAGTCTCACCGGCGACGTGGCTCGCCTGCCGCGGTCGTTGCGGCCGATGTTGCCCAGGCCGGCCGACGCCGCGTTCGATTCCGACGAGCACCTCTTCGAGCCGCGGTGGGGCGGCCGGCGGGTCCTGGCCTTCATCGACCACGACCGCTCCGGCCGGGGCGCGGGGCTGCGACTCCTGGACGAGCTCGGCCGCGACCTGGCGCCGCACCTGCCCGAGCTGTGGAGCCTGCCGGACCTCGTCGGCGACCTACCGGCGATTCTCGACGGCGAGATCGTCGTTCCCGACAGGCTCGGCCGGATGGACGAGGAGGCGCTGGACGGTCGCCTGGCCGACGGCCAGACGACCGGCTCGACCCCGGTCTTCCTCGTGTTCGACCTCCTGTGGGCCGCGGGACGGCCCATCATCGCCCAGCCGCTTCAGCGCCGGCGCGAGCATCTGGCCCGGATCGTTCACTCGAGCGCCGAGCTGGTGGTCCTGCCCGGCGTGGTGCACGACGGCATGGATCTCTGCATCGCGGTCGCCCAGCAGGGGCTGCGCGGCGTGATGGCCCGCCATCTCCGAAGCCCGTATCTGCCGGGCCGCGTCAGCGAGCTGTGGCGGTGGATCGCGGCCCAGCCGGGCGAAATGCCGCTGCACGCCGTGCCGGACGCCGTGGCGGCGGCGCCGTCGCGACCGGTCCTGGCCCTGATCCAGCGGCTTCCCCTCGACGACTGAGCCGCCGCCGACGCCGCTACCGGGAGACGCGAGCCGCCGTCAGGATCTGGCGCAGGCCGACGCGCTGGCCGTAGAGCAGCACACCGGCGCTGTAGATCCGAGCCGTCACGACCAGGGCGATCCCGATCGAGACCAGCAGGAACACGACTGCCAGCGCGAACTCCCATATCTCGACGCGGCCGACCGAGACTCGGGCCAGCATCAGGTAGGGGCTGAAGAACGGCACGAACGAGACGATCCTGACCCAAGTGTCGTTGATCGCCTGGAGGCCGAAGATCGACATGAAGTAGCCGAGCATGATCAGCATCATCAGGGGCGATGTTGCGCTCTGGACGTCCTCCTGCCGGCTGACCAGCGAGCCGAGCGCGGCGTACAGGAGCGAGTACAGCAGGAATCCCAGGACGAACAGGACCGCGAACGCTCCGAGCACCGGAGCGTTCAGGCCGCCGAAAGCGACTCCCGAGCTCGAGCCGCCCAGGACGGCCTGGTGGATGGGGCCCTGGGCTATCAGCCCGCCGATGACGGCGGCCAGGATTATCCCGTATTGGGTCAGCCCGGCCGCACCGTTTCCGATCACCTTTCCCGCCAGCATCTGCAGCGGCGTGGTGGCGTTGAGCATGAGCTCCATGACGCGGCTGCTCTTCTCCTCGGCCACGCTCATCGCCACCCATGTGCCGTACGTGATGATCGCCATGAAGATCAGCACTATGAGCCCGGTCGAGAGCAAACTGGAAGAGATCTCCTGGCTCACGCTGTTGACCGCGGCGGTTCCGGACGGACTCACCGGCAACACCGTAAAGCTGGAAGGAGCCAGCACGGAGGCCGTCGATGTACCGGCGCGGACCAGCCCATCCTCTATGGCAAGCATCTGCGTCGCACTAGCGATCGTCTGCGCCTGCCGGCCGTCCGAGGGCATGTCCGTTCGAAGAGTGAAGAGGAGGTCGCGGCTCGAAGCGTCGCGATCGATGATCAGCAGGGCGTCGAACTTGCCCTGTTCAAGGGCGCTCTGAGCCGAAGCCAGGTCGCCGTCGGCAAGCCAGCTCAGAGCGTATGCCTTGTGGGCATTCGAATCCGGAGCGGGCGCCCCGTTCAGTACGTGGCCTACGACCGTTAGTGCATCCGAGGGGAGGCCAGACGCTCTCACGAAGACCTCGACGCGCGTCTCGCTCGTGCCCTGGGCGAAATCGATCAGCACGGGGAGTTGCGCGGCCGCGAAGGCGATGGCCGCCAGGAGGACGGTGCCGACCACGAAGCTACGGCTGGTGGCGCGACTCCGAAACTCCCGTACGGTGACGTACCAGGCATTCGGGAAGAGCGTTCGCCAGCCGTTCATGCGCGCACCGCCTTGGGGGCAAGAGTCCGCTCGGTCGTGTCGATCTGACCGACGTGCTCTATGAAGATCTCCTCGAGCGAAGGGTCCGTGATCTCGAAATGGATGAGGCGGCAGTTGCGCGCCAGGGCGGCTCGCAGGACCGCCTCCGGGTCGTAGCCCTGGGACACCACCGCCTCCGTGTAGTCCTGGCCGCGCCTGGTGACGCGAACGCCGTCAAGCGAGGCCAACCAGGCGATCTCGGGATCGCCATCCACGGACAGCCGGACTACCTGCCGTCCGGTCGAACGGCGCACGTCGCGGACCGCGCCACCCACGACGACGCGCCCTCGGTCGAGGATGGCGATCGACTGGCACAGCTCCTCGACCGTCTCCATCTGGTGTGTCGAGAAGACCAGGGTCTTGCCTCGATCTCGCAGCTCCAGAAAGGCCTCCTTGAGCAGGGCGGCGTTGACCGGGTCCAGGCCGGTGAACGGCTCGTCCATAAGGAGCACGTCGGGGTCGTGGAGGATCGCCGCGATGAATTGGATCTTCTGCTGGTTGCCCTTGGAGAGCTGCTCGGCGCGACGGTCCGCGTACTCGGGGATGCGGAAGCGCTCGAGCCAGTCGCGCGTCTCCCTCTCGGCCGCCTTGGGTTTCACGCCGTGCAGCTTGGCGAAGAAGACCAGCTGGTCGAGGACCTTCATCTTGGCGTAGAGGCCGCGCTCCTCGGGCAGGTAGCCCCAGGTGTCTCGGGGCACGTCCGTGTTGAGCTTTCCATTCCACGCGATCGTGCCCGAGTCCGGCCGCAGGATGTCCAGCACGATCCGCATGGCCGTCGTCTTGCCCGCGCCGTTGGCGCCCAGCAAGCCGAACACCTCGCCCGGACTCATCTCCAGCGAGACATCGTCGAGCGCCTGCACTTCGCTGAAGCGCTTCGAGATCGAATCGATGGTCAACGACATTGCGTCCCCCGGCTGAGACTCGAGATACCCATGGGACCCGGCAGTCGAACGATAGGTTCGATTATCTCCGACTCCAACCACGGCGGTCGCCGGCCGATCGGGCGAAGGCAATTCGGCCGCACGAGACAACCACCGATTCAGGCGGAGGAACGCGTCGCGCCGTTCACGAGCGCCACCGGTACCAGAGCACGCCGACCAGGTAGCTACCGCAGAGCAAGAGGGCCATGACGGCGAATTGCCAGTTGTCGAGTCCCTGAGCTTCGGCGACGGCAAAGCCTCCGACGGCCGCAAAGATGCCGACCATCGCCGCGAACGCGCTGGCCCGCTCGTTGATGAGGTTCCAGCGCTCGTCTACGGGCTTGCCCGCGAGTGCGCTGGCCGTGTCGCTGCGGAGCTGGAAGATCCAGACGACACCGATGACAAGGACCATGATGGCCACCCCGCCGGCCGCGCGAGTGAGCGGCGCGCCCTGCTTGACCACGAGGCCGATCAGCAGCATACCCATCACGAGGCCGATGACCGCCCATGCGGTGGCTCGTCGTCTCGGCCTAGCGCTCCCTGTCGTCATGGAAGACCTCCTCTACCGGCTTCTCGAAGAACCGCCCGATGGCCAGCGCGAGGGGCAGCGAGGGCAGGTACCGGGTTGTCTCGATGGCATTGATCGTCTGACGTGACACACCCAGATGCCGGGCCAGGTCACCCTGGCTGAGGCCTCGATCCTCCCGGAGTCTACGGACGTCGTTTTGCATGTCTGTAAAGTTAGCTTGACACGCCTCTGATGTCAAGCTTGCTTTACATAACGGTTCTCAGCTCCAGGAGGAAAGCGATCATCGCTCTCGTTCAGGCGACCCAGGGTTGGTGGCGGATGGCCCGGTATCCCTCGGCAAAGAGCGCCGGCACGAGCGCAACGACCGCAACCAGGAGCCAGTCGAAGGCGTCGAGCGGGGTGGCCTGGAAGGCCTCCTCCAGGGCCGGCACGTACGGGATGACGACCTGGATCGCGATGCAGACGACGCCGCCGAGAAGGAGCAACGGGTTGGGGCGCCGCAGCAGGACGGGGAAGGAGAGGCTGCGGTTGGCATTTGCTCGCACGACCTGGCCCACGACGAGCGCGGAATAGGCCAGCCAGCGGGCGTGTTCGAAGTCGGCGCTGTGCTGCTCGATCAGATACAGCGCGGCGAAGGCGCTGAAGCCGCCTGCCAGGCAGATGCGGCCCAGGAGGTTCCAGTCCAGGAGCGGCCGGGTACGCGGCCGCGGTGGACGATCCATCGAGCCCGGCTCCTCCGCCTCGCCCGCGAACGAGACGGCAGTGAGCATGTCGATGAAGACCTCCAGCCAGAGGATCTGAATCGGCAGCAGAGGCTGGCTGAAGCCGGCGATCGTGGCGATGAGGATGAAGCCGAGCATCGCTATATGTGTCGAGACCAGGAAGACAAGGCCCTTCTGGACGTTGGCCACGAGCCGGCGGCCCTCACGCAGGCCGTGCATGAGAGTGACGAAGGAATCGTCGCCCAGGACCAGGTCCGATGCCTCGCGCGCCACGGCGGTGCCGCTTCCCATGGCAACGGCAACGTCGGCATGGTGCAGGGCGGGGGCGTCGTTGACACCGTCACCGGTAACGGCCACGGTCCGGCTGGATCGCCGCGCCACGTCTACGATGCGGAGCTTGTGCTCCGGAACTGCCCTGGCCACGATGTTCAGCGCCGGTAGCTCGGCGGCCAGGCGGTCGTCGTCCCACTCCGCCAGCTCGGCGCCGGTGACCACCCGTGCGTTTGACAGACCGGCATCGGCCGCGATCGCGGCAGCGGTGGCAGGGTGATCGCCGGTCACGACGAGGGGCTGGATGCCGGCCGCCACGGCCAGGGCCATCGCTTCGCGGATCCCGGACCGGATCCGGTCCGCGAACGCGAGAATGCCCAAGGGAAGCCACTTCTCGCCGTCCAGGCAGCGAGCCAGCAGGAGCAGCCGCTCGCCCGCCTCGGCGCCGCTCGTCACCAGATCCTCCCAGTCTGTGCGCTCGGTGGCGGCCAGGCCGGAGCACATGGCCAGGACGGCTTCGGGCGCTCCCAGGGCCAGCTCCTCCTCGATCGGCTTGCCGCCGGGAGCTCGCCTACGGGCGCGGGTTCGAGAGTAGGGACGCTCGTCGCTGACCGGATCGGCGTCGAGGAGATCCGCGGGATCGAGATCCAGGACGATCGCCTGCTCCGAGAGGAATCCGAACAGCGACCGGCTGAACGAGCCCGGTTTGCTCCCCGTGACCACGCTCCAGGCATCCTCCTCGGCCCGGACCGCCAGGACGGCCAGCTCCGCCACTCGGTTCCGGTCCTCCACGACTCCCGTCGGCGTGCGGATGGCGGTAAGGGCTAGCCGATTTTCGGTGAGCGTGCCGGTCTTGTCGGTCACGATCAGGTCCACCGAGCCGAGCGTCTCCTGGGCGGAGAGGCGCCGGACGAGAACCTTCATCTTCAGCAGCCGGTAGGCGCCGAGGCCGAGAACGACGGCCACGAGCGCCGGCGGCTCCTCCGGAATGGCCGCGATCGCCGCCGAGACCCCGGCGAGAACGTTCTTGCCGGCCGGGTTGTGGCGCAGGAAGCCGAGGCCGACGACGATGGCGATCAGCCCGATGGCCACGACGAGAAGGATCCGCACCAGGCGGTCCAGCTCGCGCTGCAGTGGCGACCGGCGCCGCTCCCGCCCGGCCAGGGCCTGCGAGATTCGCCCGAATTCGGTGGTCAGCCCTGTCGCGACGGCCACGCCCTCGCCCCGCCCTCCGACGACGGCCGTGCCCGCGTATGCCATGGCGTGGCATTCGGCCAGGGCGGCGCCCGGCGGATCGGGCTCGACGGAACCGGGCTCAGGCAGCGACTCGCCGGTCAGGACGCTGCGATCGAACGCCAAGCCCTCGGCGCGGATCAACCGCAGATCGGCCGGCACGACGTCGCCGGTCCGGAGCAGAACTACGTCGCCGGGAACCAGCTCGCGCGTCAGGACATCGTCGACCCGCCCGTCTCGTCTGACCCGGGCCGAAGGCGCAGCGGCCTCGCGCAGCGCTTCTAGCGCCTTCTCGCCTCGGTACTCGGTGATCACGCCGGCGCCCACGATCGGGGCCAGGATCACCAGCACCAGCAGGCCGTCTCGGACCTCGTTGAGGGCGATGGCCAGGCAGCCCGCGATGAACAGCAGGACGACGAAGGGCTCGCGCGCGCCGTCCCAGACGAGCCGCAGCAGCGACGTCTTCCGAACGGCCTCGAGCTCATTCGGGCCGAACCTGTCGACCCGGTCGGAGGTCTGTTCTGGCGTGAGACCGGTGGCCGGGTTCGTCCCGAGCCGCTGCAGCACGGAGTCGGAGGTCAGTTGTGCGGCGACGCCGGACAGGTCGAGGGAGGAGTCGACCGGGCGAGCAGCAGCGCTGTCGCGAGCGGGGCGATTCATGGCAACCTGCTGGATCGAGCCGGGTCCGCTGCTCGGTTGTCACGCTCCCGGGCGTCCGCCCCGACGCCACCCCTAGAATGAGGCATGAGCCAGAACCCGGCAAACACGCCCGTCAACATCAACGCCGACCGCGGAGCCGGCCGGCTGACCATCGATTGGGCGGACGGCCATCGAACCGAGTTCGGAGCGGCGGCGCTGCGGCTGGCGTGTCCATGCGCTTTCTGCCGGGGCGAGGCTGGGCGACCGGGCTGGCTCGACACCAATCCCACCCTGACCGACGAGCAGACCCAGTTGGTCGGCGCGCGGCTCGTGGGGCGGTACGCAATCGCCGTGACCTGGGCGGACGGCCACGACCTCGGTTACTACACGTACGAATCGCTCCGGGCGGACTGCCCCTGCCCGGCCTGCGCAGCCGCGCGAGCCCGTCAGGGCTGAGACAGATACCCAGACCCGACCATCTCTCGCACCAGTCGAAGGAGATCGAATGATCGTAGCTACCACTCCCTACCTCGTCGGCTACCAGGTCACCGAGATCAAGGGCCAGGTGTTCGGCCTGGTCGTCCGCAGCCGCGGGTTCGCAGGCAACTTCGCCGCCGGACTGCGGTCGCTCGTCGGCGGTGAGATTCACGAGTACACGCAACTCCTGGAGGACACCCGCCGGCAGGCCCTGGATCGGATGGTCCAGAACGCCACGCTCATGGGCGCCAATGCGGTCATCTCCATGCGCTTCGATTCGTCCGAGATCGGCACGTCCATGTCCGAGATCGTGGCCTACGGCACCGCCGTCGTCGTGGTGCCCGGCGCGGGCGCCGGCAGGCCGGTCGCCGAGTAAAGGAGCGGGCCGGAGTCCGGAGATGCCCGACGTCTACACCTGGATCGCCTGGGCCCTCGCCGGCCTGGCGTTCGTCCTGGGGATCCAGGTGCTGGGGGTGGCGGGGCTGTTCGTCGCCATCGTCGTCGGTCTGGTCGTCCTGACCGGCGCCGGGGTCATGGCCGGACGGCAGGTGCGGCGCCGGCACGCCCGCCCGGATCCCCGCTTCCAACCCACACAGGAGGTCTTCCGCGATCCGGGCACCGGCGAGACGATGCGGGTCTACGTAGACGAGAAGACCGGCGAACGCCGCTACTGGAAGGCAAGCTGACGGCAGCGACGGCGGCACCGACTGAGAGGCAGGCGTGCTCCACACAACGATACGAGCGCTGGTCTTCGCCTTCGGCGGACTCAGCTTCCTGGGCGGCATGGCCGGGCTCGGCGCCGGCGGTCCGGCGGCAGGCGCGGGCGCCTGGGGCATCCTGTTCGGATCCGCGCTCATGATCGTCGCGGTCCTGCAGCGATCTCGCTACCGCTCGGACGAGGCCGAACGGAGCCATGCCGACGCCGGCCCCGGCGGGGGCGAGACGGGCTTGCTCGAGCCTCGCTTCGCGCCCACGACCGAGGTCTTCGCGGACCCCACGACCCACCGCCTGATGCGAGTCTACGTCGATCCGCGCACGGGCGAGCGCCGCTACCGGGCCGAGGGCTGAGTGAGAAGCGCCAGGGACGGATTCGCCAGGCGCGGCAGTACCGTAGCCTGTTGCGTTGCGGCCGCGACGGTTGAGAATGGTCGAATGCACTCAACCGTCTGGTGAGCCGTCAGCTTCGAGGCATACGCGACAGAAGTGAGCGCCATCGTTCGAAGGACCGCCACTAAACCTGCCGCCCGCGGTCGAGCGGAGGGCTCGGAGTTCCCGTATATAAACCGCGAGTTGAGCTCACTGGAGTTCAACCGCCGCGTCCTGTACGAAGCCCGCGACGTCCGCAACCCGCTTCTCGAGCGCGTCAAGTTCCTGGCCATCTTCGCCAGCAACACGGACGAGTTCTTCCAGATCCGCGTTTCCGGCTTGCTGGAGCAGGCCGAGGCCAAGGCCGTTCCGGCGAATCCCGGCGAGCGCCCCGCAATCGAGCAGCTGGCGGCCATCCGGGCGCGATTCCGCGAGCTGCTTCTGGAGCAGCGAGACGCGTTCGAGGAGGTTTCCTCGGCGCTGAACGACGCGGGAATAGAGCTCGTCGACTATGCCGACGTGCCCGAGCACCGCGCCGCCCTGCGCCAGCGGTTCATCGACGAGATATATCCGGTCCTGACGCCCCTGGCCGTCGACCCCGGCCATCCATTCCCTTACATCAGCACGCTGAGCCTATCCGTGGCGATCCGCATGGAGGACCCGGACGAGCGGGAGGAGCGATTCGCCCGCGTCAAGGTGCCGCCCGTGCTGCCCCGGTTCCTCGAGATCGGTCCGGGCAGGTTCCTTCTGCTGGAGCAGGTGATCGCCGCCAATCTGGACATGCTCTTCTCCGGCATGACGATCCATGAAACGCACCTCTTCCGGGTCACGCGGAACGCCGATCTCGAGCTCGAGGAGGATGAGGCGGACGACCTGATGCTGGCCATCGAGGAGGAGCTGCGTCGAAGACGGTTCGGCGAGGCCGTCCGGCTCGAGGTGGACCAGGCCATGCCGGCGTCGATGCGCCGCATCCTGGAGCGGGGCGTTGGCGTGGACCCCGAGGACTGCTACGAGATCTCCGGGATGCTGGACCACACCGGCCTGTGGCAGATAGCCGCGCAGGACCGGCCAGATCTGGGGTTGCCGCCCTACGCCCCGGTGGTGCCGACTCGTCTGGTTCCGCCGGACGAGGACGAGCCGACCGACCTCTTCGCCGCGATCCGGGCGGGCGACATCCTCGTTCACCACCCGTACGAGAGCTTCGCCGCATCGACTCAGCGGTTCATCGCCCAGGCCGCCGACGACCCCGACGTTCTGTCGATCAAGATGACCCTGTACCGCACCAGCGGCGACTCCCCCATCGTGCGGGATCTCATCTCGGCCGCCGAGCGGGGCAAACAGGTCGTCGTCCTCGTCGAGATCAAGGCCCGCTTCGACGAAGAGGCGAACATCTCCTGGGCCCGCAAGCTCGAGCAGGCCGGCGCCCATGTCGTCTACGGCCTGGTCGGCCTCAAGACGCACTCCAAGACCGCGCTCGTCGTCCGCCGCGAAGGTTCGACGTTGCGCCGCTATGTCCACATCGGAACGGGCAATTACAACCCCGGAACGGCGCGCCTGTACACGGACTTCGGCCTGCTGTCGTGCCGACCCGAGCTCGGGGCCGACGTGAGCGACCTCTTCAACGTCCTGACCGGGCTGTCAAGGCAGCGCGACTTCAGGCGCCTGATCGTCGCTCCCATGAACCTGCGCAACTGGGTTCTCGAGATGATCCGACGCGAGGCCGATCACGCCAGGTCCGGCCGGCCAGCGCACATCATCCTCAAGCTGAACTCGCTGGTCGATCCGGCGTGCGTGGCGGCTCTCTATGCCGCTCGAGAGGCCGGCGTCGAGGTCGACCTGATCATCCGGGGCATCTGCTCGCTGTGGCCAGGCGTCCCGAACGTCAGCGAGGGCATTCGCGTACGCTCGATCGTGGGCCAGTACCTGGAGCACTCGCGGGTCTTCTACTTCGCCAACGACGGCGCGCCCGAGTGGTACATCGGCTCGGCCGATCTGATGGAGAGAAACCTCGACAGGCGCGTCGAGGCCCTCGTGCCGGTGGAGGACCCGGAGGCGCAGCGCCGCATCGCGTCGGCGCTCGAGGTCATGCTCGCCGACGACAAACGCTCGTGGCAGCTGGGCGCCGACGGCGCATACCGCCGGACCGAAGAAATCAACGGCGTTCCGGGTACCATCGACACCTTCGAGACGCTGCAGAAGCGGGCCATCGCGTCGTCGGCGTCGGTGGCCGCGGCGCCGCGACGGCCGCACGCCGGCATCGGATCGCTCGATCCAAGGGCTTAGCGGCGACGGCCGGAAGGTAGAGATGGCCACGGAGCGCAAGATAGAGGTCGAGCTCAAGTACGAGGTCACCGCGCCTGGCGGCGCGGATCGCTACCTGGTCGCGCCCGAGCTCGGCCCGTTCATGCCGGCCGGCCAGGTCCGATCGGTCCGGCTCGAGGATCGCTACGTCGATTCGGCCGACTGGGCGCTGGCCCGAGCCGGCTTCGCGGCCCGCCTGCGCCTGACAGCCCGGGGAACCCTGATCAGCCTCAAGGCGCAGGCGACGTCCGGCGTCCGCATGCAGCGGCGCGAGGAGATCGAGGGCCCAGCCGACGCCGACCGGGAGCCCGTTGACTGGCCCGCTTCACGAGCCCGAACGGTGATCCTCGAGCTGTGCGGAGACGCGCCGCTGGTCGAGCTCCTAACGATCAGACAGCTTCGTCGAGTTCGCCGCCTCGAGGCGGGCGACAGTAGGGCCGAGTTGAGCCTGGACGAGGTCGAAGTCTTCAGCAACGAGTCTCTGCTGGACCGCTTCGAGGAGCTGGAGGTGGAGCTCAAGAAAGGCGGTGAGGAGCCCCTGGCGGCCCTTGCGGACCTGTTCGACCGAGACGAGAACCTGCGCCTGGTATCGCGATCCAAGCTGGACCGAGCGGTCGTGGCCATCAAGAAGGCCCTGCCCTCCATGCCCCAGGCGATGCGGAAGCTCTGGGAGGCAGCACCGCCCGAACTGCGCAACGGCAAGGCCAAGACTGCCCGGCCGAAGGACCGCGCCACGGCCGAAGGGGCCGCGTCGCCGGAGGTAGCCGCCGAGATCGCGTCCGAACCGGTCGCGCCCACGGCGAAGGCCAGGCGGCTGGAGGAGTCGCCGGCCGCGGAGGGGGGCGAGCCCGAAGGCGGACCGGCCGAGCCCGAGCCAACGCCCCTCACACCGTCCCGAGCGCCCCACACCGGGCCTCGCACCCTCGGCATCGTGGCGGAGGACAGCATGCCCGAAGCCGCCCGGAAGGTCCTCCAGTTCCATTTCGCCCGGATGCAGAACCGGGAGGCCGGCACCCGCAGCGGCACGGACATGGAAGACTTGCACGACATGCGGGTCGCGACCCGGCGAATGCGAGCGGCGTGGCGAGTCTTCGACGACGCCTTCAAAGCGACCCGCACCAAGCGCCTGCGGCGGCGCCTGGGGAGCGTCGCCGACAAGCTGGGCGCGGTCAGGGATCTGGACGTGCTGATAGAAGGCCTGGAGACCTACCGTCTGGGCCTGGATCCCGAGCAGCAGCCCGGCCTGGACCCGATCCTGTCGCTATGGCGCCGGCAACGCTCGACGGCCCGAAAGCAGCTCATCGAGGAGTTCGACTCGAGCGGGTATTCCGCCTTCATCGACGAGATGGAGGAGTTCCTCGCGGCAGGCTCGAACGCGGCCGCGTCCGTACCCACACCCACCAGCCCGCACCGGGTCAGAGACAGGGCGCCATCCCAGATCTGGGCAGCCTACGAGGCGGTCCGGGCCTATGAGCTGGTCCTACCCTGGGCCGACATCGAGACCCTCCACCAGCTGCGCATCGCCACCAAGTGGCTCCGCTACACCCTCGAGTTCTTCGGCGAGACCCTTGGCCCGGACGGCCCACGCCTGCTCGGACGGGTGGTCGCCCTCCAGGATTTCCTGGGCTTCCTCCATGACGCCGACGTCGCCGCCAAGCTCGCCCGAGACGTCCTCGTTGCTCGGGCCGGGGAGCTGTCCCTCGTCGAGACGGAGGCGATAAGCTCGTACCTGCACGCTCGCGAACGAGAGCTGGCACGGCGCCGCCGCTCCCTCGGGCCCGTCTGGCGGGCCGTCAACGGAGCCCCATTCAGGCGAGCCCTCGGTCGAGCCTCGGCCGCCCTGTAGACCGCCGCGCTACAGCCGGCGTGAAGAGCGCCCGGCCCTTCGGTTTTCACCTGCCGTTAACCCAGGGTTCACCGGCCGATGATCTCGTCCCGGCAACGTGCGAACCATGCCGGCTTTCGCGTCCAGTCCCGACTGGATCCGGAGGCGATCCAGGGCGCGTCGGCGAGGAGAGCTATCGACGATGTCCGCACTCGACATGGAGCTTGCGGCCCCGCCGGCGCTGGCCGACAGGATCGCCCTGGTTCGAGCTCAGCTGGCGCCGATTCGCAGCCGCCGGGCTCTGCTCGATTCGTATCGTCGCGAGTCGCTGTGCCGACTCGCCAGTCCCGCCCAGCCCGTCGGTTCCGCAGCCGAGATCCTCGACCTGGCATACGCGATGCGCTGGCTCGAGCTCGAATCCGACCCATCGATCGCGGAGTCCGAGCCTGGCCTCTCGTTCGAGATGGATGGCTGACCTGGCACCGGCCCGGCCCGCCTCGAACGACCGCCGCACCCGGCATCGACAACAGCGCGACGGCATACCTGACAGAGGGCGACGCTATCCTTGCGGGCCAGAGAGGTTGGCAGGTGCAGGACAGCGATCGCTTCGTCGGACACGTCCACCGCGAGGTCTTCGACCGGGAGCTGCTCCAGGTCAAGGAATACGTGGTGCGAATGGGCGTCCTGGCCGAAACAGCCATCGATTCGGCCATTTCCGCCATGGCCCGCCGAGACGTGGAGAGCGCCGCGGCTGTCATAGCCGGCGACAGGTCGATCAACGAGGCGCAGGCCGAACTGACGACGCTGATCGCCGCCACGATCGCGACTCAATCTCCGGTTGCGACCGATCTCCGCTTCCTTATCAGCCTGGCGCATGTAGCCTTCGAGTTGGAGCGTATCGGAGACCACGCGGCCGGCGTCGCGCGACAGGTAACGAAGCTGGAGCCCATGGTCGCCGTGGGCGACTCGAGCCTGGTCACGATCGGCGAGCTGGCCTCGAGCCTGCTCCACGGCGTGCTTCGCTCCCTCGTCGACCTGAATGCGCAGGAGGCCCGCACGATCGCCGGCCGCGACGACGAGATCGATCGGCTCTATCACGCGTACTTCGAGCGCGTCCTCGAGCACATGCGGACCGACCCGAAATGGGTGGACACGGGCGCGCATCTCCTCTTCGCGGCCAAGGACCTCGAGAGGATCGGCGACCGCGCGACGAACATCGCCGAGCACGTGGTCTTCCTCTCCACCGGCGAGATCGAAGACCTCAATCCCTGAATGGAGGCGGCGCGAGTGCCCGGCCGGTCGCCCGCTACGCGGCATCGCCGCGGGCCTGGTGCGATGATCTGCGGGTGACCGCGCGCTCCGAGATCCAGCTCCATTTGCTCAGGCACGCCCATGCCGGCGACCCGATGAAGTGGGGCCTCGATGACGCGGATCGCCCCCTCTCGGAGAAGGGCCGCCTGCAGGCCGAGCGGTTGGGCCATTTCCTCGCCGAAGCGGGCTTCGAGCCGGACGCGATCCTCAGCTCCCCCAAGCTACGAGCCCTCGACACCGCCCGTCTGGTGGCGACGGCTCTCGAGCTGCCGGTCCGGGTCGTCGATGCCCTCGAGGGACCTGTGGACATTGATGCAGTGGAGACCCTCCTCGGTGCCGCCGGCGATCCGAGCCGGCCGCTGCTGGTCGGCCACGACCCGGCCTTCAGCGAGCTGGCGGCGGAGCTGCTGGGCGTGGCCGCTCTACCGATCCGGAAAGGCGGGCTGGTCCGGATCGACCTCGCACGGCCGATCCAGCCCGGCACAGGGTTGCTTCGCTGGCTCGTGCCGCCGGAGTTGCTGCTCGGGTGTGACCGCTCCGATTGACGCTCGGCGGCGCCGCGATATGCTTCGGCGACCGTCCTGCCGAGGTCCGATCAAACCGCGGCAGCCGGCGCGGCCCTGCCGCGGAGGAGGAGTGCGATGGCCAAGAGTCGAAATCGAGAGAAGCGCAAGACCGCCAGTGAAGCAAGGGCCGGCCGCGGCGTGAAACGGCACCTGCGCCGGCTGGAGCGCCTGCTCGTCCAGGCCGCGAAGAAGGAGAGCCAACGGGTCCGCAAACTAGAGAAGGCGCGCTGGCGCCGGCAGCGCCTCGAGGCCGAGATCGAGGAGGTCCGCACCGTCGCAGCCACAGCCACGCCGGCCAAAGCCGGACCCGTCAAGGCCTCCGCGACGGCGAAGGCGACGCCGGCCAAGGCCGCACCTGCGAAGGCCGCACCCGCCAGAGCGGCCGCCAAGCCCGCCCCCGCCAAGCCCGCCCCGGCTGCCATGCGGAAACCGCCGGCCGGGACCTAGCCCTGCGGCTCCGCTTGGGGACCGCACGGTCCCTCCGACAACGACTCCCGATTCCGGCGCTCAGATTGGCGCTGCGGGATCGTCCTCCGAGACTTCCTCGGTCGTGACGTTGGCCTGCCGGGGCGCCGGACCGGCGAGGGTCGCAGGTGAAGCCAGCGGGACGCTGAACGAGAAGGTCGAACCCTCTCCCTCCTCCGACTCGACCCATATTCGGCCGCCGTGCATCTGGACCACGTGGCGGGCAATGGACAGGCCCAGGCCCGTGCCGCCACGGCCGCGGACCCTGGCCCGGTCCACCTTGTAGAAGCGCTCGAAGATCCTGGCTCGGTCTGCCCGGGGAACGCCGATACCGGGATCCCGGACCCACACCACGATCTCGTTCTCGGCCTCGCGGACGCCGACGACGATCTCCCCGCCGTTGGGGCTGAACTTCACGGCGTTGTGCAGCAGGTTGACCAGCACCTGGCCGATGCGATCCTCGTCTCCGCGAACCGGCGTGACATGGTCGGGCATCTCGAAGGCGAGGCGTAGCCCCTGCCGCTCCGCCAACGGCCTCAGTCTCTCGGCGCTGGCGCGGGCAACTCGTACCAGGTCGATGTCATCGAGCAGGAGCGGCACGGTCCCGCTCTCGATCTTGGACAGATCGAGGAGCTCGTTCAACATCTGGACGAGGTGGCCGGTCTCCACCTCGATCTTGGCGATCCGGTCGCGGAGGCGCCGCGGGGCGGACTCTGCATCCCGCCCGGCAGTCTCGGCCAGCAGGCTGATTGTGGTGAGTGGGGTGCGCAACTCATGCGAGAGGTTGTCGATGAATTCGGTCCTTATGCGCTGCAACCGCCGGAGCTCGGATACGTCCTCGAGGACAAGCCAGACACCTGAGACCGGTGACCGCCGAGCCCGAACCGTGACGGTGGCGCCGGAGGTGGATCGCACCGTCAGCTCGCCGCTGGCAGACCCGAATTCCATCGCCGTGCGGGCGACTCCCTCGATCCTGGTGTCGACGAAGGCCTCCAGCGCGGAGCGGCCGATCATCGTACCGGGGCGGCGCTCCAGCATCACGTGTGCCGCGCTGTTCGCGAACTCGACGGTCAGATCGTCGCGCAGGTGGACCACGCCGGCGGTCAGCAGCTCCGTCAGATAGCCGGTGTCGTGGGCCACCTGCTCGGCGTGCCAGCGAGCGGCATCGGCAGATTCGAGAGCGTCGCGTACCCGTCGCTCGACATCGTCGGCGTCGCTGGCGCCGGTCGCATCGCGCAAACGGTCGATCGCCCGGCCGCGACTGATGGCGACCGCGAGAGCCCAGCCGAACAGGATGGAGAGGCCGGCGATGAAGAGAACCACGATGGCGTCCACGCGTCGAGCATCGCACACCGCCAGAAGTTCGGCACCCCGAATCGGCTGAGACCCGACCAGGGCTGGCAGGCGGCCCCGCCTGTCGCTACCCTAAGCGAGTCAAATCACGGAGGTATCGGTGCCGTCGTTTCGCCTGATCCCGCGCGAGGAGCGCTTCTTCGACCTCTTCGTCGCGGACGCCGCCAACGTCCTGGATGGCGCCCGCCAGCTGGAGGCGATGCTCCGCACATACGACAACCCCGACAAATCTGCCAAGAAGATCCGTGAAATCGAGCACCGAGGCGATGAGATCAGCAGGGACATCGGCCGCCGCCTCGAGGCGACGTTTGTCACGCCCTTCGATCGCGAGGAGATCCACGCCCTCATCAGCGACCTGGACGACATCCTGGATCTGGTCGAGGAGGTGGCAGACACCTTCGTCCTGTACCGGATCGAGGCGCCGACCAAGACCTCGGTGAAGCAGGCGGCACTGGTCGTCCAATGTTGCGAGACGTTGCACGAGGCCCTGGGGAACCTGCGCGGCTTCAAGGATCTGGACCGCTTCGTGGTCGAGGTTCATAGGCTCGAGAACGAAGGCGACCGACTCAGCCGCTCAGCGATAGCGGGGCTCTTCGACGACGGCGCCAAGACGATCGAAGTCCTCAAGTGGAAGGACATCTACACCCTCCTCGAGGAAACGATCGACAAGTGCGAGGACGCCGCGCAGGCGATCGAGAGGATCGTCGTCAAGCACGCCTGAGCCGCGCCCCGTGAATTCGGCGGCGCGCTTGAACCGTGGCTCCGACTCCAACGTTCACGCCGCTGGAACATGCCGTTAACATTGCGCCGCGAGATTCCGGCGATGACGCAGGCGCACGACGGCTCCGAGTTCGCGACCGGCGCCCTCCTTCAGTCCGGCGACGTCGCTTTGCCCGCGCCGGCGGAGCGGTTCACCGGCTGGCTCGTCATGGCCGACCCCGATGGCCCAATCGACCTGCCGCGGCTCTTCCCGGAGGTCGAGGTTCGCGTCGAAGTCTCCTCTGCGGGGTTCTCCGAAGCGCTGTCGAAGGTCGAGCCCAGCCTGGTGGTGCTGATTGCTCCCCCCGCGGAACCGGGCGATCTCCAGCGTGTCGCGAGCTGGCTCAAGGAGCACCGCAGTTCGTATGCCGTCCTGCTGAGCTCTCATCAAGCCGTAGCCGCGCGCCTCCATGCGCTCGAATTGGGCTTCGACGACGCCGTGGACCTCTCGTCGGACCCCATGGAGGTGGTCGGCAGACTGTCGATCGCCGGCCGACGCGGACCAGGGGCGGGGCGGCTTCTGGGCGACAGGATCCCGGTTGGCCAGGGCGTGGAGCTCGACCGGCGCGCCCGTGCCATCCGGCGGGACGGGCGGCTCATGTCGCTCCGGCCGAAGGAGCTCGCCCTGCTGGAGTTCCTGGCCATGCACCCGGGGCGGGCCTTCACCCGCGAGGAGCTTCTCAGACGCGTCTGGCACGACTCGGCAGGCAACGAGCGCATGGTCGACGTCTACGTCTTCTGGCTCAGGGCCAAGATCGAGCGCGACCCCGCCGATCCCACCCACCTCGTAACCGTGCGCGGATCGGGTTACCTCTTCGACCCTCCCAAGGCACCGCTCGGGATCGCCGCAGACGCCCCGGCCGGCATCGCCACCAAAGGACCGGCGAACGTTAACGAACCGCCAACGCTGCGTTAAACACGGACTTCGACCATCCGGCTCGTTAGCGCCCAGCAAAGAGGAAGAGGAGTACTACGTTGCTGAACGGAACGCGTCGAATTGGCGCACTGGCCATCGCAGCCGCATTGTTTGCGTCGGCATGTTCATCGGCCGGCGCCTCGCCCACACCGGCGCCAACTGCCACCCCGGCCCCGGCAACGGCCGCGGACACCACGGCAGCAGGCACTCCCGCCCCGGCCACCCC
>JBGQBD010000044.1:0-18156 GCA_041494645.1 Candidatus Limnocylindria bacterium
CCGCCGCGGGCGACGACCGCGCCAGGGCCTCGAGGGAGTGGGAGGCCCGCGCGGCGTCGCTGCGAGCCCGGAGGGACCAGCTGGCCGCGGAGGAGGCGGCGATCGAGGCCGCTCGACGCGAGGCCGAGGCCCGGCACGCCCGAGCAGCCGCGGCCGCGAACCTGGACCGGGAGAGGATCGCCGGTCTGGAGCGCCAGATGTCCGAGCTGGCCGTGCGCGAGCGACAGATCGGCTCCGAGCGCGAGAGCCTCGGCGAGGAGCTGGCAGCGGCGGCGATTCGCGAGTCGGCGGTGCGGACCGAGCTCGAGCGGCTGCGGGCAGCCGCCTCGGCCGCCCGGACCAGGCTGGGGGAGGCGGAGGCCGCGGCGTCGCAGTCGCGCGAGCGGCTTCGCGTGTGCCAGGACGGAGCGCGGTCTGCCGAAGTGGCCGAGCTGGAGGCCCGCCTGGCGCTCGATTCGATCCGAGAGCAGGTGCTCGTGGAGCTGGCAGGTCTGGGCGGTCTCGGGCTCCGCCTGCTCGCGATGGAGGGCGAGGCGGGCGCCGGCGACCAGGCGGGCGTCGGCGACCAGGCGATCCCCGATCGTTACATCCCCGAATCCGGGGTCGCCGCCGACGACTCGGACGCGATCTCGGGCGACTCACTCGAGGCGGCTTTGGCTGAGGCGACCGCTCGCTGGGTTGCCGTGTCGGCGGTTGAGCCGCCAGGGCCCGCGAAGCTGGGCGCGCTTCGCCGCCGCTTCCACGAGCTGGGTGCCCCGAACCCGTTTGCGGCCGAGGAGTTCGAAGCCATCAAGACTCGACTGGACGGCCTGGAGGCGCAGCGGTCGGACCTGACCAGCGCGATCTCCAAGACACGCGCCCTGATCGAGCAGCTCAACACCATGATCGCCGCTCAGTTTCGGTCCACCTTCTCGGCTCTGGAGACCGCCTTCGACACCCGGTTCCGCCAGCTGTTCGACGGCGGCTTTGCCCGCCTCAGCCTGACCGAGCCGGAGGATCTGGCCGCAACCGGCATCGAGATCGTGGCCCGCCCACCCGGCAAGAAGGCCCAGTCGCTGAGCATGCTTTCGGGCGGTGAGCGGGCCCTGACGGCCGTGGCCTTGCTCTTCGCCATGCTCGAGGTCCACCCCGTGCCGTTCTGCGTACTCGACGAGGTGGACGCGGCCCTCGATGAGGCCAACATCGGCCGGTTCGCCGAAGCGCTGCGCGGTCTGGCAGCCCAGACGCAGTTCATCGTCATCACTCACAATCGGGGCACCATCGAGAGCGCCGACGCGCTGTACGGCGTGACCGTCGGCGACGATGCCGTCAGCCGCGTGATCAGCCTGCGCCTGGAGGAAGCTCGCGATATGGCCGACGAGATGAGCCGCAAGAACGTCGCAACGGCCGCGGACTGAGCGGGAGGTGTCACCTGTTCCTGCGTCGCAAGTCGAACCAGCCCAAGGACGAGACGGCACCCGCCGCATCTGAAGCCGTCCCCGCCGAGACCCCAGCGCCAGTCTGGATCGAGCCTGCGACGGAGCCGAACGACAGACCCGCGATTCCGTGGTCGAACGCCGAGCCGTCAGGTGAGGAGGTCGCTCCGGGAGACCTGACCGCGGGCCTGGAGCGGAGCCGCGGCGGCTTCATGTCGCGTCTGCGGGGCCTGCTGACGACGGGCCCGGCCGCAGCCGACTGGGACGCGGTCGAGGAGCTGCTCATCGCCGGCGACGTTGGCGGCGTGCTTGCCGGGGAGGTGGTCGACCGGGCACGCCGCCGAAAGGGCGAAGAAACGGCGGAGGCCGCCGTTCGGGCCGAGCTCGCGGCACTTCTGCTGCCCGTCGAGCCAGGCTGGCGACTCATGCCAGCCGCCGCCGGCCAGCCGGCAGTGGTTCTCATGGTCGGGGTCAACGGGACCGGCAAGACCACGACCATCGGCAAGCTTGCCCATGGCCTCCGGGCCGAGGGCAGAACCGTGCTGCTCGCCGCGGCGGACACGTTCCGAGCCGCCGGCATAGACCAGCTGCGCATCTGGTCCGACCGCTCGGGCAGCCAGTTCGTGGCCCACGCCCCCGGCGCAGACCCCTCTGCCGTGATCTACGACGCCCTGGACGCGGCCCTTGCCCGCCACGTCGACGTCGTCATCGCCGACACGGCCGGGCGCCTTCACACGAAGTCGAGCCTCATGGAGGAACTCGCCAAGATGCGCCGGGTGATCGGCCGTCGCATACCGGGCGCCATGCCCGAGGTCCTCTTCGTCCTCGACGCCACGACCGGCCAGAACGGCCTGGCCCAGGCCAAGGTGTTCCACGAGACGGTCGGACTGACGGGAATCGTGCTGACGAAGCTCGACTCAACGGCCAAGGGCGGCATCGTCTTCGCCATCGAGGATGCCCTCAAGGTGCCCGTCCGGTTCGTTGGGGTAGGGGAGCGCCTGGGCGACCTGCTGCCATTCGATCCCGACGCGTTCGTGGCGGCCCTGTTCGCCTGAGACCGGGCGAGGGTGGCCGTGGAGCTGCCGTTGAGGCAGAGCCCGAAAGGCTGCAACCGCGCCACGGCTGTCCCGGCGAGCGTCGATGCGGTACACTCCCGGCGCCTCAGGTGCCGCCAGAATCCGCGGCCCAGCGCCGACCCATGTCCCGGGATGGCGATACGGATCAGGAGTCCGAGCCACTCATGTTCGACGTTCTGAGCGAGCGGCTGCGCAAGACCCTCGGCGCGCTCACGGGCCGGGGTCGGGTCAGCGCGGCCGACGTCGACGCGGCCATGCGCGAGGTTCGACTGGCTCTCCTGGAGGCCGACGTCAACTTCAGGGTGGTGAAGGACTTCGTCGCGCGGGTCCGAGAGCGGGCGACCGGCGCCGACATCCTGGAGAGCCTGACTGCCGGCCAGCAGGTCGTGAAGATCGTCAACGAGGAGCTCGTCGGGCTTCTATCGGCCGGCGATCGAACCTTCCGGCTGACCGGCTCGCCCGCCGTCGTGCTGCTCGTGGGTCTGCAGGGCTCCGGCAAGACCACGAGCGCGGCCAAGCTGGCACGGCACCTCCACCACCAGGGCCGCCGGCCGATTCTCGTCGCCGCCGACCCTTACCGTCCGGCCGCCGCAGGTCAGCTCATGACGCTAGGCAAGAGCCTGGACATTCCCGTCTACCACGCCCCGACCGGTATAAGCGTCCTGGCCATCGCGAAGGGCGGCCTGGAAGCCGCTCGCAAGCAGGTCCGCGACGTCGTCATCCTGGATACGGCCGGCCGGCTCACCGTCGACGCGCCGCTCATGAAAGAGATCGCGGAGCTCTCGACCGCAGTCAAGGCCTCCGAGACGCTCCTCGTCGTCGACGCCATGACCGGCCAGGAGGCTGTCGGCGTGGCCGAGGCGTTCGCCGCCGCCGTCCCGGTCACGGGCCTGATCCTGACCAAGATCGACGGTGACGCGCGCGGCGGGGCCGCCCTCTCGATCAGCGCGGTGACCGGCATCCCCGTGAAGTTCATGGGCACGGGCGAGAAGACCGACGCCCTGGAGCCGTTCCATCCCGACCGGCTGGCAGGCCGCATCCTCGGCATGGGCGACGTGCTCACTCTCGTGGAGCGGGCGCAGGAGCACTACGACGAGAAGCAGGCCGCCAGGATGGCCGAGAAGCTGCGCAAGAACAGCTTCACCCTGGAAGACATGCTCGAGCAGATGGAGCAGGTCCGGAAGATGGGGCCGATGGGCCAGATCCTCGAGATGATCCCGGGGATGGGCGGTATGGCCAAGGAGGCCCAGGCCTCGGTCGATCGGGGCGACCTCAAGCGCGTCGAGGCGATCATTCGGTCGATGACGACCGAAGAGCGCCTGGATCCGAACATCCTCAACGGAGCCCGGCGCCGGCGGATCGCCCGCGGCTCGGGGACGCGACTCCAGGACGTCAATCAGCTGGTGAAGCAGTTCGGCGACCTGCAGAAGATGATGAAACAGCTCTCCGGCGGCAGGCTCGGACGAAGGCTGCCCGGTGCATTCGGTCAGGGCTAGGCAGAGGAGATCTCCATGGACGGCATGACGAATCAGGTTGGTCCTGGAGGCGGGCCCCAGGGCCCAGTGCCTCAGGGAACTGTCATACCCATTGCGGACGAGTGGGCGGCCGGCGTTCATCCGGTGGCCATCTCGCCGCGCTCGCGTCGCTTCCGCTGGGGGATGGCCGGCGCGATCGTCATGGTCGTGGCTCTGGCCACCACCGCGGGCGCCTTCGTGCTGTCCGGAGCGGCCGGATCCAGGTCGCTGACCGCCGCCATGGCCCCGAAGAACTCCGTCTTCTTCATGGAAGTCCGCACGGATCTGCCGGGCGATCAGCGCGCCAATCTGGCCGGCTTCCTCAGCCACTTCCCGGGGTTCAAGGACCGGGCCCAGTTCGACAACGCCCTCGATGAGGTGCTCAACAAACTGACCAGTGAGGTCTCGCCCGACCTGCGGTACACCTCCGCCTTCAAACCCTGGATGGAGGGCGAGGTCTCGATCGCTCTGACGTCCCTCGGCCTATACACGACGGCAAGCTCCACTCCGGTCGTCGTGTACGCGGCCCCGTCGACAACCTCCAACCTCCCCGACCTGCCCGCCCACTCGGCCCCGGGCGCAGTGGCAATCTTTGCCCTCAAGGACCGGTTCGCCGCTCAGGTGTGGGTCAACGCCGAGCTGAGCCGGCTCAACGTCAAGACTACAGCCCAGGGCTACGCCGGCACGACGCTCTACACGACCGGCTCTGGCATTGACCAGGGTGCATATGCACTAACCGACCAGGACCTGCTCCTTGGTACCGTCGCGGGCGTGAAGGCGGCCCTGGACACTCGCACCGCCGGCTCGCTCGCCGATAACCCCAACTACCAGGCGGCGATGAAGTCGCTCACGGGCGACAGCCTGGCCCGCTTCTACGTCGGTATGCGGGAGCTGGTTCAGGGCGGCCTAGCGTCCACCGGTTCGTCTATGAGCGGCATCGTGGGGGCCCTCGGCGTGCCGCTGCCGTCGGGATTCGATATAGGAGCGATTCCGGCCTGGCTCGCCGGCTCGATCCGGGCCGAGTCGGATGGCACGGTCCTCGAGATAGCGATGCCGAAGACCGGAACCATCAGTTCCGACAATCACACCAGCCGAATCGCATCGAGTCTGCCAGGCAACACCGTGGGCGTCTTGGAGATCCATTCGCTCGGGCGCGCCCTTAGCAGCGGCCTGGCCGCGGTCGCGTCGGCTGGTCCCGCCGCAGGCATCGATTCCGGCACCATCGGCACGGTCAAGCAGGCGCTGTCTCTGATCGGAGGTGTCGATTGGATCGGCGACGGCACGGCCGTGGTCACCGCTACCGGTCCCACGTTCGATGGAGGCATCGTGGCCGAAGCCACGGACGCGGGGACGGCCCAATCCAAGGTGGACACGATCGGCAACCTGGTCAGCCTGTCGAGCATCGTTACCGGCTACAAGCGCCACGACGAGACATACAACGGCCACAGGATCACAACGGTGACTATTCCCGCTGGCTCCGGCCTAGCGGAGCTTCGGGTGTCATTCGCCGCCAAGGACAATCTGATCGTCGTCGGCTATACCGATGCATTCGTCAAAGCCGTCATCGACACGACGCCCGCTTCCTCGCTGGCTTCGCAGGCCGACTACTCGTCCGCGATGAGTGCGGCGGGTGCCAGCAACGAGGAATCCTTCTACGTCAACGTCCCCGCGCTGGAGGATCAGATCGGCCGCGCCGTCCTCTCCTCCAACCCATCGCGGTGGACACTGGATTACAAGCCCTACTTCGACCACCTAGGTGGCATCGCCTTCGCCGTGATCGATGGCACTACGGTCAACCTGCGGCTCGTCGTCACGGCCAGATAGCCTGGCCTGGAGTACGCCGCCAACATCTCAGGAGGAACCGCTCGCAGATGGCAGTTCGAATTCGTCTCACCCGCGTCGGGGCCACTAAGCAGCCCGCTTACCGGGTCGTCGTCATGGATAGTCGGGGCGCGCGCGACAGCCGGGCCATCGAGACCCTCGGTCACTACAACCCCCGGACCAACCCGGTCGACTTCGCCGTCGACGCTGAGAAGGTCAAGAAGTGGCTGGCCCAGGGCGCTCTTCCGTCCGACACGGTCTCGCGGCTGCTTCAGGATGCCGGCATCGTGCCCAAGGTCGCGCGCAAGGCCGCTTCCGCCGCCAAGTAGTTCGGGCCGCATCGCGGCACGGACTTTTCAGCCCCGAACAAAGAAGGAGAAGGCCATGGCGGCCAAGGATCTCGTCGAGTACGTCGCCAAGAACCTGGTGGACGATCCCGATGCGGTTGTTGTCGAGGTCCATACGGGCCCCGATGGGACGGTCATCGAGCTTCACGTCGCGGAAGAGGACATGGGCAAGGTGATCGGGCGGAACGGCAGCGTCGCCAAGGCGCTGCGAACCCTGCTCAAGGTGCTCTCGGCCCGAGAAGGCGAGTCCGTTTCCCTGGAAATCGGTTGAGCATCGCGCTGTGAGCACCGGCGAGAGGCTGGTGGTAGGACAGGTTCGAGGTTTCCACGGGCTGAAAGGCACGGTCCGCGTGGAGTCTCTTACCGACCGAGCCGAGCAACGGTTCGCGGCCGGCCGCTCTCTCTTTGTGGAAGGCGGCGAAGCGCCGCTAACCATCATCGAGGCGGAGCCGGATGCACAGGGCTGGCGGCTGCGTTTCGCGGAGGTGCCGGATCGGACCGCGGCGGAGACCCTGCGCGACGTCTACCTGGAAGCGGTCGTGGCCCCCGGGGAGCGGCTCCCCCGGGGCGAGTACTACTGGCACCAGGTGATCGGGGCCACGGTGACCGACACGGACGGCTCCGCCCTGGGCGAGGTCGTGGACATCTACCGGGCTGGCGGGGCTGAAGTGGTCGTGGTCCGCGGCCCGACCGGTGAGCTGGACGTGCCCCTCGTGCGGGCGGTGGTCCGCATCTTCGCCCCGATCAGGGGCGAGATCGTCGTGGACGGCGAGGCCCTGGGACTCCGCGGTTCGGGCGACGAGGCGGACGAAGCCGACCCTGAGCGGTCCGATGTTGGGGCCGTCGAGACTGTCGGGATAGTCGACGATGCAGGCTCGGTGCCATCGTGAGTTCCACGAAAGAGCCCGGATCGGCGCAGCCAGGGCCGGACTCGGTCCGTGCCCCGCTCGAGGTCGAGATTCTGACGCTCTTCCCGGCCATGCTCCAGGGGCCGCTGGCCGAGAGCATCCCCGGCCGCGTGCAGGCGCGTGGGCTGGCCTCCGTCCGGGTCCACGACCTGCGCCGCTGGGGCCTGGGCCGGCACAAGTCCGTGGACGACTACACCTACGGCGGGGGAGCGGGGATGGTCCTGCGCCCCGAGCCGGTGGCGGCCGCGCTCGAGGCCCTGCGGCGGCCGGACAGCACCGTCATCCTGCCCGATCCCGCCGGCGGCGTCTTCAGCCAGGCTCGGGCCCGCGACCTGGCCGCAAGGACTCACCTGATTATCCTGTGCCCCCGCTACGAGGGGGTCGATGAGCGGATCCGGTCGATGGTCGACCTCGAGCTGTCGATCGGCGACTACGTCCTGTCCGGGGGCGAGATCCCGGCGCTGGTCGTGGTGGATGCGATTCTGCGTCTTCTTCCCGGAGCCATTGACGCCGAATCCACGGCGGAGGAATCGTTCACCGTGGGGCTGCTGGAGTACCCGCAGTACACGCGCCCGCCGGCCTTCGGCGGCGTGGCCGTGCCCGAGGTCCTGACCGGCGGCAATCACGAAGCCGTTCGCAGATGGCGGCTCAAAGAGGCCCTCCGCCGCACACTGGACCGTCGGCCGGAGCTCCTGGCCGGCCGTCCGATGTCCAGGGAAGAGGCGAAGCTGCTGGCCGAGATCCGCGACGAAGCCTCGGCCGCCCAAGCGAGGGGCCAGGAGCCAGAGGCCGCGGACTCGTAGACGCTGGCGACCGGCTGCGGTTGTGCTATCCTTCGCCGTCGGCCGCGCTGGCGGCCCGTTCCAATGTGATTTCACGCAGCCGGGCTGCGGGCCGTCATCAGCTTCCGAGCGCAGCCGCGGCGCTTGACGAAAAGTAGGGATCGATCGTGAACGTGCTCGAAGAGATAACCCAGGAACAGATCCGGACGGACCTTCCGGAACTCAGCCCGGGCGACACGGTTCGCGTCTCGGCCCGAGTCGTCGAGGGCAACCGCGAGCGCATCCAGGTCTTCGAGGGGACCGTGATGCGCCTCCGAGCCGGCGGCATCCAGCGCTCGATCACGGTTCGCCGCATCGCCAGCGGCGTCGGCGTGGAGCGCACGTTCAAGGTCAACAGCCCGCGCATCGACAAGATCGAGGTCGTCCGCCACGGCCAGGCTCGCCGCGCCCAGCTGTACTTCCTGCGCAAGCGCGTCGGCAAGGCCGCGACGCTGCGCGAGCGCCGCGTCAACAGCTAGCGGCCGGGAGCGGCATGCCGAAAGCTCGTCGCTCCACAGGTTCGATCGAGGACCCCGTCCGGTCGCCCTCCGAGGCGCGGCGGGGTCCCACTGTTCTTGCCCCCGGCTCGGCCGCCGGGCGGCTGGAGGTAGCCCCCTGGCACAAGGTCCGTCTCGACCCGGATTTCGGTGAGGAGAGGATCCTGTGGTCCCGCGGCTATCGTCACGTGGCCGGCATCGACGAAGTCGGCCGGGGCTGCCTTGCCGGTCCCGTGACCGCGGCCGCGGTCATCCTCCCGCCCGACTGGACGCCCCTCGGCCTGCGCGACTCGAAGCTCCTCCGTCCCGAAGAGCGGCGACGGCTCGACCTGGAGATAAGGCAGCACGCCGTGGCCTGGGCGATCGCCTTCGTGAGCCCGGAGGTCATCGACCGAATCAACATCCTCCAGGCAACCCTGCTGGCCAGCACTCTTGCCGCGGCGCGGCTGCCCGTCCGTCCGGACGCGCTCCTGCTCGACGCCGTGGCCCTGCCGGAAGTGCGCGTCCACCAGCGCGTGCTCGTCTCGGCGGACCGGCTGTGCGCATCCGTGGCGGCGGCCTCGGTGATCGCCAAGGTGGCCCGCGACCGACTCATGGTTGAGCTCAATGCCTCCTACCCGGGCTACGACTTCGCCGGCAACAAGGGCTATGCCGCGCCCGAGCATCGAGCCGGTTTGGCGGCGCTGGGGCTGAGCCCGATCCACCGACTCTCATTCGCCCCGTGCCGTGATCGCGAGCAAATGACCCTGTGGCAGGATGCCCAGGCGGATGCGGCGAACGTCGACGGCGAGCTCGACGAGCTAGATGAGCTCGAGGTTGCGGAGCCCGTCGACTGACGCCTGCCCGCAGGGATGGACGAATGACTCGAATGGCCGAAGAGCCGGCCGGGGCGCGCACGAGCCGGCAGCTCCTGGGAGACGCGGCCGAGCGCCTGGTAGCCGAGCGCCTCGCGTCGCGCGGTTGGCGCGTCCTGGCACGGAACGTCCATGCCGGCCGGAGCGAGCTCGATATCGTCGCCGTGGACCCGGGCCCGCCCTCGAGGCTGGTTGTCGTGGAGGTGCGCTGGCGTCGTTCGCGCGAATTCGGGCTGCCCGAGGAGACCCTGGACCACGCGAAGCGCACTCAACTGCGCCGCGGCGTCGCCCGTCTCCTGGACGCGGGCAGGCTGCCGGACGGCTCCGAGCTGCCCCACCTGCCGGCCGCGGTGGATCTGGCGGTCGTGGAGCCCGGGGCCGGGCCACTGCCGACGATCCGGCTCTTCCGCAATGCCCTCATCGAGTGACGGCCTCGGCGAAGAGGGCCGCTGCCGGCCCAGCCCACCCCTCGAAACGTTACGGTTGGCGTCCAGGATCGAATGCTTCCCGCACGCCTCCCGAAGTCTCAAGGGTCGAGGAATGGCCGAGGAGCGGTCGGGCTCGGCCCGCGGGCCGGTCGGGGATCGGTGCTGTGCTACACTCCGCGCCGGTCGTCGCGTCGCGATGACACCCGATCACTCCCGCCGCAACGCGGGCGCGAGCGGAGATCACACGCAGAGCCGCCGTGTCGGGGCGGTGCCGGACGAGCCGTCCAAAACGGCTCTCGGTTCCCGACAGGAGCGCTGCGGAGGAAGCAACCGCAGGAGGTCCGTTTCATGCCGTCCGCTTCGATGCGACAACTCCTGGAGGCCGGTATCCACTTCGGCCACCAGACCAGTCGCTGGAATCCCAAGATGCGTCCGTTCATCTTCGCCGAGCGCAACGGGATCCACATCATCGACCTCGCCCAGACCGTCAAGCGCCTGGACCTGGCCCTCGAGGCTGCCCGCGAGACGGTGGCCCGTGGCGACGGCGTGCTCTTCATCGGCACCAAGAAGCAGGCCCAGGAGCCGATCTTCGTCGAGGCGACGCGCGCCGGCCAGCCGTACGTCAATCGACGCTGGCTCGGCGGCATGCTCACCAACTTCGTCACGATCAAGAAGCGAATCGCCCTGCTCGACCAGCTCGAGGCCCGTCAGGCCAGTGGCGACTTCGAGCGGCTCACCAAGAAGGAAGTCGCCAAGCTCGTCGAGGAGATGGAAGGGCTGCGCAACTCCTTCGGCGGCATCCGCAAGATGAAGCGCCTGCCCGGGATGGTCTTCATCGTCGACCCACACCGCGAGCGCATCGCCGTGACGGAATCTCGCAAGCTCGAGATCCCGATCATCGGCACCGGCGACACGAACGTGGACCCGGATGAGCTCGACTACATCATCCCGGCCAACGACGACGCGATCCGGGCCATTCGGCTGCTCTGCCAGCTGGTGGCCGACGCGTGCATCGAGGGGCAGCGTGAGCGCGGTGCCCGAGTCTCCGGCGAGGTCGAGCTGCCCGAAGCGCCCGCCGAGCCGGAGATCGAGGAGGCCGCTTCCGAGGAGTTGGTCGCGGCTCTGGCGGGCGGTGCGGCCCTCACATTCGAGCCGGACGTCGACGAAGAAGAGGTTCTTCTGCCCGGTGCGCGCATCGTCCCGTCTCACCCGCGCGATGCCGAGCAGGAAGAGCCACACCGGCCTCACTGAATCGGCCTCAAACTCGCCCGACCGCAGCCGCTTGAAAGGCGCTGAACGGTCGGGCAGACGCACACGACAGGAGAATAGAGAAACCATGGCGACGATCACTGCCGAGACCGTCAAGACCCTCCGTGAGCAGAGCGGCGCGGGCGTGATGGAGTGCAAGCGCGCGCTCCAGGAGACCGACGGAGACGTCGTGAGGGCTGCCGCCCTCCTTCGCGAGCGCGGCCATGCCGCTGCCGCCAAGCGCGCCGAGCGTGAGGCCAACGAGGGGCAGGTAGCAAGCTACATTCATCCAGGCGGCCAGATCGGGGTGCTGATCGAGGTCAATTGCGAGACCGACTTCGTTGCCCGAACCGACGAGTTCCAGAGGCTGGTGCGCAACCTTGCCGTCCAGGTCGCCGGCCTGCGCCCGCTCTACACCACCATCGACGCCATCCCGGCAGACGCGCTCGAAGCCAAGCGAGCCGCGCTCCTGTCCGACGAAGCCACCCTCAAGAAGCCCGAGGGCATTCGGGCGCAGATCGTCGAGGGCCAGCTGAAGAAGTGGTTCGCCGAGGTCGTGCTCGTGGAGCAGCCTTTCCGCGATCAGGACAGGACAGTCGGCGATTTGGTCACTGAAGCGATCGCCAAGACCGGTGAGAATATAAAGGTCCGTCGTTTCGTTCGCTTCGAGCTGGGGGAGTAGATGAGCGAGGCCACCACGGCCAGGGGCGAGGCTTCCGGTTCAGTCGAGGCCGAGCCGGCCGGTCCAGTTGCGAAGAAACCGACCTATCGACGCATCCTGCTGAAGCTGTCCGGGGAAGCTCTCCTCGGCAGCCGGCAGTACGGAGTCGATCCAGACTTCTGCGCCTTCATCGCCGCCCAGATCGCGGAGGTCCATCGGCTCGGGGTTGAGATCGGCGTCGTCGTCGGAGGCGGCAACATATTCCGCGGCCTGGCCGCGGCCGCCAAAGGGATGGACCGGGCCACCGGCGACTACATCGGCATGCTGGCGACGGTGATGAACGCCCTGGCCTTGCAGGACGCTATTGAGAAGGCCGGCGTGCCAACCCGGGTCATGAGCGCTATCGGCATGAACGAGATCGCGGAGCCGTACATCCGGCGCCGCGCGGTCCGGCACCTGGAGAAGGGGCGGGTCGTCATCCTGGCCGCGGGAACGGGCAATCCCTACTTCACGACAGATACAGCGGCCGCGCTTCGGGCCGTCGAGATCGGGGCGGAGGTCATCCTCAAAGCCACGAGGGTCGATGGCGTCTACGACTCCGATCCGGTGGCCAACCCCGGCGCGACGCGTTACGACCGCTTGACCTACTCGCAGGTGCTGGCCCAACGTCTGGGCGTCCTGGACGCGACGGCCGTGTCGCTGTGCATGGAGAACGACACACCCATCATCGTCTTCGACCTGAACGAGCCCAGGAACATCACGCGGGTCGCCACGGGCGAATCCGTCGGCACCCTGATCACCGGAGGTAGCCCCGCATGAGCACCGAGACGTTGACCTCCTTCGAGCACAAGATGGTTCGAGCGGTGGAGGTTCTCGAACGCGATCTGCAGGGCATCAGAACGGGTCGCGCGTCTACCTCATTGGTCGATCGGATCCTGGTCGACTATTACGGCACGCCCACGACGTTGAACCAGATCGCCGGGATCAACGTTCCCGAGTCTCACCAGATCGTCATCCAGCCCTGGGATCGCAGCGTCCTCGGGGCCATCGAGAAGGCGATCATCAAGAGCGATATCGGCCTGGTCCCCAACATGGACGGGACGGTCGTGCGACTGAATATCCCGCCCCTCACCGAAGAGCGGCGCAAGGACCTGGTCAAGCAGGTCCACAAGCGCATGGAAGAAGCCCGGGTCGAGATCCGGAACCTGCGCCGCGAGGCCGCCGACCAGCTCAAGAAGGAAGAGCATGACGGCACTAGCGGCACCGACGAGGCTCGCCGGGAGCTCGAGACTCTGCAGCGCATCACCGACAAGCACATCGCGGAAGTGGATCGCGTCGGCGCCACTAAGGAGCAGGAGATCCTGGAGGTCTAGTGGCTCGCCGGATTTCTCGCCCCACTGACTCGCCGGCACTCGTTCACCGGGAGACCGAGGGGGCGACCGAGCCGCTCGAAGTCGTTGGGTCTCCCGACGCCGCGCCAACGGAGCCTTTCTCGGTCCCGCCGGAGGAGCTGCCCCGGCACGTCGCGATCATCATGGACGGAAACCGGCGCTGGGCCAGGGGTCGCGGAATAGGCGAGATGGAAGGCCACGCGGCCGGCGTCGAGGCCATCCGCGAGATCATTCGCCACGCCGTTCGCCGAGGTATCGAGGTTCTCTCGCTCTACGCCTTCAGCCGTGAGAACTGGGCCCGCTCGGACGAAGAAGTCGGGGGGCTCTTCATGCTGCTCGAGAAGGCGATCCGCAACGAGACGGACGAGCTGCGGCGGCAGGGGGCACGGATTCGCGTGCTGGGCCGCATGAACGAGCTTCCGCCGGAGACGCGGGTCTCCATCGAGCAGGCGCTCGAGGCCACGTCCGGCGGGAAGCGGCTGCAGGTCAATATCGCCTTCAACTACTCGGGTCGAACCGAGCTCGTCGATGCTGCCCGCCGGTTGGTTGCCCAAGGGCTGCCGTCCGAGGCGATAGACGAGGAGGCCATGGCCGGGGCTCTGTACACGGCCGGCCTGCCGGACCCGGAC
This sequence comes from Candidatus Limnocylindria bacterium, assembly GCA_041494645.1. Taxonomy (GTDB): domain Bacteria; phylum Chloroflexota; class Limnocylindria; order Limnocylindrales; family CSP1-4; genus Fen-1039. The sequence continues at coordinate 13,611 of JBGQBD010000044.1, forward strand.
ATGGTGATCCGGACCGGCGGCGACGAGCGGCTCTCCAACTTCCTGATCTGGCAGGCTGCCTACGCGGAGTTCTACTTCAACCCGATCCTCTGGCCGGACTTCGGCCCGGATGCCTTCGACGCTGCGCTCGTGGAGTACGCGAGCCGCCAGCGCCGATTCGGCCGCTAGGCGCTGGCCGATGCTGCGGCAGCGGACCCTGAGCGCGGCGGTATTCGTGCCGCCCCTACTGATCGTGCTCGCCCTCGGGGAGCCCTGGTTCGCGGCCTTGATCGCCGTCTTCGTGGCCATCGCGGCCTGGGAGGCGGTCCGGCTGCTGCGCGCGGCCGGATACCCGGCCATGCCCGCCCTGGGCATCGCCGGGGCGCTGGCCGTGGCCGCCGACATGGCCGCCACCGCGCAACTGCAGTCCTACGCCGGCCTCCTGGTGGCGGCCGTCCTACTGGTGACCGGCATAGCCGCATTCGCGGAGAAGGACACCGAAGGCGGTCTCGGGGCGTGGATGGGCACGGCCTTCGCCGCAGCCTACGTGGGCATGCTCGGCGCCCTGGTGCGGTTGGGGCAGGTGGCGCCGCCGTTCGCGGGGTCGCCCCCGCATGCACAACTCGGCGCCGTGGCCCAGCTGTGGCAGGTCGATCAGCCCGTTGCGGGCTCGGATCTGATCGCCCAGCTCGGCGCCGAGCGGGCCTGGATCCTGCTCGTCATCCTGCTCGTCTGGTCCTTCGACACCGGCGCCTACTGCGTCGGCATCGCCCTGGGGAAGCGCAAGTTCCTGGCCCACATCTCGCCGTCGAAGAGCTATTGGGGTCTGTTTGGTGGGTTCGCGGCGGCCACGGCCGTGGCGGTGGCCGGGCTCTGGCAGCTTGGCCAGCCGCCCGTCATGGGCCTCTTGCTCGGACCGCTCATCGGCGCCGCCGCGCAGGCCGGCGACCTGGCCGAATCGATGCTCAAGCGCGCTGCCGGGGCGAAGGACTCTGGCGGGCTGATCCCGGGCCATGGCGGCATACTGGACCGCGTGGACTCGTTCCTATTCGCAGCGCCGGTGGCCGCCGTTTTTGTCACCGCGCTGGTGCGCTGAGTGACCGCCGGGGCGGGGCAGGGGAGTGCCGGCCGCGTGGATCGACTGACCCGCGTCGCGCTCCTGGGTTCCGGTGGATCCATCGGCCGCCAGACGGTCGACGTCCTGGCGCGGCATCCGGACTCGTTCCGGGTCGTCGCGCTCGCCACCGGTTCGCAGGCGCAGATCCTGGAGGAGCAAGCGCGTCTGCTCCGGCCGGCCGTCGTATCGCTGGCCGATGCTCGCGCCGCGGGCCGCCTGGATCTGCCTGCTGGAACGGCGTTCGCCGGCGGTCCGGACGCGCTGCAAGAGCTCGCCACGCGTCCGGACGTGGACCTCGTGGTCGTGGCCACGGGCGGGCTTGTTGCCCTTCGCTCCGTGCTGGCCGCGCTCGAGGCCGGCAAGGTCGTGGCCACGGCCAACAAGGAAACGCTGGTCGCGGGGGGGCACCTGGTCATGCCGGCGGTTCGGCGATTGGCTGCCGGGGCCGCCGGGGCGACCGGGGACGCTCACCACCCGCTGGCGAGCCCGTTGGGCTGGCTCCGGCCCATCGATTCCGAGCACTCCGCGATCTGGCAGTGCCTCGTGGGAGAGGACCATGCGGCCATCGAGCGATTGCTGCTCACCGCGTCGGGCGGCCCCTTCCTGAACTCGTCCGTCGCGGACCTTGCGACGGTCACCCCGGAACGGGCTCTTCGCCACCCGACCTGGACGATGGGCGCGAAGATCACCATCGACTCGGCGACGCTGGCCAACAAGGGCCTGGAGATCATCGAAGCGAGCTGGCTGTACGATGTTCCCCTGTCGGCGATCTCCGTCGTCATCCACCCGCAAAGCGTCGTCCACTCGGCTGTGCAGTTCGTGGACGGCTCCCTGAAGGCACAGCTGGGAACACCCGACATGCGACTTCCCATCCAGTACGCGCTGACGTATCCCGAGCGACGGCCGTCGCCCGCCGTTGCGGTGGACCTGATCGCGGCCGGCCGGCTGGACTTCCGCTCTCCCGATGAGGATCGATTCCCGGCCCTTCGGGTCGCGCGCGAGGCGGGTCTCGCGGGACCGCTGGCGAGCACCGCCCTCATCTCCGCCGACGAGGTCGCCGTGGCGCGCTTCCTGGGCGGCCGGCTCGACTTCAACGGCATCCCGCGACTGCTGGGTGCCGCGGTCGAGCGCTTCGGGCAGGGCCACCCGGCGGAGCCGTCATTGGACCAGCTCGCGGCGCTGGACACCGAGGTCCGTGCCTTCGCCGAGGCCTATCGATGACCCTCGACGGCCTGCTCTTCTGGGGCAAGGCGATCCCGGTCCTCCTGTTCATCCTTGTTCTGCTGGTCCTGGTTCACGAGCTGGGCCACTTCGTGATGGCCAGGCTCACCGGGATCCGGGTGCTCGAGTTCGGCATCGGCTTCCCGCCCCGGGCCAAGGTCCTGGGCCACGACCACGAGACCGAGTACACGCTCAACTACCTGCCGATCGGCGGGTTCGTTCGCCTCGAAGGCGAGGAGTCGGACTCCGACGACCCGCGAGGGTTCTCCAAGGCGCCGCTGTCGCGCCAGGTGATCGTGCTGGTCGCGGGCGTCGTCATGAACCTGATTGCGGCCGTGCTCATGCTGTTCGCAGTGGCCTGGATCTTCAATCCGATGGTCCAGCCAGTCGTGGCTCAGGTTGTGGCAGGGTCGCCGGCGGAAGCGGCCGGTATCCGCACGGGCGACACGCTGATCTCGATCGACGGGCGGACGCACTCGCTCCTGGACTTCGGAGCCGACCCGATCGAGCCGTGGCGGGCCGATCTGCTGGCACGCGAGGGTCAGAAGGTGACGCTGGTGCTGGCGGACAGCGCGGGAAAGCAGCGCTCCGTGAGCGTCCAGCTCCGCGTCCCCGACGCCCAGCACCAGGGGGCGCTGGGCGTGAGCATGGGCTACTCGTTCGCATACACGGCGGGCAATCCTGTCGACGCGATCGGCACGGCGGTGACGGGCACCACCAAGGCCCTGGGCCTGGTCGTGATCGCGTTGGGCGACGTGGGTAATCAGATCGCGACCAACCCGACCCAGGGACCGTCGGGGGTCCAGGGTCCGGTGGGGATCGCCCAGGACGTCGGCCACCTGCTCTCCCAGAACGACGCGCCGATGCTGCTGCTTATGCTGGCGGGCATCCTGTCGGCCAACCTGGCCCTGGTCAACATCCTGCCCTTCCCGCCACTGGACGGCGGTAAGGTCATGGTCATGGTGGTCAAGCGGGTCTTTGGCATGCGGGGCGTCGGGGCGATCGAGATCGCGACCAACGTGATCGGGTTCGCCCTGCTGATGGCGTTCATCGCCTGGGTCAGCTACTTCGACATAATCAGGGCCGGCCGGTAGCCGTGGGCGATCAGGCTTTCCCGGCGCGCCGGAGCTCGGCGGCCGTGGACGTGGGCGGCGTGGTGGTCGGCGGTGGCCATCCGATCGTCGTCCAGTCGATGACCAACACGGACACGGCCGACGCGGACGCCACCGCGATCCAGGTCGCCCGGCTGGCTCACGCCGGGTCCGAGCTGGTCCGGATCACCGTCAACACAGAGGCGGCGGCCGCGGCGGTCCCGGAGATCGTGCGCAAGGTTCGGGGCCTGGGTGCGGCCGTGCCGATCGTGGGCGACTTCCACTACAACGGCCACAAGCTGCTGACGGCGCACCCCGAGGCGGCCAAGGCGTTGGACAAGTACCGCATCAACCCGGGGAACGTAGGGCCGGGCCGTCATCACGACGATCATTTCAAGGCCATCGTCCGGGTCGCCATCGACAACGGCAAGCCGGTTCGGATCGGAGTGAACTGGGGATCGCTCGATCAGGCCGTGCTGGCCGGGATGATGGATGCGAACGCGCGCCTGGCCGAGCCGAAGGACGCCCGTGAGGTGATGATCGAGGCGATGGTCGAAAGCGCGATCCGATCGGCCGAGCTGGCCGAGGCGACCGGCCTGGGCCACGACCGGATCATCCTGTCGGCCAAGGTCTCCGGCGTTCGAGATCTCGTTGAGGTTTACCGGCGTCTGGCGGCCGGTGGCGACTACGCGCTCCACCTCGGCCTGACCGAGGCCGGGATGGGGATGAAGGGGATTGTCGCCTCGTCTGCCGGCCTCTCGCTGTTGCTCGCTGAGGGGATCGGCGACACGATCCGCGTCTCCATCACTCCGGATCCGGACGGCGATAGGACCGAGGAAGTGGCGGTGGCGCAGCAAGTGCTGCAGTCGCTCGAGCTCCGGTCGTTCGTGCCGCAGGTCTCGTCGTGCCCCGGCTGCGGCCGAACCACGAGCACGTACTTCCAGGAGCTGGCCCGCGACATCCAGACCTACCTGCGCGAGCAGATGCCTGCCTGGCGGGAGCGGCACCCGGGCGTGGAGGAGCTGCGCGTCGCGGTCATGGGCTGCGTGGTCAACGGCCCGGCCGAGGCCCGTCACGCCGACATCGGCGTTACCGGAGGGCGCGGCAAGGGCGTCATCTTCAAGAAAGGTAAGCTCTA
>JBGQBD010000045.1:0-17388 GCA_041494645.1 Candidatus Limnocylindria bacterium
CGATGTAGTCGACGGCGTCCTGCACGGTCCGGATCTTCTCGGCGTCCTCGTCGGAGATCTCGGTCCCGAACTCCTCCTCGAGGCTCATGATCAACTCGACGAGATCCAGCGAATCGGCGTTCAGATCGTCCACGAACGAGGCTTCGGGCTTGACCTCATCCTCGTCGACGCCGAGCTGCTCGACGACGATCTTCTTGAGTCGCTCGTAGGTAGTGGCCACTGACGCCCTCCTCGGGGTTCCTGGGCTTGTGATTGACGGTCACTGCGGCCCCGGCTCCGGGGCGCGGCGCGCACCGGCGACGGGGTCGCGAGTCATCCTCCCGAGCACGCCGTTGACCAAACGCCGGGCCGGTTCGCCGCTGTACGTGCGAGCCAGCTCGACCCATTCGGCAATCGCCACCCGGGACGGCGTGCCGGAGTGTAGCACCTCGCCGATGCCGCTACGCAGCAGAGTCCGATCCATTCTGGCCAGCTGGACCACCGGGTATTGCGGGGCAAGCTGCCCGATCAGGGCGTCGATGCGATCGCGGTCGCCCACGACGCCTTCGACGAGGCCCCGAGCGAACTCGGCCGTGGCGTCGTCGGCGGCGCTCTCCGTCACGTGACGCTCGAGGATGGCGGCAGCCGTGCGCTGCCCGAACTCCGCCTCGAAGAGAGATGCCAGGGCCAGGCGTCGAGCCAGGCGATGGGCATTGACCTCGTCCGTGGCGCCTCTGTCGCGGCGCGAGCCCGACTCCGCTTCGTTCGCGGCAGGCGTCAATTGCCCGCGCTCCCCACCCCATCCACGACCACGGTCACATCTCCGAGCTCCAGGTCCAGGAGACGCTCGATCGTGGCTGCGACGGCCTGGCGCACCTGCGCGGCGAGCGGACGCAGGCCGTGTCCTGGCCGGGCCACCACCCAGACCCGGACGGATACCCGTCCGCCGACGAGGCGGGCCCGCACGGGCGAGCCGGCCAGCCATGCAAGGGGTCCGCCGCGACTCACCTTCAGGACGCCGGGCACTTCCAGGGCTGCGACCCTGACCATCTGAACGATCACCGAGTGACTCACCGTCAGCGGGTCCACCGGCCTCGCGCGGGTCGTATCACGGGATTCTCGATCGTCCATCGCGCGCCTCCGTCTAAGTCCGTTTCCGCTCTGCCCCCGGGCCCAGGGCATCGGCGATCCGGTCGGGTATGTGCGCCCGTGCCGCGGTGGCTCCGGCCTCCACGGCGAACTCCACCATCCGCCGCCTGGCCGAGCCGTGGGTGATCAGGACCATCCCTTTGACTCCCAGCAGTGGCGAGGCGCCCAGCTTCTCGTAGTCGAACAGCCGGCGGATACGACCCACGGCGGGTCGCATGAACAAGTATCCGATCTTGCCCCGGATGCCGCGCTGGAATTCCTGGCGCCACAGGTTGAAGATGAATCCGGCCAGGCCCTCGAAGAACTTCATTGTGACGTTGCCGACCACGGCGTCGCAGACGGCCACGTCCGCCATGTGCTTGACGAGATCCCGACCCTCGACGTTGCCGATGAAGTTGAGGCTCCCATCGGCATCGAGCAGCTGCGTCGCCTGCTGGATGGCGAGATCGCCCTTCCCTTTCTCCTCGCCGATGGAGAGCAGAGCGACTCGTGGCTTCGGGACGCCCAGGACTCGCTCGGCGTAGAGCGAGCCCATGTGGGCGAACTGGTACAGGTTCTGGCCCGTCGAGTCCATGTTGGAGCCAATGTCGAGCAGGACGAACGGTCCGGTCTCGGTCACCATCTGCACCGCCAGAGCCGGCCTGTCGACGCCGGGCAGACGCCCCAACCGCAGAACGGCGGCCGCCATTCCCGCGCCCGAATGGCCGGCCGTAACCAGCGCCTCGGCTCGACCCTGCTTGAGCAGGTCCATGGCGACCATGATCGAGGAGTCTTTCTTCGTCTTGAGCGCCTGGGCCGGAGACTCGTCCATCTCCACGACCTGGCTGGCCGGAACGATCTGGACGTTGGCCGGGATCGGGCCGCCCGCGACCTGTTCGATTCGCTCGGGAATGCCAACCAGGAGAATCGTGTCCCTCGGGTGCGAGCGAGCCCACGACAGCGTTCCGCTGACGATCTCGAGCGGCGCATGATCGCCGCCCATGGCGTCGACGGCGACCCGGACGGCTCCACCATCGACCGTGCGAACCGTGGTCAAGTCCACCGGCTCAGGCCGTCTGCTGAGGCTTTTCCTGCTTGATCTCGAGCGTGGGCCGGCCGGCGTAGTAGCCGCATTCCTTGCAGGCGTGGTGCACCAGCTTGGGCTGGTGACAACGCGGGCACGGCTCCAGGTGGGGCACCGAAATCGCCAGGTGAGCGCGGCGATCGCCCTGTCGGGCGTGCGAGACTTTCCTCTTGGGGACACCCATTGGTGTGGTTACTCCTTTCGCTCCGGCGCGTGGCCAGACGGCTGGGCCGGGAGAGCGCCGGGGCGCGGCATCCGATCCGTGACGGGGTGCGACGAATCATACCCCGCGCATCGGACCGAGGCGGGAGTGTAGCGGTTCCGAGCGCCGCTGTCATCGCGGCCGCGGCGATGCGTTGCCGCGGCCGCCGCAACGGGACTGATGTCGGGGCTTAGTCTCGGTCCGGATCGGCCGCGAAACGGCGCAGAACCTCCAGACGAGGATCGATCTCGGCGGTGACGTGATCGTGCGACCCGCCGGCGAGCTCCTGGCCGCATTCGATGCACAGGCCGGGGCAGTCCTCGCGGCACAGGGGTGCGATCGGCTCGGCCAGCTGGATAGCTTCGCGAACTTCCCCCTCCAGCTCGAGGTCGTGGTGGTCGGTCAACCGGAAGGCGTCGGGCTCGGATTCCACGTCGACCGGAAGGCCGCTCACGATATCGATGCTCGGCAGCGCCTCCTCCTCGATCTCGATCTCGACGGGCCACTCGAGCTCACGAAGGCAGCGGCTGCACGTCTGCGCGATCGCCGTGGCCATCCGGCCGTGGACGAGCAAGCCGCGGTTGGTCCGCGTCAGGCGAATCGCGCCCTCGACTCCCCGCGTCTGCCGAAGATCGGGGCCCAGGTCGAGCGGTGGCCCCCAGATCCCAAGGTCGCGGATCGAGCCGGCAGGCTCCGTCAGAAGCCCCGAGACGTTGAACGTGAGCGCCTCAGCTGCTGACTGGTTGCTCCGCGTCCGCTTCGTCGTATTCGTCGAGGTCTCCCTTGCCGTCGTCGCCGGCCGCTGCCGTGGCGACGGGGCGCCGCTCTTCCAGCAACTCCAGACCGCGCTGGATGGTCTTGAGAGTCCGCATCACCTCGGTCTCGAGCCCAACCAGGACCTCGGACGCGTAGTCGTCTGCGCCGAGCCGGATCTCGACGGCCTCCACCTGGGCCTGCCGGACGATCTCGTGACTCAGTTCCTCAGCCTGCCGGGTCAGCTCTCGCTCTTCGATCAGGTACGTGGCCTGCTCCTGGGCCCGGGCCAGGATCTGCTCCGCCTCTTCGCGCGCCTGCTCAAGCAGCCGTTCGACTTCATTGGTGACGCGTCGAGCGGACTTGATCTCCTCGGGAATGGTCACCCTCAGCTGGTCGATCCACTCTAGTGCCTCAGCCTGATCGATGACCACGCTGTTCCTGAAGGGGATCCTCCTGCCGTTCGCGACGAGCGCCTCGAGTCGCTCGATCAAGACGATGATGTCTATCGGACGGGCCCTCCTTGGGCAGGTCGCCAGGGCTGCCGGTTGGGGCGATTATAGACTCCGGCCCCCACCCGCCAGACGTCGAGAAACAGCCGGGGGCACCATCTGAGTCACGTCTCCGCCATAGGCCGCAATCTCCTTGACCAGGCTCGAACTCAGGTAGCTGTGCTCCAGTGAGGTCATGAAGAAGACTGTGTCGACCTCCGGCGCGAGCTTGCGATTCGTATGGGCCATCTGCAGCTCCGACTCGAAATCGGAGATGGCCCGCAGTCCGCGGACCACAAACGTGGCCTGACGGCGGCGGCAGAAGTCGACCGTGAGGCCGTCGAACGACTCCACGTCGATGCGAGAGCTCACGTCCGGCGGACAGCACTCGGAGACCGCCTCGCGGATGACGGCGAGGCGGACATCGGTCGGGAAGATGGGGGTCGACTTCTGCGGGTTCACCAGGACCGCGAACATCACCCGATCGAAAACACCCGCCGCTCGCGAGACCACGTCAAGGTGCCCGTAGGTGATCGGGTCGAACGAGCCCGGGTAGACGGCGATCTTCACCTGGCTGCCTCCTCAGGCCGGAATGGCGGATCGGCAAGCGACTGGTCCACCTGGCGATAGAACGCCAGAGCGGTCTGCCCGAAACGCCGGCTCCTCACTGATGCTAGCAGCCCGAACCTCTGAGGTGGAGGAGTGCGCCAGAAGTGCTTGGCCACGACCCACGACCGCGGACCAAGGAGCGCGGCGGCCGCGGCCGCGATGATCGCAAGAGCGGACTCCAGGAGCTCTGGTTCGGCATACGGAGGATCGACAAGGACGAAGTCGAACGGGCCATCCGACCTCGCCTGCTCCCGCAGATACTCGATGGCGTCGGCGCGCACCACCGCGGCCCGCTCGGATACGTGGGCGCGGCGCAGGTTCTCCATGATGACGCGGCAGGCACCTGGATCGCGCTCGACGAGAACGGCGGCTGCGGCGCCTCGTGACACGGCCTCGATGCCACCCGCCCCGGATCCGGCAAAGAGGTCCAGGACTCTCGCGCCGGCGAGGTCGGGCTCGAGGATGGCGAAGAGAGTCTCCTTGACCCGGTCTCCGAGCGGGCGCGTGCCCGCCCCCGGGGACAGCAGGCGCGTCCCCCTGGCGGAGCCCGCGATGACCCTTCCCGCGTCGCTCATTGGGTTTTCGCCTGACGGGCGGCAGCGGCCCCGTCGCCATCGCTCTCCGCGTCGGCCGCGTCCGCCAGCACCTCACCCGCGCCCACTCGCACCAGCCAGCCGCGCTGCAGCTCCACGGCCAGACGCTCGTTCCCGGGTCGCAGGCCGCCGTCCGCGTCCACGAGACGCTCCGCCACGGCCCTCGCCCGGGCCGCCACATCCCGATCCTCTTTGTTGCGCAACGACGCGATGCGCAACGTCGGCAGGCCGCTTTGGTGCAGTCCGAGCAGCTCGCCCTCGCGGCGCAGCTCCAGGTCGAGCTCCGCCAGCTCGAAACCGTCCGTGTGGGTGACGAGCGCATCCAGCCTTGCCCCGGCCGTGGCATCGTCCGAGTCGGAGACGAGGATGCAGTAGGCCTGCGCCTCTCCCCGTCCGACCCGGCCACGGAGCTGGTGGAGTTGGGCCAGGCCGAAACGATCGGCGTCCAGGATCAGCATGACCGTGGCCTCGGGCACATCCACGCCGACCTCCAGGACGGTCGTACCGACCAGCACGTCCAGCTCGCCCCGTCGGAACCGGTCCATGGTGGTGTCGCGCACGGCCGCCTTCATCTGGCCGTGGACGACGCCGACGCGCGCGGCCGGCTCGGCCGGCAACCCGGCCCGCGCGGCGGCCTCTGCGAGCTGGCGCGGCAGGTCGGCCGCCACCTGATCGGCGGAACGGGCTGACGTCTCCTCGTCCTCCTCGATCAGGGGCACGACCACGAAGGCGCGATGGCCGGCCCGGACCTCGCGAACGATGAGCGGGTAGGCGCCTCTGCTCGGATCGTCCGCGGCGCCTGCCAGGTCGTCGGTTCGGCGAATGCCCGTCCTGACACGCTGCCGGCCGGCTGGCAGTGATCGGAGATCCGAGACGTCCAGGTCGGCCAGCAATATCTGGCCCAGCGTTCGAGGGATCGGCGTCGCCGTCATCAGGAGCACGTGCGGCGAGCGGCCCTTCGCGCCCAGCTCCTCACGCTGAGCCACGCCGAAACGATGCTGCTCGTCGACGACGGCCAGGCTCAGGTCCGCGAAGCTGACCGCTTCCTGGAAGAGGGCGTGCGTCCCCACGACGATCCGGCCGCTCGTCAGCGCCAGGAGGCCGTCTCCGACCGAGGGTGCGGCCAGCTGCTCGAGCGCAGCTCGGCGCTCGGCGGCCGGCAGGGAGCCCGCCAGAAGCGTGACCCCGTGGCCCAGCGGCTCCACGAGCCTGCTGATGGCGACGGCGTGCTGACGTGCCAGCAGGTCCGTCGGCGCGAGGAGCGCGCCCTGGCGACCCGCGTCCGCGACGAAGACGAGCGCAAGGGCGGCGACGGCCGTCTTGCCTGAGCCAACGTCGCCCTGGAGGAGCCGCATCATCGGCCGCGTCCGGCCCAGGTCGGCGGCGATGGCCGTCACCGCGGCGGCCTGGTCGGGCGTGAGCAGGGCCGGTTCCTCAGTCCCCGTGCGAGCCCTGACCTGCTCGGTCAGAGCCGCCTCCACCTCCGCGATCGCATGACGGACCCTCGACGCCGCAACGTCGACCGGTTCGCCGATCGCCCGGCGACGCTGCCGATCTCGGGCCACCATGCCGACCTGAAGGGCCAGCAGCTCATCGAACCCCAGCCTCCGGAGCGCGGCGTCCCGCAGATCGAAGCTGTCCGGGTAGTGGGCGTTCTCCAGCGCGGCGGCGATGGGCATCGGTCCCGGCCCGGCTGCGCCCGCTCCGGCTGCGGACGCGGAGTCGCCACTCGCCGCCGCCGCGGCCTCGGACGGCAGGTACTCATCGTACGCAGCGCCGACGGTGTCGAGCGCCTGGCGTATGGCTCGCCGCAGCGTGGCCGCCGTCAACCCGGCCGTCAGGCGGTACACCGGCACGATCCGGCCCGCGTGCAGCAGGGCCGATCCGTCGTCGGGCTGGAACTCGGGGTTGTCGAAGGTCATGGTGAAGCCGCGGCGCCTCACCTTGCCGCTCACGACGATCCACTGACCGTCGCGCAAGCGCCTCTCGATGAAGCGCCGCCCGAACCAGGTCGCCTCCACCTCGCCGGTTTCGTCGCCCAGATAGGCCGTGGTGCGTTCGACGCGACGCCGAATAGTCTTCTCGACCCGCACGCCCCGGACCTGAAGCCGGGCGCTGGCCGCTGCCCCATCCGCGATCCAGGTCAGCTCGCGAGCGCTGCTCAGCTCACGGAGATCGTCATACCGGCGCGGCAGGTGGAACAGCAGGTCGCGTACGGTTCGAATCCCCAGCCGCGGCCCGACCCGTCGCAGGACCGCGGCGCCTGCGAAGCCGCTCATCCCGATCGGCGTATCGGGGCCGACCGGGCCTCTCGTCCTGCCGGGACCCCCGCCGGGCCGCCCGAACCCCCGCCCAGCCATGCCGCTACTCGGCCGCGATCAGATACCGGTAGTGAGGCTGACCGCCGTGGAGGACCTCCACCTCCACGCCGGGTCGCCACTCCCCCACTCGACGGGCCAGGGCCTCCGCCTCGGCCAGGTCGGCGCCGGCGCCGTAGTAGAGGGTCACCAGTTCGAAACCGGGTTCGAGGGCCCTGAGAGCTGCGAGGATCGCCTTCATCCGGTCGGTCCCGGCGGCGAGCAGTCCGTCATCGGGATCGAGGACGATCGTCTGACCCTTGCGGACCTTGCGCCCGCCGATGATCGCGTCACGGACGGCCTCGGTCACCTGAAGCGTCTGAACCGCCCGTCCGGCCAGCGTCATGACCTCCGCGTTGGCCGTGGCGTCGCGGGCCGGGTCCAGTGCCAGCAAGGCCGCGAACCCCTCGGCCGCATTTCGAGTGGGAACGACTCGAACGCGCCGGGTGGTCATCTCGGTGGCCTGGCGCGCGGCCAGGACCACGTTTGGGTTGTTGGGGAGGAGAAGCACTTCTTCGGCGTCGATCTTCTCGACGGCGTCCAGGAGCTCGCCCGTCGAGGGGTTGTTCGTCTGACCGCCGTGGACGATTGCCGCGACCCCGTACGAGTCGAAGATGCGGGCCAAGCCCTCGCCGGCTGCCACGGCGACCACGGCCAGCGCCGAAACCGCCCGTCCGGCAGTGCCTCCGCCCGACCCGTTCGAGCCGGATGAACCGATCGGGACGTTGGAATCGGCGGCAACGTCCAGCTCGGCACCGAACGTGTCGAGATCGACGTGCGGCCGGGCCTCCTGACGCGACCCGCGAGCGTGACCCTCCGGGTGTGCGCCGACGACTTCCGCCGCTCGCTTCTCACGGATTTCGTGCGATTGCGTATCCAGGTTCTCGACCGTGATCCGCGTCAGCGTGCCCAGCGACAGGCCCAGGGCGATGACCTTGTCCGGCCGCTCGTTGTGGACGTGGACCTTCACTGCCCGAGAATCGCCCGCCACCAGCACGGATTCGCCCATCGCCTCGAGCGCGGCCCGGAGGTGATCCGTGTCGAGCGGCGCGCGGCTTGACTGCAGCAGGAACATCGTCTCGTAGCCGAAGCCCTCGTCGACATGGCCGACGAGGGCGGCCGTCCGAGGCGGGGCCGGCGCGGCCCTGCGGCGTTCCGCCGGAGCGCGGGAAACCAGGTACTGCAGCGTCCCCTGCATCAACCTGAACAGCCCCTCCCCACCGGCGTCGACGACCCCGGCGTCGCGCAGAATCGGCAGCAGCGAGGGAGTCTTCGCGACCGCCTCGCGCGCGGCCTCGACGGCCGCCGTCAGCACGTCCTCGAGATCGCCGCCCGCTTCGGCCGCGACCACGGCCGCGGCCGAAGCCTCGCGGATGACCGTCAGGATCGTGCCCTCGACTGGCTTGCCGACGGCCTTGTACGCGGTGGCGGTTCCCTGAGTTAAGGCGTAGGCCAGGTCCGGTCCGTTGAAGTGATGCTTGCCGCCCAGCCCCTCGGCCATGCCACGAAAGATCTGCGACGCGATCACGCCCGAGTTGCCCCGCGCCCCCATCAAGGCCCCGTAGCTGATGGCCTGGGCGACCAGATCGGCGGACGGATTCGACAGGCCTTCGGCCTGCACAAGTGCAGCCTTCACCGTCGCGAGCATGTTGCTGCCGGTGTCGCCGTCCGGCACGGGGAAGACGTTGAGAGCGTTCACCTCGTCGACGTGCTTCTCGAGGTTGTCGACGGCAACCCGGAAGGCCGCCCGCAGGCCGGCGCCATCGCCCGATCGGCGCGTCATCGATTCGCTCGGGTGGTCATTTCGCCCTGCGTTTCCTCGCCGCCGTTCCCCGCTCGGCCGCAGTCTTCGCCCGTTCGCGGCGGCTCCTCGCCAAACGTGGTTGATCGGTTGTAGAACCCGGGAGATCGATCGCTTCCGAGCGTTCGATGGCTTGGGCGCGTTCGATGGCCGTCGGCTGGTAGCGCAGCCCATCGACGTGTATCGAAAGCGACGCCACCTCGGCGCCCACGTAGTGGCGCAGTGAGTAACGAACCGCCGAATCCACCTGGCGAGCGACCTCGGCGACCGGCACGCCGAACGCCACCGTGATGAACACGTCCAGGTTCAGCCCGCCATCGGTGGTCAGCCGAATGCCGGGCCGATCCAGGCCGATCCAGCGCAGCAATCGCCGCCCGAAAGAGGGGTCGCTGAAGCCCGTCACGCCGTAGCTACCCTGAACGGCGATCCGCACGATGTCGACGATGGCACGGCGTGTGACGATCGATGCGCCGGCCACCGGACGCTCGGGCATGTGTTAGCGCAACCTCCAGCCAGAGCGGCGTAGACGGTGTGCTATCATACCGCCCCGGTCGGTCCCGGTCGGGATCGCGCCTTCCGAGCAAGTATTCGAGAGGACCTTATGGCTCGCTCCTGCGCCGTCTGCGGGAAGGTCTCCATGGACGGCTTCAACCCGCAGTCGTCCGGAATGAACCGGGTCCGCGCCCACCGTCGCTACCACCCGAACCTCCAGCAGACGACCATCCAGCAGAACGGGAAGGCGGTCAAGGCGCTCGTCTGCACCCGCTGCCAGCGCACGATGTCCCGGGCGACCCGCTAGCAGAACCTCGCCGGTTCGCCCGCGATTCTCCTCGGCGTCGAGCACCTCTCGGCGCCGATCGTGATTCCTGGCGCCGGCATCGTCGGGCGAGCGGCGCCATGGGCTCCGCGTCGGAGAGCCTACTCCGCGGCGCGGGGGTCGATCCCGAGTTCCGAGCTGTCGAGCCAGACGGTGAAGGGGCCGTCGTTGACCAGCTCGACGTCCATGTGGGCTCCGAAGCTGCCCTGCGCCACCGGGACGCCCGTGGATGCCAGGATCTCGCAGAAGACCTCGTACAGCCGCTCGCCTGCCACAGGCCCCGCCGCGCCGATGAACGAAGGGCGCCGGCCGCGCCTCACATCGGCGTACAGCGTGAATTGGCTGACCACCAGCGCCGCGCCGCCGACGTCGACGAGCGAAAGGTTCGTCAGCCCCTCGGCGTCGGCGAAGATGCGCAGCCCGACGACCTTGGCGGCCATCCCGGAGGCCACCCACTCGTCGTCGGACGGGGCGACTCCCAGGAGGATCAGCAGCCCGCGTTCGATCGCCCCGAGGCGCTGCCCATCGACGCGCACTTCCGCTCTGGAGACCCGCTGCAGCAGGGCTCGCATCCTCGCTCCTCGCTCAGCGGCTGAAGAGGCCGGCTGCGCCTCGCCACAGGCCACCCAGGATGCCCAGCCAGGGCACCAGGTACACGGCGCTGTGGGTACCGCCCAGCCAGCCGAATGCGTCCATTCCGAAGGCCAGCAGGCCACCGGCGACCGCAATCGCCAAACCTTGGCCCACCAGCGCCCAGCGCACCCTCCGACCCAGCCGCCTCAGGGCCCCCGCGTCACCTTGGTCCTCGGCCTCGACGCCGGCCTCGATCTCCTCATCGGCGACCCGTTCCATGAACTGCCGCGCCCACCGCGGACCGCGGAGGATGGCGAAGTACGCCGCGTACGCGTAGGCGACTCCGCCGATGATGTCCACCACCCAATGCTCGCCGAGATAGACGATGGCGAACCAGACGCAACACGTGTAGGCGAGCATCAGCCAGGCAGCCCGCGGGAATACCCGACGCGCGAAGAGGAAGGCCAGGAACGGGTAGGCGGCGTGGAGGGACGGGAATGCGGCGACGTCGTTTGAGCTGATGCTGTAGACGTTGGTGTACGAGTAGAAGTAGTTGCCGAAGCCGAACACATGGGCGAGCCCCTCGAAGCCCGTGTCTCGCAAGTGCAGCACGCCGGTCACGTAGCCGTACTTGTCCGCCCACCACGGAGGGGCCACCGGCAGCAGCAGGTACGTTACGAAGGCCGCCATGGACAGCACGATCAGGGCGCCGACGAAGTCGTAGTAGGTCCGCCGCCGGTGGATCCACAGCAGGAACCCGACGGCCAGCGGCAGCGGGAAATGCAGGAAGTAGAAGACCAGCGAGAGCGTGGCCAGGCCGTCGGAGGCGCTCGCGGGGCCCTGGTGGAAGAGGCCTTGCAGCCACACAGTGGGTAGCCCGCCCAACGCGACGATCCTCTCCATCCAGACGACATCCGCGACGTGGATCGGCAGTCCGAACTTGTCGGCGTAGCCGCGCATAAGCTCGTAGGCGAAGAAGAGGGCGAGGAACGGAATCCAGTCGCGCAGGAACAGCCTGCCACGGCCGAGCAACAGCGCCGCCAGGCCGAACCCCACGACTACAACGTCCGGCGTGACCGAGATGCCGCGAGCGATCATCAAGATCGAGAGCAGGACCGCGTAGGACGCGACCGCGGCTAGGAGCAGCCGGTCGTTTCTGCGCCCCAGATGGGCGTGTGGCCCGCCGGCCACGGCCGGCTCGGTGGCTGCTTCCCCAACCGTCACGGCCACCGGGACGGCGCCGGTCGCTGCCCCTTCTTCGGTCACGCGCTCGCTCCCCGATCCGTTCGTCCCTGCTGTCGGGGCGGCGACGGCCGCATGGCCCCTGCCTCCGCGGCGGCTCGTTGGCGGGCCTCACCAAACCGTTCGATCGCGGCCCCCTCGGAGTCAGCCGGGATGAGCAGCTCGTAGTCGCGAGGCAGGTTCGGATCTCCGGCCCGCTGCCCGCGCAGTCCTATGACCGGAATTCCGGCCGCTTCCATCGTCCGAAGCAGCCGCCTTCCGATGACCCTGGGCAGCCTGGCGAAGGTGACCCATTCGTCGTGGGGGACGACCGCCTTGCCGGCGCCGCTCTCGTAGCCCTCATCGGCGAGCGCCTTGAGGAGCCTGATCTCGCGGGCGATGTCACGGCCCTTCTTCCAAAGCGTCGAGCCGACGACCATGACCTCGACCCCGAGCGCACCGCACAGCTCCGCGGACTGGCGGTTGACGCCACCGTCCACGTGCACCTGCCCGGTTGCGCGATCCGCCAGGAAACCGTGAGCCGGCAGGATCTTGCGGGCCGCATCCTTCATGAAGGTCTGCCCACCGAAGCCCGGTTCGACGGTCATGACCATGACGATGTCCAGCAGCTCCCTGTAGGGCTCCAGGGCCGACAGCGGAGTGCCCGGCTTGATGGCCAGCCCTGCCTGCCGGCCGGCCTTGCGAATCTTCAGCAGAGTCGGCTCGATCGGCTCTTCGACCTCGACGTGGAACGAAATCGAATCGCAGCCGGCATCGATGAACTGGTCCATATACCGGCCCGGCTCCGAGATCATCAGGTGGGCGTCGAATGGCCGTTTCCCGACGCGTCGGAGGCGCTTGATCAGCCCCGGCCCGAAAGTGATGTTGGGGACGAAGTGGCCGTCCATGATGTCGAGGTGGATCCGATCGGAGCCCGCCCGGAGCGCCCTCCGGCATTCGCTGGCCAGGCTGGACAGATCGGCATCGAGGATGCTGGCGCTGACGAGCGTCCTCCGAGTGGCCGTCATAGCGCGGCTCCGCGGCGGGCGCCCGGGCTCTCGACGACCGCCTGGAGCTCCGCCGGCAGCTCCGTGTTGCGAGCGCCCCGAAGCGCGGCCTCGCTCTGGCGGAGGATGACTTCGCGGCGGTGGGCCACGGCCGGGCCGGACGGCTCCCCGGCCCTATCGGCGGCCAGCTGGCCGCAGGCGGCGCCGGCGTCCTGCCCCCGGTTGGCGCGCACGGTCACGCCTACGCCGCCACGCCGCACACGGGCGGCGAAACGCGTCACGCGTTCCGGGGTGCTGGCTTGCCAGGGCGTGTGGGCGACCGGGTTCATCGGGATCAGGTTGACGTGCGCCAGGTCGCCTCGAAGCACGCCGGCCAGGGCGTCGGCGTCGGTGTCGGTGTCGTTCACACCCGAAATCATCACGTACTCGTAGCTCACGCGCCGGCCCGTTGTGCGGGCGTGATCTCGAGCCGCCGCTACGACTTCGGCCACGGGCCAGCGGCGATTCAGCGGGACGAGGACGTCGCGCAGTGGATCGCGAGCGGCGTGAAGGCTGATGGCCAGCGTGAACTGCGGGCCGAGCTGGGTGAGCCGGCGGATGCCGGGCACCACGCCGGATGTCGAGACGACCACGTGTCGCGCGCCCAGGCCGAAGCGGCCCGGGTCGGCCAGGGCGGCTACCGCTTCCAGGACGCGGTCCAGGTTGAGCAGCGGCTCGCCCATGCCCATGAAGACGACGTTCGTGAGGCGCCGGCCCCTCCCGCCGGCGGCCAGCCATCGAGCGGCGCGGCGGACCTGATCGAGGATCTCCGCGGTCTCGAGGTCGCGCCCGAACCCGAGTTCGCCGGTGGCGCAGAAGGGGCAGCCGACGGCGCAGCCCGCCTGGCTGGAGATGCAGAGCGTGTGGCGCTCGCGATGAACCGGCCGGCCCGCCGGCCCGAACCCCCGCGCCGGGTAGTGCATCAGGACCGACTCGATCAGGGCCCCGTCCGAGAGCAGGTGGAGCGTCTTCTCGGTCAGACCTCGGTCGGCGACCGTGACGTCGTCCGCAGCGATCGTGTCGACTCGGAAGGCCTCCTCGATGCGAGCCCGGAGCGTGGCCGGGAGAGTGCTGAGCTCCTCCGCGGTTCCCGCGTTGGTCCGCCACACGGCGTCGCGAATCTGACGGGCGCGGTAGGCGGGCTCGCCCTCCGCAGCCAGCCAGGCCTCGAGGGCGCCCTCGGCCAGGCCGCTCAGCCCGGGGCGCGGATCGCGCCCGGGACGCGATCCGGACTGCGGCGGGTGGGATTGAGCCCTGCCCGGCGCCGGCAGGTCTGGGCTGGCGCCGGGTGACGAAGCAGCGGTCGCGTCGAGAGGGCTCACAGGGTCGGGATTATCGCACGGCGGACCCTGCCTGCCTGCCGACGAGGCCCGGGTATCCCCGACGAAACTCGGCCCCGGTCACGCGACGCTTCCCCGCCAGCTGGACCTCGTCCAGGCGCAGGCGGCCGCCCCGCGTCAAGAGCGCTAGACCATTGCCGTGAGCCACAATCCTCCCCGACTCGTCTCCGGCCTCGCCCGGGCAGACGCTCGCCCGCCACACGATCAGCCGGCCCGCGGACGTCGCCACGAAGCTGCCCGGCCAGGGCTGGTAGGCCCGCACCTGCCGCTCCAGGGCCAAGGCAGGCCTCCCTGGATCGAGGAGGCCGTCCTCACGGCGCAACGGCCTAGTCAGGGTCACCCCCTCGGCAGGCTGCGGTCTGGCCGGCAATCGGCCCCCGAGCCACTCGGGCAGAGCATCGGTCAACAGCCGGGCCGCTGTCGCCGACGCGCGCTCCTCCAGAACCGGAGCGGTGTCGTCGGGCCGCACCTCCAGTGGCTGCACCGCGACTATCGGCCCGGCGTCCATCTCCTCGCTCACGACCAGCAGCGTCACGGCGGCAGTCGTGTCGCCCGCCAGGATGGTGGCGGGGATCGGGGCCGCTCCCCGGTGGCGCGGCAGCGCGGAGGGGTGCAGGTTCAGGAAGCCGCGGGGCGGCAGGTCGAGCAGCACGCGGGGTATCACCTGCCCGTAGTCGGCCAGGATGGCCAGATCCGGCGCCAACGCCCGCAGCGCGGCCACGGACTCGGCCCCGCGAACTCGCGCCGGCTGCAACAGCGGCAGACGGAGCTCCCCTGCTCGGGCGGCCACCGGGGTCGGCGTCAGGATCGCCTTGCGCCCAACCGGTCGGTCGGGCGCGGAGACGACGGCCTGGACTCGAAGACCCGGCATCGCCACGAGTGCGTCCAGGACGGGGACCGCGAACGAACCGCTTCCGAAGAAGACCGCGCGCATGGCCGGCGCGCTTCCGGGCACGGACACAGAGCCGCCAGTCGAACCATCGGCTGCCCCCCGGTCGCTCACCCGACGGCGACGAGAGCGGTTGCCGGCGATCCTTCTTCTTCCTCGCCCGGAACGACCGAGATCAGCTCGTCCATCGAGTCCAGGTAGTCGATGTAGAGCTTCCCGTCCAGGTGGTCGATCTCGTGCTGCATCGCTCGGGACAGCAGGCCCGTCCCGGCCAGCTTGATCTTCCGGCCGAAGCGGTTCTGGGCCACGATCCACACCTTCTCACGTCGGGTGATGTAGGCCACGTAGCCCGGGATCGAGAGGCAGCCTTCCAGATCGCGGTCGTCCCCGTCGGTCCGGACGATGCGCGGGTTGACCAGCTCGTGCAGGTGGCCCTCGACCTCGACGGTGCAGGCCCGGACCGCCTCGCCGAGCTGCGGCGCAGCCAGGCCTACGCCGGGAGCCTTGCGCATCGTCTCGGCCAGGTCGTCGAGCAACCCGTGGAGGTACTTGCCGAAGCTGTCGACGGGCTCGCCCACCAGGCGAAGCCGCGGGTCACCGAGAAGGACGATGGGTCGGACACTCATGGCCCGAGAGTATACCGAGGCTGCCCATGAGGACATCCGCCGACTCCGGGCAGGTCGCTCCGGGACTTACAGGAGCGAGTCGGGGTCGACATCCACCGACCACGGCGCGCCCGGCGGCGGGCCTAGCAACTCCACCGGGCGGTCGCCCCGAAGCACCACATTCCAGCGCCAGCGGCCCGCGCGACGCGCGATGTAGGCCGGCGCCGGCCCGAGCACGGAGACGCGGAATCCGGCGGCAACATGGGCCGGGAGCGAGCAGGCGGCAATCAGTCGCTCGGCCATGGCAGCGGCTTCCTGCTCGGCGGCGACCGCGTCCGGCAAACCCACCGTGAGCTTGACCAGCCGGCCGAAGGGCGGCGAACCGAAGCGGCGCCGTACCTCCAACTCGGCATCGTAGAAAGCCGACGCGTCGCCCGAAGCCACCGCCTTGATGGCTGGATGCTCCGGCTGGTAAGTCTGGATGATCGCCAGACCGGGCCGCTCGCCGCGCCCGGCCCGCCCGACAGCCTGCGTGAGCAGCTGGTAGGTCCGCTCGGCCGCGCGCTCGTCGGGGAGGTTGAGGGCGACGTCGGCGGAGACGATTCCCACGAGCGTGACCTCAGGAATGTCCAGCCCCTTGGCCACCAGGCTCGTGCCGACCAGCACGTCCAGTCGGCCTTCGGCGAAGGCGTCCAGGACTCGCTCTACCGCGCCCTTGTGCTCCGCCACGTCTCGGTCCAGGCGGCCGACTCGGAGGTGCGGAAAAGCGGCCCGGACCGCCTCCTCCACGCGCTGGGTCCCGCCGCCCAGATAGCGGATGCGCGGCGAGCGGCAGGCCGGACACCGCGTCGCGAGCGGGGTCGCCGTCCCGCAGTGGTGGCAACGCAGCGTAACTCCAGCCTGGTGGTAGACGAGGCTGCGTTCGCACTCCGGGCAGCGCTGGACGTGGCCGCAATCGCGGCACACCACCACCGAGGCCGTGCCCCGGCGATTGATGACAAGGATGGCACGCTCGCCTTCGGGCAGAGACTCGAGGGCCGTCCGGAGCGCATTCGAAAGGAGGCCCCGGTTGCCGGCGGCCAGCTCCGCTCGCAGATCCACCACCTCGACACGGGGCGGCGCGCCACTGGGGCGGTCGGGCAGCACGGCATGACGGTAGCGCCCCTGGCGGACACGGCCGACGCTCTCCACGGACGGTGTCGCGCTCCCGAGGACGATCGCCGCACCGGCGAGGCGGGCCAGGGCGATCGCGGCGTCACGAGCCTGCAGGCGCGGCGTGCGATCGCTCTTGTACGCGGCGTCGTGCTCCTCGTCGACGACGATGAGCCCCACGTCGGCGAGTGGCGCGGTCAGGGCGATGCGCGTCCCCACGACGACATCGACCTCGCCGGCCTTGACGCGACGCCACTCGTCGGCTCGCTCGCCTGCGCCCAGGCCCGAGTGCAGGATGGCCAGCTCCGCGTCGAGTTCCGCCCGCAGCCGATCGACGAGCGGCATGGCCAGGGCGATCTCCGGCACCAGGACGAGGGCGGGCCGGCCGGTCGATATGACCTCGGCGATGGCCTCGGCGTAGACAGCGGTCTTGCCCGATCCGGTCACGCCTTCGAGGAGCATCGGCGTGGGATCGCGACGTGCTGAGGCGGCGACGATGGCCGACAGGGCGTCCTGCTGCGGCGGAGTGAGGGCCGAGCCTTCGGGGCGCGCGCCGCGCCGGCCGGCCCGCCGCCGCGCCAGCGGCCGGCGCGGCCTCTGGCGCACCTGGATCTGTGTCAGGCCGCGCCGGACCAGGCTCGCGACGGTCCCGGAGCCGTGGTCCCGGGCCGCCTCGGCGGCCGCGAGGCCGGTCGGCCCAAGGGGTGAGATGCGACGCTCGTCGGACGTCGCGGCGGCCCCGGCCGAG
>JBGQBD010000046.1:0-17263 GCA_041494645.1 Candidatus Limnocylindria bacterium
CGAGTTGTAGATGATGATCAAGTCGCAGCCGCCGGCCTCGGCCATCTTGGCCGAGATCCCGGTGCCCGCGCCGCAGCCGACGATGGGTACGCCAGCGGCGGCCTGCGCACGGAGCCGGCGCAGGACTTCGGTCCGCGGGATGAACGGCATTGCCTACCTCCTGTGAGACTTGTCGGCACCCGCTGCCGGCTAGCCCTTGGCGAGCATGGCCAGCAGTTTGTCGACCATCGCGTCCGCGAAAGCGGGGTCGTTGATGGGCAGGTCCAGCTCGACCAGCTCGACTTTCGAGCGGTCGAGGTGGTCGCGGATCGCCTTGAAGAGCGCGGCGTCCGCGACGGGGTCGTGGAAGGGCATCCCCTCCACGTCGATGGCGCTTACGCCCTTGAGCGGAATGAACAGGGCCGTGGGGCCGGTCGTCTTGTTCAGCTTCTTGGCAATGATCTCGCCGAGCTTGGCGCACTCCTCGGGGGTGGTGCGCATGAGCGTCACCTCGGGGTTGTGAATGTAGATGTTCCGCTTCTCGAACTTCTCCGGAAGGGTGTCACGAGGGCCGAAGTTGACCATGTCCAAGGCGCCGAGCGAGACGACCTGGGGAATGCCCTTCTTGCCGGCGGCGTCGAGGCGCTCCGGTCCGGCCGACAGGATGCCGCCGACCAGCTCGTCGCACCATTCGGTGGTCGTGATGTCCGTCACCCCATCGAAGACGCCGTCCGAGATGAGCGCCTCGAACGACCGGCCGCCGCTTCCGACCGCGTGGAAGACGAGAATCTCGTAGCCGATCGCCTCCATCCGCGCCCGGACACGGTCGACGCATGGCGTCGTGACGCCGAACATCGTCGCGCCGATCAGCGGTTTCTGCTCGGTCTTCGGCATCGTCTGCTCGACCATTCCGGAGATGGCTCCGGCGGCGTTGGCGAAGATTCGCCGGGACAGGCGGTTCAGCCCGGACACGTCGACGACGGAGTGCATCATCGTGATGTCCTTGACGCCGACATACGGACCCACGTTGCCCGAGGCCATGGTGGACACGATGACCTTGGGCATGCCCACCGGGAGCGCCTGCATGGCGGTCGACCCGATCGACGTGCCGCCCGAGCCGCCCATGGCGATGACGCCGTCGAACTTGCCCTCGGCGAGGAACTTGAGGGCGAGGGCGCGCGCCCCCAGGCCCATGATCTCGATGGCGTGGCCTCGATCGCGCTTCTCGCGGAGCTCGGCAAGCGAGCCCCCGCCGGCCTCCGCGGTGAGCACGGCCGGGCTGTCGGGCGTGAACACGGGCTCGCCGAGGATCCCGGCATCCAGCACGAACGTTTCGAGCCCTCGGCTGCGAATCAGGTCGCGGAGGTACGCGTACTCACGACCCTTGGTGTCCAGCGTTCCGATCAAAAGGACGGTCTTCGACATTGCCTCTCCTTCAAACGCTTCGGGGGCGAGCCCCTTGACCTGCCTGCCGCAGCTGGCCGGCTGTGGGTCGGTCACCACCGAGTGGCTGAGCACATCGATGGGAGCGAGGCAGGACAGCGGTGGCCCCTTCAGATTGGCTGCCGCGGGACGCCCTCGAGCCCTCTTGTGATTCGGGTCCTCGATGAACGCGGATGCCTGGCCCTTCGTATCGAGGGCACCGATGATCAGACAAACGCGGCACCCGAGTCGCCTCCTCCTGGTGCAGGCTGCTGGCCGCCGGCCTTGAGCGAATGCCGGCGGCACGCCCTGGTGCCGCCTCAGCTCTGCGCGATCGCCTCCTTCTTTCTCGAGCCGAGCAGCGCCCGGACCTCGTCCGCGACGCGAGCCGCGGAGAGGCCGTACAGCTCGAGCAGTGCCTCATTGGATGCCGACTCGCCATAGACGTCCTGCAGGCCCAACCGCTTGACGACGGTCGGGCGGTGCTCGGAGAGAGCCTCGGCAACGGCGCCGCCGAGACCGCCGATGACGGTGTGTTCCTCCACGGTGACAACGTAGCCGGTCCTGCCCGCGGCGGCGACGATCGCCGGCACGTCGAGCGGCTTGATCGTGGGCACGTGGAGCACGTGCGCCTCTATGCCCTGCGCGGCGAGCAGCTCCGCGGCATCGACGACGCGCGGCGTCTGCGTTCCGGTGCTGATCAGAGTCACGTCGCGGCCCTCGCGAACTACCACGGCGCGGCCGAACTGGAACGAATACGAGTCGTCGAAGAGCCGCTGAGTCGCGTCGCGGACGAGCCGGACGTAGACCGGTCCGTCGTAGGCCGCGCACCAGCGCAGGGCCTGGGCGGCCTCGACGTCGTCGGCGGGGCAGACGGTCACCATGCCCGGCATCGCCCGCATGATCGAGACGTCGTCCACGATGAGGTGCGTCTTGCCGGTCACGCCCGTGAAGAGCCCGGCGTAGCCGGGGGTGATCTTCACGTTGAGTCCCGTCTGGGCAATGAGGACGCGGATCTGGTCGAGAGGCCGGACCACGGCGAACGCGACGAAGGTGCTCACGAACGGGATCAGGCCCATCGTCGCCAGCCCGGCGGCCACGCCAAGCATATTCTGCTCGGCGATGCCCATCTGGAGAAAGCGATCCGGGTGGCGGTGCTCGAAGATGTCGGCCTTCGTCGAGCTGCCCACGTCGCCATCGAGCATGACGATACGAGGGTCGGCATCGGCCAGGTCGCTGACGGTCTCGCCGAACACCTCGCGCATGGCGCGACCAATGGGCAGACTCATGGGGCGCCTCCATTCGGCGCCGCGACGTGCTCTCCCAGGTCGGCCATGGCCGTCTCGAACTCCTCCGTGGTGAGCGCCCGCGTGTGCCAGTAATAGTGGCCCTCCATGAACGAGACGCCCTTGCCCTTGACGGTGTGGGAGATCACGACCGTCGGACGGCCGTCGCCTGCGCGCGCGCCATCGAGGACTTCGACGATAGCGGGCATGCTGTGGCCATCGACCTCCAGGACTCGCCAGCCGAACGCGGCCCACTTGGCCACGAGCTCGCCCGGCGCCTCCGGCGGCAGTCGCCCGTCGGGTCCATCGCCGGCCCAGCCGTACTGCTGGAGTTTGTTGTGGTCGACGATCGCGATGAGAGTGTCGAGGCCGTAGCGGGCCGCGACCATTGCCGCCTCCCAGACCTCGCCCTCCTGGCACTCGCCGTCGCCGAGCATGACGTACGTCCGAACTTCGCCCCGACCCGTTAGGCGGGCCCCGAGGGCGATTCCAACGCCGGCCGAGATGCCCATTCCGAGCGAGCCGGTGGACATGTCCAGCCCGGGCAACGTGGTCATGTCCGGATGCCCCTGCAGCCGCGTCCCGGCCGAATCAAACGTCGCGAGCTCGTCGACGGGGAAGTAGCCGCGGAGGGCGAGCGTCGCATACAGGCCGATCGACGAGTGACCCTTGGAAAGAACGAACCGGTCGCGATCCGGCCAGTCGGGCTCATCGGGCCGGATCCGCAGGACGCGGAAGTAGAGCGCGGCGAGCATGTCCGCCGCGGAGAGCGGCCCGCCGAGGTGCCCGGCCTTGGCCTGGTTCACGGCGCGAATGACCTCGACGCGAATACGCCGGGCGGCCTCTTCGAGGTCGCTGATCTCCGGGGCCCGGAACTCGGTGGCCATGACCCTCCCTCAGGCGCGCCGCTCGCGCGCGTGCAAGCGGGGCGCAGCTGATGGCGAGAACGAACGCACGGTGCCGTGCGGTTCGGAACCCGAGCCAGGCCGCCTGATCATCGGACTCCTCGTACTCGTGACGGATATCGAGGCCGGGAGGGACGACTCGGCGCGTCGTAATCGATTATCGATCATACCCCTTTGGACCCGCATTGAGAAGCGAGTCTCGGCCCCCACTCGCCGGTGACGCGGGCTGGCCGAGGCCGGGCGGGCCGCCGTCAGGAGCGAACGCCGTCGGCCGCCCTGGTCATGCCCCGCGGACCGTCGGACGAAACCTCGGCCCGGTCGGGCCGGATACGGATAGGGCTCGCCGATCGACACCCGTTCCACGGGGGCGGCGGCGGCGGTCGGTCTGGCGGGATCCACGGGTCAGACCGTCCGGGTCAGGTGACTGCTGGGCTCGGGTGCCTCGCGGAGCGTCTCGACCAGGAACGCGGCCCCGGCAACGGCCGCCCGGAAGCGTCCGTGCGCCCCGTGCTGGAATAGCGTGAGCTCCAGGCGGCGCGACCAGCCTTCATGGGGCGACACGACGGCCGCGCGCACCACGGTGTGCGAGCCATCGTCGCGGGCGACGAGAGCGAGGCCCGACTCCGTTCCGGCGACCCGGGCGATGTCCGCGGCCGCATCTTCGAGCCTGGCCTCGAGCTCCGCCGCGGCCCCCTCCCCGCCCAGCGCCACCGCCCGCGCGAGGCCGGAAACGTCCGTCAGCAGCGCCCCAAGCTGGCCATTTGTGCCGGCTTCGATGGTCGCGAGCCGGACGCCTGCCAGGCCCATCGCCTCGGCGACGACCTCCGCCCACGTCGTCTCGCCCTCCGCCCAGACGTGCCCGGGCAGGGTCTCGCGAATCTGGCCGGCGGCCTCCTCGAGGATGTCGATGGCCAGCCGGACGCTGCCGTCGCTCGCCGGTTCGTCCACCGCGGAGATCCGGATGTCAAGCCAGTCGGCCCGGGCGTAGGTTGCCACCACCGGGTTGGCGCGCCTCAGCAGCTCCTCGCCGAGGCGCTCGACCACGCTGGACTCGCCGATCCCGTAAGTCCGCAGCGTCCGGACGACGCGTCCATCCCCCAGGCCGCGTTCGCGCAGGCGGGGCAGGACCCAGTCGTGCCACATCGGCCGCATCTCTCGGGGCGGCCCAGGCAGCAGAACGGCGACCTGACCCTCGGGCCCGTCCACCCACCAGCCAGGCGCCGTGCCGTTGTCGTTGGGGATCGAAGTCGCGGCCGGAATAAGCCAGGCCTGCTTGAGGTTCACCTCCGACAGCCGCATGCCGCGCCGGGCGAACATCGCTCGCAGCCAGGCCTCCAGCTGCGGGTCGACGCGAGGTTCCTGCCCGAGGGCGGCGGAGATCGCCTCGCGGGTGAGGTCGTCGGGCGTGGGCCCGAGGCCGCCCGTCGCGACGGCGAGATCGACGCCGGCGAGCGTTTCGCGGAAGTAAGTCGTGACGAGCCCGAGCTCGTCCGGCAGGGCGGTGATGCGCCGGACCGTCACGCCGGCCTCGGAGAGCGAGGCGGCCAACTCGCCGCCGTTCGAATCGCGGGTCTCGCCGGTAGTCAGCTCACTGCCGACGGCCAGCAGCTCGGCGGTTCGGATGCGCCGCCACGCGGGCAGCCGGGGATTTGTCGCGCTCATGACCGCGGAACAGCCGCGTTCGGCGAGCCGGGCAAGACCCGGCCGGCGTCTCGACCGGCGGTGCCCATCACGCCAGTGTCATCACGCCTCATACAGAGCCATCTCTTCCGGCAATAGGGCCAGTTTTCGCACGACGAACTCGACCTGGCTCATGCATGTCTCGCGCCAGATGCCGCTGTCGAGGAAGTCCTGGTGTTGCTGGGGCGTGCCGATGTCGCGGCCGAGCAGCACCCGGCAGTCGACCGCCCCGTACTCGGTGCGGAAGTCGTCCATCAGGCGGGCTATGACGCCCCGGGCCTTGCCCTTGGCCAGGGCATGATCCGGGATCAAGCGCTCGGCGAGCATGCCCACGGCCAGCGAGGCGCCGGAGATGGCGCCGCAGACGCCGCCGCTGTAAGCGACGCCGCCGTTCAGGACCATGGCGGCCGACGAGTCCTGCGGGTCGGGCAGGCCGAAGGCCTCCTTGAGGACGATGAAGGTGGTCTCGGCGCAGCCGTACGGATGGGCGTTGGCGAGGTACAGCATCCTCGCTCGAGCGGCCGCTTCGTCTGCCGTCATGCACGGAGTCTCCCCACTCGGATGCGTCGTTCTGTCTCCTCCAAGGTTGACGATGCCAGCGCCAGTGCGTGCTGGGCGATCTGTTCAGGCCTTCGTGCCCTTCTCGTACGAGCCGGGCACTACCGGCGGGGTGAAGACGCAGAGGAGCTCGAGATGCTCCGGGCCGTCCGCCTCTGTGGAGTGGAACGTGCCGGCCGGGATGAAGACCGCGACGCCCGGCGCCAGCTCGGCCTTTCCGTCGGCGCACACCAGCCGGCCTCGACCCGAGATACAGTAGACCGTCTCTTCCTCGGACGCGTGCACGTGGCCCACCGGGTGCGCACCCGGCTCATAGACGGACACGCCCATGGAGAGGTGCTCGGTCGGGGCGTTCGTCGGCCCGATATAGGAGTGCCAGTTGCGACCGGGCAGCGGCGTCACCGCCGTCTCGGCCCGGCTCAATCGCGTGAACATAGCGTCTTCGCCTCATCGCGCGGCGGGTCCCATCGCCGCCCTGGTCGACCTCAAAGGGTCGGGTGCTCGATGTCATCGTTGCCCGGTCAAGTCCGACCGGCGGCAGCTTCGTCGGAACGCCGGCGCCCGGACAGCCGGATTAGATCCTCGTGCAGCTCGAACCAGACGCTGTGGTAGCTGTCGACCCGCGGCGACGCGACGAACCGCTGATCGCCGCCCCGCGCGAGGGCCACGGCCCGTTCGAGACGGACGCGATAGGCGGCCAGCCGGCCGAGCCTTGTGCTGAGCGGGGCCAGCCAGGCGACGGTATCGGCGTGAATGGCGGCGAGCCGCTCGAGAACTGAAGCGTCGTAGGCCGCATCGCTGTGGTCGTTGAATACCTGCTCCCCACCCACGTCGCGGAGCTGCCAGGCCGTCACCGTGTCCTTCATCCTGCAGTCGAGCAGGAGGAAGCCGTCGAGGGCGGCCACCCAGGCCTCCTCGCCTCCCGTCCGCTCGCGGTCCCCGGAAAAGGCCGAGAGAGCGTGGAGCTTGCCGTTGCCGGTCAGCCGGAAGGCGCCGGCCGAGACTTCGGCCAGGCCCTCGGCGACGAGACCATCCGCGATTGGGCGGACTTGCTCGGCGCCGGTGGAGAGAGCGACGGCCAGGTTCTCCGGCGTCACGAGGCCCTTTATGAGGAGGCCCCTCAGCACGTCGTCAGAGGTCAGCTCGGCTGGTGCATCGGCAACTTCAGGCGTAGGCTGCTGCGCCGCCGGCACATCCTCCGTGTCGCCGATTGGGATTCCCAGCTCCCTGGCCCACGCCAGCAGGGTCGCAGCCTCGGGCACGATTGCGCAGCTCCCGGCGACCTCGCCGGCGAAAACCTCGCCCGTGCCGCCGTCGATGGTGATGATCTCGCCGCAAGAGAAGGTCCGGCCGCCGACGACGATGCCATCCTCGCGGACCTCGATGGCGCCTGCACCGACGACCGCGGGAATCCCCCAGCCGCGGGCCACGACGGCCGCGTGGCTGGCCAGCCCGCCCCGGGCTGTAAGGACACCTGCCGCGCTGGCCATGCCGTGGACGTCTTCCGGCGACGTTTCCGAGCGGACGAGGATGACCGCCCGGCCCGCCTCGGCCGTGGCCTGGGCCGCGTCGGGCGAGGTCACGACCTCGCCGTGAGCCACGCCGGGCGACGCGGGCAGGCCCACCGTCAGTGGAGCCGGCCTATCGTCCCGGCGGACGGAGGCAAGGGGCGGATGGGCGAGCTGGGCGGCGACCCGCCTGACGGCCCCTTCGCGCGTGAGGGGGAAGATCGGATCCTCGGCCATGTCGACCGCGATCCGGAGAGCGGCCTGAGGACTCCGCTTGCCGACCCGCACCTGGAGCATCCAGAGCTTGCCTTGTTCGATCGTGAACTCGATGTCGCACAGGTCTGCGTAGTGGCGCTCGAGCTGACTGGCGTACAGCCTGAGCTCGCGGCCCACGGCCGGGAGGCGCAAGTCCAGAACGGAGACCGACTCTGTCTGGTGGGTGCCGGCGACCACGTCCTCGCCCTGGGCGTTGAACATCACGTCGCCGTACAGCGCGGGTTCACCGGTGGCGGGGCTACGGGTGAATAGGACACCAGTGCCCGAATCCGTCCCTCGGTTGCCGAAGACCATCGTCTGGACGGTGACGGCCGTGCCCAGGTCGTCGGGAATGTGCTCGCGTTTTCGATAGGTGCGGGCACGGTCGCCGTTCCAGGAGCGGAACACGGCTTCCACGGCGCCCCTGAGCTGGAGCCACGGATCCTCCGGCGCGTCCGCCCCGACGATGTCGCGGTACATCTCCTTGAACCGCCGGTAGCAGTCCGCGGCGAAGGTCGGGTCGCCTGCCGCGGCGCCAAGCGCTGCGGCCGTGGCCTCGTTGAGCCCAAGGTTCAGGATCGTGTCCATCATCCCGGGCATCGAGACCGGGGCCCCAGAGCGGACGCTGACGAGCAGCGGATCGGCCCGATCGCCGAAGCGGCGCCCAGCGACTGCCTCCGTACGAGCCATGTGTTCGCGCAGCTCCTGGTCGAGGCCCTCGGGCCAGCCGCCCGCCAGGTACGCGTTGCAGGTAGCGGTGGTGACTACGAAGCCGGGGGGGACGGGAAGTCGCAGCTGGGTGGCCATGACGTTGAGGTTGGCGGCCTTGCCGCCGATCCGGGCTTTCAGCTCCTCCAGCGGAAGGCCATGGGAGTGGTCGAGGTCGAAGACGAGGGTCACGGTCCCAGGTTTCCTTTCATGCCCCGGCCCCGGTGCGTTGCTTTGGGGTGGCGGGCTGGCAGGCAGGCCTGGCGACGGCGGGCCTCCGCCGCCGGGCCTCTGTCATGAGATGTGCCGTTCAGCGCGCCGCGCCTGGCGGGACCGCGGTGAGCTTGTCCCACAGCGAACCAGCATTAAGCGTCTGGATGTACTCCATCATGTAGCCCTGGCCGACGTCGACCGGGTATCGATCGGCGAAGTTCACCCGGGCGACGGTCTCCTCGCGGGACCAGCCTTTGGCGACGGCGACCGCGACGGCCGTCTTCCAGTCCAGGAGCATCGCGCGCTGCGCGTGCAGGTACTCCTTCGTGGTGATGGGCCCATGGCCGGGGATCACGCGATCGATGTCGAGAGCGCGGATCCGGTCGAGCGATGCGATCCACTGGTCCACGTCGGAGGTCATGAGCCAGGTCTGGCAGTCGCAGAAGACGGTGTCCCCGGTGAACACGGTCCGCTCCTCGGGGACGTAGACCGCGACCTGCCCTGGCGTGTGGCCGGGGGTGTGCAGCAGATGGAAGGTGTGGTGGCCGACGTAGAGCGTCAGGTCGCCGGTGAAGACGATGCCGTCCTTGTTCGGGTCGGCGTAGTAGACGTCCCGATCCGGCCACAGCGCCACGCCCTCGGGATCGTCGAGATCCGTACCTTTGCCGGCCGGTGTTGGCAGGGCCTCGTAAGCGTAGGCGAACGGGTCGAGCTCCGGGTAGACGACCATGAAACGGTCGTGGACGCCCTGGTGGTGGACGACCGTGCCGGCGCCTTTGAAGTAGTAGTTGCCGAAGATGTGGTCGACGTGGTGCTCGGTGTTGATCACGTAGCGGATCGGCCCGTGGGATTCGGCTTCCTTCCGCATCGCCACTGCCTTCGTCGGCAGCTGGGGCGTGTCGATTACGACGACGCCGTCGCTGGTGACCACGTAGCTCGGATTGCAGCCGCGCAGTTTCGTCTCGGTGAAGATGGTGCTGGTCACCTGCTCCATTGACGTGGCTCCCCTGTGTCGACTACTGAGTAGCGGTGAGGCCGCCGTCGATCGTCAGGATCTGGCCGGTGACGAACGACGAGGCCTCCGAAGCGAAGAACAGGACGGGCCCGACCAGGTCACGCGTCTCCCCGACTCGACCCAGCGGGATTCGGTCGACGAGCCCGGCCTTGAAGGCCGGGTCGTCCAGGAGCATCGCCACCTGCGGCGTGTCGACGAACGTCGGGGCGATCGCATTGACGGTGATGCCGTGCTTCGCCCACTCGGTGGCCCACTGGCGGGTGAGTGAGCTGACGGCGCCCTTGGCGGCTACGTACGCCGAGTAGCCGGCGTTGATGCCGAGCTGGGCCCGGACCGAGCTGATGTTGATTACCCGCCCGCCGTGGCCGGCCTTGATCATCGCCCGCACCGCCGCCTGTGTCCCCACGAGCGTGCTCCGCAGGTTCAGCTCCAGGATCCAGTCCCAGGCGTCGCGGGGATAATCCTGGGCGTCGAAGAGCACCTTGCCGGCCCCGCCGCCGACGGCGTTGATGATGATGTCCAGCCGTCCGAAGCGCTCGATGATCGCAGCGACGACCCGCTCCGCCTCTGCCTCTTTGGTGACGTCGGCGACCAGGGCGAGGCTATCGGCACCGGTGGCTCGGACCTTCTCGGCGGCTGCCTCGACGTGGGCCCGGTCGATGTCGCCGACGGCGACCCTGGCGCCCGCGCTGCCCAATGCCGCGGCGAGGGCCGAGCCGATCGCCCCGCCGCCGCCGGAGACGAAGGCGACACGGCCTTCGAGGCGGAAGGGGTCGAGTGCATCCATCGTGCTCCTCCTGATCGGGCTTCCGGGGACCGCGAGTGACCTAGTTGCCGGGAAAGACTAGGCTCAACGCGCCGCGCTTGCCGGGCTCAGGCCAGCGGACCGTGACTTCCTTCTGCTTTGTGAAGAAGCGGATGGAGTCCTCGCCGCGCATCTGCAGGTCGGCGAAGACCGAGCCGCGCGTGCCACCGAATGAGAGGTAGCCGGCGGGGACGGGGATCGGCACGTTGATGCCGATCATCGGCACGTCGACCTCGAGCTCGAAGCGGCGGGCGGCCCCGCCGTCGGTCGTGAAGATGGCCGTTCCGTTCCCATACTGGTGGTTGTTGATCATGGCCAGGGCATCGTCGAAGGTCTCGGCCCGAACGATGCCGAGGACCGGGCCGAAGATCTCCTCCCGGTAGATCTCCATCTCCGGCGTGACGTGGTCGAACAGCGACACGCCCATGAAGAAGCCATCGGGATGTTCGGGATGGCGGAACGACCGCCCGTCAGCGACGAGCTCAGCCCCCTCCGCCACGCCCTTGTCGATCCACTCGATGATCGAGGCGCGGTGCTCGGCCGAGTAGATCGGGCCCATGTCGACGCCCGGCTCCATGCCGGGGCCGATCTTGAGCTTGGCCATCCGCTCCTCGAGCATCGGTCGCAGGACCTCGGCCGCGCCGGCCACGGTGATCACGAGGGTCTGGGCCATGCAGCGTTCACCGGCCGAGCCGAAGCCCGCGGCGACGGCCGAGTCGGCGACGAGCTCCATGTCGGCATCGGGCAGGACGAGCATCGCGTTCTTGGCAGCGGTGTAAGCGCCGACCCGCTTGCCGTGCTGCGTGCCCGTCTCGTAGACGTAGCGCCCGACGGCGGTGGAGCCGACGAACTGGACCGCGTTGATGCCGGGATGCTCCAGGATGGCCTTGACCGCCTCGCGGCCGCCGTAGACGACGTTGAAGACGCCGTCGGGAAGCCCGGCCTCCTTCCACAGCTCCGCCTGGAGTTGCGTGGCGCCCGGCGTGTGTGAGGAGGGCTTCCAGATGAAGGTATTCCCGGTCATGAGGGCGATCGGATAGATCCACATCGGGACCATCGCCGGGAAGTTGAAGGGCGTGATGCCGGCCGCCACGCCGAGCGGCTGGCGGAGCGTGTGAGCGTCGACGTTCGTGGCGACATTCGGCGTGTTCAGGCCGGCCAGGTGGACGGGCAGGCCGCAGGCGAACTCGACCGTCTCGAGGCCGCGCACGACCTCGCCCAGGGCATCTGGGAACGTCTTGCCGTGGTCGCGAGTGATGAGCGCCGCGAGCTGCTCGCGGTGCCTGTACGCGAGCTCGCGATACGCGAAGAAGATCCCGCTGCGGGCGATGAGCGGCATATCACGCCAGGCCGGGAAGGCGGCCCTGGCCGCGACGACGGCGGCGTCAACCTCGGCGGCTCCGCCGCGCGGAACTCGGGCGATCACCTCGCCCGTGGCCGGGTTGTAAACGGGTCCCGTCTGTTCCGGCAGGACCTCGACCGGCCGGCCATCGATCCAGTGGCTCAGGATGGGAGGCGGCGAGGCGCTGGTATCCGTCGCGTTCGGAACCTGTGTGGTCATGGCAATGGCTCTCCGTGCTGGTCTGGTGGTCGCCCTGGCTCAGAGGGCCTTGACATCCGGGTTTGGCAGGACGATATCGCGGATGACCGCGGTGAGGTCGTGGTAGGCCTTAATGAAGGCCCGCAGGGTGCGTACCGTCGCGCCGTACGTGTCGAACTCCTCGATCCGCATCCCATCGGGCTCGTAGGCGCGGCGGAAATCCGGGATCCGCTCGGACAGCTCTTCGACGAGCCTGGGATCCACGGGAATGTCCATGCGGGGCGACGGGGTGATGCCGCTGTTGTTGAAGCGCACCTGCCACGGGTAGGGAATCGTCATGCTGACGTCGCCGCCGACGAGCTCGGTCCAGTGCAGGTGATGCCGGTAGGCGGCCGCCAGCAAGCGGGAGCGATACCCTCGCTCCTGGAAGATGGCATAGGTTCGCTTGAAGGCGGCGAGGCCGGCCCAATCGAGAGCGGCCGGATCGACGGACAGCCCGTCGCGCGCGACGAGGGCCTTCATCCAGTCGTCCGTGCGTCCGATCATGATGGTTACGATCGGGGCGAGCCTGCCTGGATCGCCGCCGGCCCTTTCGAGACGGCCCAGGCCGCGCTCCACGGCCTCTGCCGCCGCGAGGGCCTGAGGGACGGTGAAGGAGACCGTGGCGTTGATGTTCACACCACGAGCGGTGGCCTCCTCGATCCCGGCGAGGCCGGCCCGGGTGACCGGGAACTTGACCTGCAGGTTGGGGGCCAGGCTGGAGAAGCGAACCGACTGCTCGACCATTCGATCGGGGGCGGTGTAGTTGGCCGGGTTGGTCTGGACCGACAGCCAGCCCCTTCGACCGTTCGCGCGTTCATGTATGGAAGCCAGCTTCCCTGCCCCCCGGACGGCCATTTCCTCGACGATCGCCCAGGTCAGCTCCACCTCCGTCCAGCCAGGATTCGCGGCCGCGAGCTCGCGCACGCGAGGCTCCCAGTGGCTCTTCTCCTTGGCGATGACGTCCAGGACGATGGCCGGGTTGGAGGTGGCTCCGGTCGCTCCGCGTTCGATGGCGTAGGCGAGCTCGTCGACCGCGCACGAGTCGTTCCAGTACTCGGTCGGACCCGACTGAACGGTCCGCAGCAAAGGGCAGTCGACCATGGTCATCGAAGGGTTTCCGGCACTCTCCACCTCGCTCCCGTCAATGGGAACTATAATCGATGATCGATGAAAGTGCCAAACGGCACTTGAACGTGGTCAGGTAGCACCCGACTGTTCGACCCGGAGGAGCTTTCTGCTCGAGCGCGTGACGGCATCCGCCGCTCACTCAGGGGCGAGCGAGTGCGCGTTCGTGGACAGGGCGTGCTCCCTGACCATTCGAGGCCGACCAGCCGCCTGGCTGGCGACGAGTTGGAGGTTCGGTGTGGAGACAGAAACCAGTGTGGCGACACAAACCAGTGTGGAGACAGAAACCAAAAACACCATCCCGCTGTGGCTGGCCGTCGCGATCACTGTCATCGTGGCCCTGCCGTTTGGGATCTGGCTCGGAAAGCTGAACCTGCCCCTGTGGGTAGCGTTCATCGTGTGGGCCGAGTACTTCGTCCTCGGCGCCAAGCCTGATGCGCTCAAGATCATGGTGCCCGCGTACACCCTCGGCGTCATTGGGGTAGCTTTGATCGGCCTGCTCTACCAGGCTATCGACAAGATCTTCAGCAAGCCTACCGACACCGTGGTCGACTTCGGTCTGCAGAAACTGACCTATGACAACGTGGCCCTCTACGTGTCCTTCTTCGTCGGCTTCTGCATCCTCATCTATGCCATGAAGTATCTGGCGGTCACGAACGGTCCCGGGAGCCTTCCGTTCTTCAACGGCATCACGATGTTCCTTGGCTGCTACTTCACCGGCACCTTCCTCGGCTGGTTCAAGGACTTCAACGTCGGCGCAGACATGCTCCCCTACGCGATCGTTATCTTCTGCGCCATCACCGCCTTCATAGGCGGGATGCTCGGCGCTCTGGCCGGCTGGTTCAACGTTACGATCATGTTCCCGCGCGAAGTCGAGAAGAAGTATTAGCCCACTCAACCCGTGACGTCCCGCGCGCCATTTCCGGACTGTTCGACGCCACTCGAAGCTCCTCGTGAGGCGGTGTGTCAAAGCTCGACGCGCCGTCATCACCGTTACCAGAGGACCCTCGCCGCCCGTCACGGCGAGGAGGTCCCCCGGGCCCGGTGAACTACGTGGCAGCGGTCTGCTGAACGAGGTGGTTGCTGCCGGAGCTCGAGCCCGGCGAACGCCCGGAGGCGCGGCGGTTCAATTCGCTGGATGCCTGGCGACCTTATGGCCGGCAATCGCCGCGTCCTAGACCTCGTCATGGCGATGCCGGCATCAAGTGCACCTGCACGTGGAGGCAATGGCAATGGCGGTAGCCACTAAGTTGGTCGGCCCGGGCGAAGAGATTCTGGGGCAGTTCCTCGGCGACAAGGGCTTCCCGGTCACCTGGGCGTCCGAGACCGAGAAGGAACTGTTCTGGGTCTACGACGACCTGCACTGCCCCCACCCGCTGAGCCCGATGTACTACGACATCGGCGGGTGGTGGCTAAGCTGCGATCACATGTTCCGGCGCTTCGGTACGCCGTTCGCCACGGACTGGATCGCCAAGAGCGTCAACGGGTATCTCTACACCGCGGCCATCCCGGCCCAGGCCGGCCTGAAGACCGAAGCAGACTGCGAGTACGGCTACACGACCACGCCGGTCGTGCCTCAGGACGCCGACTACGCGGCCAAGATCGGGACGTATCTGGGCTTCGTCCTCCCCACGTACGGCGATGAGTTCGCGACGTGGTGGCGCGATCGGCTCCGCCCCGAGATGGAGCACAACTTCAAGTACCTTGAGGAGAAGTTCGACCAGGCCCCGAAGATGAACCTGGGCCAGCTGGCCTGCCTGCTCGAGGATGCGATCGACATCCACGACCGGCACTGGAAGATCCACTGGATGCTCAACTTCGCCCAGCTATCCGCGACGCTCAACCTGCGGGCCGTCATGGAGAAGACCCACGGCAAGATCAACGAGCAGCTCCTCGGGCGGCTCCAGAGCTCGGCCAAGGACCGCAACTGGGACTCGATCGAGGCCCTCTGGAAGATGAAGGAGGAGGCCAAGGTCGACGCCGTCCTGTCCGCCGCCTTCAAGCACGAGACCGCCGGGGAGATCATCGCCGCCCTTGAGACGACGGAGCGCGGCAAGCGCTTCATCGCCCAGCGGGTCGTGCCGTACCAGAAGGAATACGGCTGGCATGCCGTCTGGAGCCACGAGTTCATCTTCCCGTCCGTGCGCGAGCACATGGAGCCGGTGATCGAGCTCGTCCGCGGCTACATCGAGACGAACTACAACTATCCGAAGTCCGTCGCGGCGCTTGCAGCCGACATCGCGGCCGCCGCGAAGGAGATCCTCGCAGGCCTCAAAGGCGAGGCCCTCGAAGAGATGCGGGTCGCCAACGACATCAACCTCAAGATGGCCCCGCTCACCCCGGACCACCACTTCTACATCGACCAGGGCGCCAACGCCCACCTCCGCATGGCCCTGATCCTGTGCGGCCGCAAGCTCGTCGAGATGGGCGCCCTCAAGGAAGCCGACGACGTCGTCTACTTCAAGTACAACGAGTTCCGGGTCTTCATGGGCAACCCGTCCGGCATGGACGGCAAGGCGCTTGTAGCCAAGCGCAAGGCCGAGCGCGAGAAGGCGTACACCATCCGGCCGAAGGAATGGATCGGCACCTGCACGCCGACTCAGCTGGCCTTCCCGTACCTGAACCTGTGGGGCTTCCCCGAGAAGTTCTATCGGAAGGAGTCGACGGTCGCCGGGCAGATCACCGGTCTCGGCGGCTCCCCGGGTGTTGTCGAAGGCATTGCCCGAGTCGTTCTTCAGGAAGACCAGTTCGACCAGGTCAGGGCTGGCGACATCCTCGTCTGCATCATGACCAACCCGGCCTGGGTCGTCCTGTTCACCAAGATCATCGGCCTCGTCACCGACGCCGGCGGCACGGTATCTCACCCGGCTGTCCTGTCGCGCGAGTTCGGCATCCCGGCCGTGGTCGGTTCTTCCGTGGCCACCAAGGAGATCAAGAGCGGCGACCGGGTCCGCATCAACGGAACCACGGGTGTCGTCGAGATCCTCCAGAAGGCCGCAGTGCAGCCCAAGACCGACCTCATGACCAACATGTGAGGTCGGCATCCGTGAACGACGTCCCGATATCGCGCAGCGTCCTGAGCGACCAGATCAAGGATCGCCTGTTGCAGGAGATTCTGGCCGGTCACTACCCGCCCGGCTCTCGCATTGTCGAGACCCGGGTGGCCCGGGAGCTTGGCACTAGCCAGGCGCCCGTCCGGGAGGCGCTGCGCGACCTCGAGGCGCTCGGCGTCGTGGAGATAAACGCTTTTCGTGGGGCCCGCGTCCGTCATCCAACCAAGGCCGAACTCCTCGAGGCCTATGGAATTCGGGCCGAACTCGAATCCCTTGGAGGCCGCCTCGCGCTGCCTAGGATGTCGGACGCGGACCTCGAAGAACTCCAGGGCTATCTAGAAGATATGCGGCGAGCCGCGGACGCGGGCGACACCCACGGCGAAGCCGTGGTGGACGTCCGCTTCCATGCCCGCGTCCTCGAGATCGCCGGCAATCGCACGTTGGAGCGGGTCTGGCGTTATCTGGAGCCGCTCTCGCGCACGTACATAACGCTTTTGGGCCCCGTAGCAAATGCGCGCCAGATCGCCGACCTCCACGGGCCGATTATCGCCGCACTCCGCAGCCACGATCCAGAAATGGTCGTGGCGGCTTATCACCAGCATTTCGAGGCGGCCGGTGAGATGTTCCGCGGGAGGTGGGTCGACGAGCCGTCGACATCGGACCAGGTCGCTGGCTCCCGTGTTGCGACGCCGGTTCCAGACGGCGAAACATCCGCACAAGACAAGGCGGCAGGCGGTGCCGTCGCGCTTTCGCGCGGCCGCGGGCTCGACGGCGCGGAACCGCCTGAGGCCGCCGAGGCCCGCGGGTAGTACGCCGGGCGGAGCCGAAGAGCCAGCCGCCCCAAACGCCTGAGGGCTGCCGGTGCGGCACCCTCGCCCAGGCCGAGACGACCGAGTCGAGCCGATCGGAAGGTCCCACGAGCAGGCACGTGACGTGCGGCATCGGCCGCCGACCAGAAGGAGATCATGAACGAGCAGCTTCAACTGTCCGAGGAGATGTCCGCCGGGACCGCGCGCCTGCGAGTGGACGTGTACGGCGGCAATCCCCGCGAGCACGTCCTCGAGGACCTGAACTTCCTCAACTACCGGCTCGCCGACGTGCGCATCTCACCTCAGGTGACCCTCTCGCGGCCCGACATCGTCTGGCATCAGGACCGTGAGAAGTCGATC
>JBGQBD010000047.1:0-17168 GCA_041494645.1 Candidatus Limnocylindria bacterium
GATCGACATCGACAATCCCGCGGCGATCAACGATCCCACGTACGACTGGTTGGATGGATCGCCGTATGGCTTCAAGCTTGCCGCCGGCCGGCAGCATCTGGACGGGCGGCACGCTCTCGCCTACGCCAGGTCTCGCCACGGCAGCGGCAACAGTGACTATGCCCGCGCCGGGAGGCAGCAGCAGCTGCTCCTCGCCCTCGAACACAAGATGGCGTCGCCGAGCGTGGTCGTGAATCTGCCGAGCTGGAGGCAGCAGGCCGGATCGCTGATTCGAACCGACTTCCCGTCCTCGCAGCTGGCCGACATGGTTGCCGCCGGCCAGAAGATCCCGGCCGAGAACTTCGACCGGTATGTGCTGGGCCCGCCGTACAGCGTCTCGACCTCCACCTCGACCGCCTCTACGACCTGCCTGATGCTGGACAAGGTTGCGCCGTTGTCGATCCAGCTCTTCGGCCAGGCCAGCCGCTACTACGGCAAGACGCAGCCGCCTACCTGCTGAGGGCCAGGTTGCGCGAGCGGCACAAGCCCTAGGGCTGCAAGCGCCCGATACGGAGGTTCTTCTTGCCGGCCCGGAGAACGAGGTAGCGGCCGCCGATCGGGGCAGGGACGGCATCTTCCGGCGCCTTGACCCGCTCGTCGTTGATCGAGAGCCCGCCCTGGGCTATGGCGCGGCGGGCCTCGCCGTTCGAGGTGTACTGGCCGCTGACGAGGGCGACGCGCAGGGCGCCGCCGGCCGCGTCCTCGGCCGTGAACTCGAAGCTGTCGATCGCTGTGTACAGCGCCTCGAGCACCTCGGGATCTCGGATCGGCTCCTTCGAGAAGGCGGCTTCGCTGAAGCGAACCGCCTTCTTCGCCTCGTCTTCGCCGTGCACGCGCGCCGTGATGTCGTAGGCCATCGCCCGTTGCGCGACACGGGTTTCGGGATGGGCGGCCTGCTGTGCTTCCAGGTCCCTGACCCTGGCCCGATCGAAGAGCGTAAACGTGCGCAGGTACTTGCCGATGTCGCGGTCGTCCGCGTCCAGCCAGTACTGGTAGAAGGCGAACGGGCTGGTCCTGGCCGGATCGAGCCAGACGCTGGTGCCCGCGGCGGTCTTGCCGTACTTGGCGCCACTCTCGTTGGTCAGCAGCGGGTAGCTCAGACCGAATGCCAGGTCCTGGCCTTCGGCCGCGCCGAACTCCTTGCGAATCAGCTCCAGGCCGGCCGTGATGTTGCCCCACTGGTCGGCGCCGCCCATCTGCAGCTCGACGTGACCGGTCCGGTACAGGTGCAGGAAGTCCGCGGCCTGGAGAAGCATGTAGCTGAATTCCGTGAAGCTCAGGCCGGCGTCCAATCGGACCTGGACCGAATCCTTGGCCAGCATGTACGGCACGGTCAGGTGCTTGCCGATGTCGCGCAGGAACCTCAGCAGCGAGTACGAGCTGAGCCACTCGTAGTTATCGACCAGCTCGGCGCCGTTGGGCCCGTCGAAGTCCAGGAACCTGGTCAGCTGGGCCTGGATGCCGACGATGTTCTCCTCGACCGTGGATGGGCTGAGCAGCAGCCGCTCGCTCGACCGGCCCGATGGGTCCCCGATCATTGCCGTCCCGCCGCCGACGACGGCGATCGGGACGCCCCCGGCCCGCTGGAGATGGATCATCCCGAAGATGGGCACCAGGCTGCCGATATGGAGCGACGATGCGGTCGGGTCGAAGCCGTTGTAGCCCCTTATCGGCTCGCCGGTGGCCAGGCGCTCGGCCAGACCGTGGCTGGACTGGTGGAGCATGCCCCGCCAGCGCAGCTCGTCGAGCAGCCCGGCCAACCCGCCACGGCTTGTGGTGGGATTGAGTCCCTCTGTTTCACCAGCCAGCGTCATGGCCCGTGTCCGCTCCAATTCGTCACGTCTCGAAGGACATACCCGTCCGAAGGCCCGGCGGTCGGGTTGAGGTGGCCGCCTATCTACCTATGCTATCTTGCGAGCCGCCATGAAGACCAGTCTCGCCCGACGTGAACGCCGTCGGCGCAATGGCCCCGGCACTCGCCACCCAAGCGGTGGCGCCGGCAGCCGGGTCGCCGCCGTTCTCCCGCTCCTCCTGCTTGCGACGTTCTTCGTCCTGGGCACGGTGACCTTCGTGGGGGCGGTCCAGATCTACTCGAACTACAGCAAGGATCTCCAGGACCCCAAGCAGCTGCTCGAGGCCATCCCCTACAACCAGCAGACCGTCTTGCTCGACCGCACCGGCACGGTCCAGCTTGCGGTTTTCGGCTCGGAGAACCGCCGCGTCCTCAAGTTCTCCGACATCCCGGCGGTCGTCCTGGACGCGACGACGAGTGCCGAAGACAAGACCTTCTGGTCGAACACGGGGTTCGATCCGGCGGCAATACTCTCAGCGCTCCGCGACGCGCTCTCCGGCCGCCCTCGAGGCGCCTCGACCATCACCCAGCAGCTCGTTCGGCAGCGATTGCTGCCGCCGACGGCCACCACCGTCGATCGGAAGATCAAGGAGATCATCCAGTCGATCCGGCTGACCCAGGAGTTCCCGGGCGATCAGGGCAAGCAGGCGATCATCACCGCCTACCTCAACCTCAACTTCTACGGCAACCAGAGCTACGGCATCGCGGCCGCGGCGCAGGGCTACTTCGGGGTCACGGACCTGAGCAAGCTGACGATCGCCCAGGCCGTGATCCTGGCCGGCCTGCTTCAGGCGCCCTCGGCCTACGACCTGGTCGCGAACGCCGTCGAGAAGGACGATAGGACGCTGGTCGTCCCGGATGTCGCGACCATCGTGATCCGTCGTAACGCCATCCTCGAGGACATGCGCCGAAACAACCTCGACGGCCTGTTGAAGGGCAAGTACGACGACGCGGCCCTCGTGGCTGCGGAGTCGGAGCCGGTGGTGCTCCACCCGACGTGGCGCGCGCCGAACATCGCTCCGCAGTTCGACCTGCAGGTTCGCCAGCAGCTGGCCGATCTCCTCTGCGGGCAGGGCACCGACCCGGCCGACTGCGCGAGGGTCGACACGGGCGGATACCGGGTAGTGACGACGCTGGACGCGAAGATGCAGGCTTCCGCCGAGAAGTGGCTGAAGGCCTACGTCTTCGGGCCGAACCAGCCCACCGTGGCCGAGGACATCGCTTATCTCGCAGCACTGGGCATCACCGCCAAGAGCGACCCGTACGACTACAGCCGGATCATCGGCCCCAGCTCCACGAGCGCCGTCGGCCTCCGCAACGGGAACATCCATAACGGGGCGCTGATCGCCGTCGACTACCGGACCGGCCAGGTCCTGGCTTACGCGGGCAGCGCCGGTTTCTACGAGAAGACGGTCAAGGACCCGGCCAGAGCCGGCCAGAACTACTTCGACCCGGAGTTCGACGTGCTGTCGTCCGGAGTGGGCCGCCAGCCCGGCTCATCCTTCAAGCCGATCAACTACACCATCGGCATCCAGGACAAGAGCATGACCGCGGCGTCGCTTTTCATGGACGTGGCCACGGACTTCGGTGGTGGCTACATTCCCCACGACGCCGACGGCTTCGAGCGCGGCCCGGTCCGGCTGCGCGAGGCTCTTCAGTACTCGCTGAACATCCCGTCCGTCAAGGCCGTCACGATCAACGGCGTCGCCCACGTCCTGCAGCGCTCTCGTGACTTCGGGCTCAACTTCCCGGCCGACGCGAATCCGGGCGTCTCCCTCGGAGTGGGCACGGTGGAGGTCCACCCGGCCGACCTGACGTCCGCCTACGGCGCGATCGCCGACTCCGGGGCGCTCGTCCAGAGGAACCTGATCCTGTCCATCACGGACGCCAGCGGCAACGCCGTCCAGCCCATTCCCCCCAAGACCACGCATCCGTCCACGCCCCAAGCGACGTACGTAGTTACGAACATCCTGGCCGGCAACACGGATCCGGCGCAGAACAACTGGTGGAGCCAGTACAAGCTGCTCGAGGGCAAGGTCCGCCGGCCGGCCACCCTCAAGACCGGCACGAGCGACCAGACGGAGGACCTCTTCGCGGTCGGTTACGTGGCTCCGCCATCTGATCCAAGAGCGCCGGCCATCGTCGCTGGGGTCTGGACAGGCAATAGCGACAACGCACCCGGTCACGCCGTGATGTCGCTCGAGATGGCGGCGCCGATCTGGCACGCCTTCATGCAAGACGCCACGGCCGGGACGCCCGTCGTCGACTTCCAGCAGCCGAGCGGCGTGTCGTGGGCCACGGTCGACGCCAACAGCGGGATGCTTCCGGGCCCGTACACGACACAGACTGTGAGGGAGGTCTTCATCGACGGGACGGTCCCCCAGCAACCCGACAACACCAAGGTGCCTGTCGACGTGGACACGGTCACGAACACCCTGTGGACGTGGGACTGCCCCGGAACGAAGGCCACGCAGGGCTTGCTGGACCTGAGTCATGTCGACGCCAACCCTCCACCCGGGCAGAACTGGCAGAAGTACGACCAGATATGGATCGCCAGAGCCCAGAGAGGCGTCGGCGTGCGGGGCGGCCCCAACAATGGGGCCACGATGTACTTCTTCCAGACCGGCTTCTGGACGCCTTTCGGGCAAACCTGGGGCGCCCCCTTCGCGCCAACGGCGACCTGCACGTCCAACACGGGTACTCCGCCGCCGTCGGCCAGCCCTACCCCGACGCCCACGCCGACCCCGACGCCCACGCCTACGCCCACGCCTACGCCTACGCCCACGCCCACGCCCACGCCTACGCCGACGGATACACCCACGCCCACACCCACCAAGCACAAGCCCCCGCCCGCCAACACGCCCTCGCCCTCGATCACCCCCACG
Organism: Candidatus Limnocylindria bacterium; assembly: GCA_041494645.1. Lineage (GTDB taxonomy): Bacteria > Chloroflexota > Limnocylindria > Limnocylindrales > CSP1-4 > Fen-1039. The sequence goes on from JBGQBD010000047.1 coordinate 4,777, forward strand.
ACGTCGCCCTCGACCTCGCCGTTGCTCGTCGGTACACCGACGCCCTCGCCGTCGCTCGTCGGTACACCGACGCCCACGCCGACGCCCACACGCACGCCGACGCCCACGCCGGCGCCCACCGCCACACCGACGCCCACCGCCACACCGTCGGCGCCGCCGAGCCCAGCATCGTCCCCGTCTACATCGCCGGCGCCGTCTCCATCGCTGTAGGCATTCGTGCCATTCCTGCCGCTGCCGGCTTCTCTCGTCGGCCGGCTTCGGCGCAGGCTCAGGATCCGGCGGGGGGCTCCGCCGCCGTTAGCGAGTCGCGGCGGCGAAGCTCAGCCCCGGGCTGGCTTGCGGCCGGCTCCCCTGCCCCAGCCGGTCAGCGTTCGGACGAGCTCCAGCGCGGCGTCAAGCTCCGGTAGCCGAAGGGCGCGGGCCCAGGCGACGTAGACCGCCAGGCCCACGAGCCCGGCCGGGGCCAGCTCCGCGACACGAGCCAGAAACGAGACGGGTCCGCCGGTGTACTGCTCGATGAACCGGTCGGCAAGGTAGGCAGCGGCGGCGGCCACGAGTCCACCGCACGCGAACGCGATAGAGTGGCGCGCCATCGGCCGCAGATCGAACCCGATGCGCCGCTCCATGAGCGTTACCAGCATGACCACTTCCGTCCAAGCCCCCAGACCTATGGCCAACGCCAGGCCCTGGAGATGGAACAGCGGGAAGAGGACGAGCGCGGCCCCGATGTCTACCGCCACGGCAACCAAGGCGGCTGCCACGGGCGTGCGAGTGTCTTTGCCGGCATAGAAGATGGGCGCCAGCAGCGCGATCATGACGTGGGCGACGAGCCCCGCCAGGAAGACGACGTAAACCGGAACCATGGCGGTCTGACCGGCGGGGCCAATCTTCCCGTAGCCGTACAGAAGGGCGATCGAAGGCGAGGCCAGGGCGAACATCAGGCCCGTAAGCGGGATCGTGACGAAGAGGAGCAGCCGGAGCGATTGATCGACCAGATGCCGGAAGTGATCGCGCTGACCCAGCGAGAAGGCTCTCGAAAGCGGCGGCAGCAGGACGATCCCGAGGGGCACGCCAAGCAGACCCACGGGGATCTGGAGCGCCGTGAAGGTGTTGGTAAAGACCGCGACGTCGCCGGCTTGCAGGGTCGAGGCGAACATCGTGTAGACCAGGAAGACTAGCTGCGTCGCCCCGAGACCAAGCGCCCGCGGCCCCATCAAGAGCAAGGTTTGCCTGACCGCCGGGTCTTTCAGGTCCATGACGGGCCGGTAGAGGCGGTTGTTCACAAAGGGCCGAGCTTGCGCCATGACGTGGCCGAGGGCCCCCGCCACCACGCCGATCGCCAGAGCCTGGATGCCGAAGAAGGGCGTGAGCACGATCGCGGCCGCAATGATGACCAGGTTGTAGACGTTGGGAGCCATCGCCGGCGGACCGAAGATGCCGAGCGAGTTGAGCCCGGCGGCCATGACAGCGCCAACGGCCAGGAGGATCGGCGATAGCAGCATCAGCCTGGTAAGGGCGATCGTCGTCTCCACATCGGCAGGACCCCAGCCGGGCGCAAGAATCGGCACGAGCATGGGCGCGGCAAGCCAGGCGATGGCAGCCAGCGGCGCCAGGACCAGGACCATCAGGTTGGTGATCGTCGAGATGAGCTTTCGGGCACCTTCGTCATCGCCACGCGCAATCAGCTCGGACGCTACGGGCACGACCGCGGAGCCGATCGCTCCGGCAGCGACGAGCTGGAAGAGGGTATCGGGGATGCGGAACGCCGCGTAGAAGGCGGACGAATCCGCGCTCAAACCGAACTGGGCTCCGATCACCGCGATCCTGACCCACCCCAGAAGGCGCGACATCACCACTCCCGTGACCACTACCACGCCGGCAAGGGCGATGGCACGCCCGCCGAGGCGCGCCGCCGAGATCGCGGCGAGGTCCGTCGAGGAGTCGTCCGTGGTCAGGATCACGTCGCCCGTGACGTCCGAACCGACGAGGGTCGAGTGCTCGCGCCGAGCGCGCGGGAGGCGCGGAACGAAGGGCGCGTAGTCCTCCTCGGCCGGCCGAAGCGCGGGACCCTTTCGTGGGTCCGGCTGGGACGCACCGACCGCCGGCGATGCTGTTCGGGCGGCGGCTCTTTCCGGCTCGACCGGTTCAGGAGATGCCGGTGCCGACGTCTGGCCCGCGCCTCGCAGCCGGGCGGGAAGAAGGTTGCGCGGTCGCCATCCACCCTGGCGAGGCGATTCGTCGGGCACGGGTCGATCCTCGCTCAACGGAAGCGCCGGGCGACCCGCCAGGCAGCGCCGAGCACCGCATTGGGTGTGCACTCGTGAGCGCGTATGCGAAGGACGGGCCGTCCCCCGAAGCGTCGCTTGAACAGGTACAGGTTCCAGAGCGGATGCGATTCGTCCTGGGGCACGCCCGGCGCGGTCTGAGTGTCGACGCCGCCCATGTCGTAGCCGTGGAAACCGGACTCGGCCGCCCAGCGGATGATTTGCCACTGCAGGAGGTGGTTTGCCCGCGTTCGCTGCATGTCGGCACCGTCCCGAGAGCCGGCCAGGAAGTAGACGAGAAGCTTGCCGGAGTGGAGCAGCAGGGCCCCGGTATCCCGGCGACCGAGCCCGGCGAACCACAGGCTCGCCACGCCCGACTCCCCCAGGCTCCGCCACTGTCTCAGCTCGTAGTCGCGATCCCTGACGAGGAACCCCTCGCGCTTGCCTGTGACGGCGTGCATGTCGAAGAACTTGGCAAGACCGGGCTCACGCGCCGCCGGGTCGGTGAGATCGACCCGCTCCGTGGTGACGCCGAGCTGGATGGCGCGGTTGATGTCGGCCTGGGCGGTGTGGCCCAGACGGCCCCGCTGAGCCTCCTCAGACGCCTCCAGAGGCACGATCATCGCCGTGCGTGACACCTGGATCTCTCGCGCGGCCGTCCGAAAGCCCGAGCCGCGCAGCGCGCCGGCCAGGTCGCTCCCATCCTCCCAGGCCGGGTCGATCGTGAGGGACAGCGCGTGGCGCGACCTGGCGATGAGCCGCAGCCCCTCGAGGGCGGCCACAACGGCCGTGGGATCGGTCTCCAGCAGGACGGGGCCGCGCGGCGCGTACAGGATTCGAAGGCGGCCCAGAGGTCCCGCTCGCCGCCCGAGAACGGCACGTTCCTGGATCGAGACGGCAGCGACCGGTCGACCGGACAGCTCGATCACGTAGCGGAGCGGCGTCCATCCGAGACTCCGTTTGAGCTCGCCCCAGGCGTGGCACTGGAACGCCTGGCCCATCGGGCTTCGCACGGCCATGTCGTCCCAGGCCGCCGGCGCGGTTCCGGCCGCGTCGACGAGCCTGACCGCTCGCGCGACGTCAGCCCGTGCCATCGGGCTCGTGGCCAGGCTCAACGACTCCTCCAAGTGGCGACGGCCGTCCCGGGCGTTCCCATTGCCTGCGATTGTCGCACCAGCGCGAGCGGTTCTGTCGGTCCCGATCAGAGGGAGACGATGGTGGCCCCGTCGCCGCCCTCGCCGCGACCGCCTGGCCGCCACGAGCTGACGAGCGGGTGTCCGGACGCGTGCTCTCTCACCGAGTCGCGGAGGGCGCCCGTCCCCACGCCGTGGATCACCGTGACCTGGTCCAGCCCGGCCAGGGAGGCATCGTCGAGATAGCGGTCCAGCACCTCGAGGGCTTCCTGCACCTTGGCGCCCCGAAGGTCGAGCGAGGACGCGACCGTTCGGGCCCGCTCGAGCTGGAGCCGTGACGCCGAGCCAGACGTGGCGGCGGTCTCCGACCGCGAGCCGGGCCAATCGACGGCGGCCCCGGGTCGGGCCGCGTCTCCGTCGCCGCCGGACGCGGGCTCGAGGTCCTCGACGGCCAGACTCAGGCGCATTCCGCCGGCTTCGAGAGTGGCCCGACGTCCGCTCTTGTCGAGCGCCGCGATTCGCCCCTCGGTGCCGGCGGTATGGCTGCGGGCGCGCATGCCGATGCGCCAGGAGATCGGCACGGCGGGCCCCGTCCGAACGGGTTCGGGCTCCGAAGCCGGCAGCCTATCCAGCTGGGTTTTCACCCGCTCCAGGTCCTCGTCGAGGCTCCGCTGGGTGACGGTCTCGCGTTCGAGCCTGCGCCGGATCCCGCGGACCTCGACCCGGACGTCGTTGACGAGCCGCTCGGCTTCGTCGCGGGCCGTCTTGACGGCCTCGTCCCGTTCGCGCCGCGCCCGGCGACGCTCGACCTCGGCCTCGACCTGCGCCGCTTTGGCCCGCTCCTCGGCAACCTTGGCCTGGAGGAGGGCCTCGGCCGTCTCCGCCTGGGTCGCCTTGATCGAGGCCAGCGTCTCCTCGAACGCCTGCTGCTCTTCGGTCAGGCGCGAGCGAGCGTCGGCAACGATGGGACCGGGCAGCCCGAGCCGTTCCGCGATCGCGAAGGCCTGGCTCCGGCCCGGCAGGCCGATCGTGAGCTTGAACGTGGGCTGCAGCGTCTCGACGTCGAACTCGACCGAAGCGTTGCGGGCCTGCGGCGTGGTGTGGGCGTAGAGCTTCAGCTCGGCGTAGTGGGTGGTCGCGGCCACGAGGGCGCCGGACCGGATGAAGAAGTCGAGCAGGGCCTGCGCCAGGGCGGAGCCCTCCGTTGGATCGGTTCCGGCGCCGAGCTCGTCGAGGAGGATCAGCTTGTTCGGCCCGGCCGCCTCGACGACGCGGACGATGGCGCGCATGTGACCGCTGAACGTTGAGAGCGACTGGGCCACGGACTGCTCGTCGCCGATGTCGGCGTATATGTTGGCCAGCACGGGCAGCCTGGTCCCGACGTCAGCAGGGACGTGCAGGCCTGCCTGGTGCATCAAGCCGAGCAGGCCAAGGGTGCGCAAAGCGACCGTCTTGCCTCCGGTGTTCGGTCCCGTGATGAGCAGCGCCGTGAACTCCCCGCCGAGCCGGACGTCGATCGGCACGACTCGCCCGGAGAGGCCTGGGTGGCGAGCGCCGAGCAGGACGATCTCGGGCCGGGCCGCGATCTCCGCGGCGACGGCGTCCATCTCCTCGGCGAGGCGCGCCTTGGCGGCCCAGAAGTCGAAGCGGGCCAGGGCGCCCAGCGTCTCGCGCAGAGGGCCGGCCTGGCCGGCCACGACCGAGGAAAGCTCGTCCAGGATGCGTTCCGTCTCAGCCGCCTCCGCGACCTGGGCCTCGCGCCAGGCGTTGCCCAGCTCCACGGCGACCATCGGCTCCACGAACAGTGTCTGGCCGCTGCCGGAGGCGTCGTTGACGATCCCCTTGACCCGTCCGCGCGCGTCGGCTCGGACCGGTATGACATAGCGGCCGCCGCGGAGCGTGACTATGGGCTCCTGAAGCGATGCCGCCATCTCGGTCGAGTGGACGAGCTGGTCCAGGCGCGTGCGAAGACGCTCGTAAGCCACTCTGACGGCCCTGCGCAGGCCGCCGAGCCTGGGCGAGGCCGTGTCGAGCAGCTCGCCGGTGGGATCGAAGCTCCGTTGCAGCAGGCTCCGCAGGCTAGGCAGGGCGTGGACCTCGCGGGCCAGGTCGCGGAGCAGAGGCCGGCGATCGCCGCTCAGCGCCTCGCCCAGGCGGGAAGCGGCTTCGAGAGTGGCGGCAATGTCGAGGAAATGCGCCGGATCCAGGCGACCGCCGCGTGCGGCCCGCTCTACCCAGGGCCCGATGTCCTTGCTGCCGCCGATGCCGGCTCCGGGGTGACCGGCCACGAAGGAGCGCGTCTGCGACGTCTCCTCCAGCCCACGCGCCACGACCACCGGATCGGTGGAAGGTTCGAGGGCCTCGGCCAGGCGACGTCCCGGCGCAAAGCCAGCGGCAGCCGCCAGTCGGGCGCGTATGAGGGGGAACTCCAGGAGCGCGAGCGAGCGTCGGTCGAGGCCCTTCCCGGACTCGGTAGCGGGGCTTCCCGCCAGTTTCGTCGGCTCCACTCGCTCGAGGTCGTGGGCGGTCATGGATGCGATCCCCTCGGCGGTCGTCGGCGCGGACTGTGGGAGACGGCGGAGTTGCCCGGCACGTAGAAGCGCCACGGCCGGCTGTGCCACGGCTCCGGTACGGTGCCCATGCCGATGCGTGGCCCCGTCTCGATGGGGAGTGGCTCGTCGTCCGGGTCGATCTCCAGCCGCAGATCGGACGTCGCGTCGCACAGATCGAGCCCGTTCTCGGCTCGGGTCACCGAGAAAGCCTGGCACAGCAGGCCCGGTCCGGAGGCCAGGCCACTATCGGCCAGCTCGGCGACCCGGTTCCGGGCCCGCAGCGATCGCTCGTCGGGGGACCGGCTGAACCTCGACTCGAGCCAGCTGAGTCGGGCCTGACGCATTCGGCCCATCCCGGCGATCGGTTCGACCGCCCGCAGGAGCAAAGCCGCCGGGCGTCCGTCGGCTTCGGTTACGACGTTCAGACAGTGGTACATACCGTGGGTAAGGTACACGTAGGCTCTGCCGGGCAGGCCGAACATCGCAGCGTTGCGCGCGGTTCGACCGGCGTGTGCGTGCGAGGCGAGGTCCTCACGACCGATGTAGGCCTCCACCTCAACGATTCGGCCGATCCGCTCCTCCGGACCGCCGCCCCTCACGAGACGCGCGCCCATCAAGCCACGGGCAGCCTTGAGCGTCTCCTCGGCCAGCAGGTCGCGGCCGAGGATGCGACTCGTCACCTGGCTACGCCGGGAAGGCCGCCGAGGTTCGCGGGCGCACACGGAGGGCTCAGGGGAAGGTCGCCACCAGGTCGGACGGGAGCACGACCGAGAGCACGTGGACGAACGGCGGCACGACGATGTCCTTCACGCCTCTGGAGATGGACGAATGGTCGACGACCAGGGTCTGGATCTGCCGAAGCTGATCCACGTCTCCGGATTGCGGCGGTGGCATCGTGTATGAGTTGAGGATGATCACGGTAACGATCAGCAGGAGAAAGCCCTGGGCGAGACCGAGAAGGCCGCCGACGACGTCGTCGACGACCGGGTGCGCGGCGTAGATGTCCGTGCGCTTGTAGAAGCCCTGGATGAGGATCGACGTAGCCACCAGCCCCACGCAGAAGATGATCACAAAGGCCAGAAGGCGGTTGTACCCGACCGGGAACTGAGTCCAGTTGCCGGCCAGGAAGTCGCCTGCCGGGGCCCTCAGATTGGCGGCAACCAGAAACGCGAACGCGATGGCGCCGATCCCGAGGAGCCGACGGATCGAGCCCTGCATCACCCCCAGGACGAAGAAGGCGAACAAGCCGACGAAGATGGCCAGGTCGACCAGAGGCGTGCCTCTGATGGCGCCGTAGATGTCCATCCAATCCTCCGCCCTGTTGCGGCCGCGGTTCCGGGTCCCTTCGAAGGAGTTGCCCTAGGTTAGCAGCGCCGTCGCAGGGCGTTCAACGTGCCAAGCGTACCTGGTCCGCCCACCCGATCCGGTTCAGGTGCGAAGGTACGCCCCAATGTCCGACTCGAGGCCGGTCCGAACCTGGGCCACGGCCGCGTCCACCTCGGCCTCGGTCAGGGTCCGATCCCTGGCTCCCAGGATGAGCCGATAGGCCAGGCTCTTTTCTGTGGCGGCGAGCGGTGCGCCGCGATACAGGTCGAAGAGGCGCAGGCCCCTCAGAAGCGACCCGCCGTGGCGACGGATCGTGGCCTCGACCTCGGCGGCGGTGTGGTTCTCGGTCACGATCACGGCGAGATCCCGCTCGACTTCAGGGAAGCGCGGAATCGGCTCCACGTGGACGCGGGCCGGAACGGCCGCATCCAGGCCGCGGATGGCGAGCTCGGCCATGATGACCCGCTGGGCTCTCAGATCCCACCTGGTAATGACGTCGGGGTGCATCTCGGCCAACCGAGCCGAAAGGGCCTCTTCTTCCCCCTCCGAGCGGGCTGCCAGGGCCCGCCCCGGATGGAAGGGGAAGCCGCGCGAGTCCGCCACGTACGACGGCGCCGGGAGCCCCAGGCGGTGGCAGAGCAGCTCGACGATCCCTTTGGCGTCGTCCAGATCGTAGGGGCGGGCCGTTCGGTTCCAGGATGCGGGGGCCGCGGCGCCCGACAAGAGTAGGGCGAGGCGGGTCCACTCCCTGGGCCGATCTTCCACGCGGGCGTAGCGCTTGCCGATCTCGAAGACGGCCACGTCGGCGCGTCCCTGACGCTCGTTGAAGGACAGCACGTCGAGCAAGCTGGCGGCGAGATGCTGCCTGAGAACCGAATGCTGTGCCGAAAGAGGGTTCGTCACGACGATCTCGTCGCCGGCCTCGGCGGCCAGTTCGGGTAGCAGTTGGGGCTCGCTGGAGTCCTCCGGCCAGAGCAGCCGGGCGTCGTTCTGAGACGAAACCAGGGCGTGAGTGACGACCTCCGTCAGCCCGGCGCCGGCGAGGGTCTGGCGTATCGTGTCCAGAACGCTGAGCGGCGAGGGTCGATAGGCCGGCATGAGCGTGTCCGGCAGGTGGGCCGGAGTGGTCTCGTAGCCGCGGACGCGAGCGACCTCCTCGGCCACGTCGGCTTCTATCGCCAGGTCGCGCCGCCAGGTCGGAACCATCGCCACGAGGACCCCGTCCTCGCCGGCCGCTACGGCCAGCGGCTTGGGCTCGGCGGCAACCTGGATCCGGTCCGCCGTGGCCGCCTCGACCGTCTCGATGCCAACGCGTTGCAGCAGGGCTCGCTGCTCGGCGGCGGGGACGTCGTCGCCCAGGAGGCCGCTCACCCGTCGGGGCCGGAACGCCAGCCGCGCCGGTTCCGGCTCGGCAGGGGCCGTATCGATTCGGCCGCGCGCCATGGAGCCTCCGGCCCAGGCCAGGGTGAGCTGGGCAACGCGATCCGCTCCGATCCGGGCCAGCCGGAACTCCTGGCCCTTCTCGAACCGCAGGCTCGCCTCGGAGCGAAGAGCGTAGCGGTGCCCGGTCCGGCGGATGCTGACCGGGTCGAAGATGGCCGACTCGATCGCGATCTCGGTCGTTTCGCCGGTGATCTCGCTCTCGGCCCCGCCCATGACCCCGGCGATCCCGATGGGCCCTCTGGGGTCGGCGATGATCAGCGTATCCGGGGTCAGCTCGCGGACGACGTGATCCAGGGTTTCCAGCCGCTCACCGGGGAGGGCGCGGCGGACGATGATCGTGCCGTCGTGGACCGCGGCGCCGTTGAACGTGTGAGTGGGCTTGCCCAGCTCGAGCATGACGTAGTTGGACGCGTCGACGACGTTGCTGACCGGCCGCATGCCGGCCGCCTGCAGCCGCATCTGGACCCAGTCCGGTGAGGGCCCGATCTTCGCCCCGCCGACCCAGCGACCCACGAACCGAGGGCACAGCGCGGTGTCCCGCACGTCCACCTTCAGGAAGTCCGTGACGGGTGCGCCGGTCTCCTCGAACTCGATCTTCGGCCATCGGATGGCGGCCCCGGTGGCGGCCGCTACCTCGCGCGCCAGTCCGATCAGACACAGGGCGTCCCCCCGGTTCGGCTTGACGTCGACGTCCAGGACGGCATCGCCGTAGAGATCGGAGAGCTGCCGGCCCAGCGGCATCTCGGGAGGCAGGATCAGGATCCCCTCGGCATCGGTGGTGATGTGCAGCTCGTTACCTGAGCACAGCATCCCCTCCGACGCGATGCCCATCTTCTCGGTGCGTTCGATGCGGCGGTCGCCGGGCAGGACCGCGCCCGGCAGGGCCACGGGGACGCGCTGGCCGGGGGCGATGTTGTCGGCCCCGCAGACTATGTGCAGCGGCTCGCCCGATCCGATGGTGACGGTGGTGAGGTGCAACCTATCCGCATAGGGGTGCTTCTCGACGGTGAGCAGCTCACCGACGACGACCGACCGCCAGTCGGCGCCCCATTGCTCGATACCCTTGACCTCCATGCCGAGCAGGGTCAGACGCTCGGCGAGCGCTTCCGGCGAAAGCTCGATGTCGACGTACTCGCGCAGCCAGGACAGCGGGACCCTCATCGGAATTGCTCCAGGAAGCGCAGGTCGTTCTCGAGGTAGTAGCGCACGTCTGGGACGGCGTGACGCAAGTTGGCAATGCGCTCGATGCCCATTCCGAAGGCGAAGCCCTGGTATCGCTCCGGGTCTATCCCCCCGTACTGGAGCACGACTGGATGGACCATGCCCGCCCCCAGAATGGTCATCCAGCCCGTCTTGGAGCAGGCCGGGCAGCCGACTCCGCCGCAGACCACGCACTCGACGTCGAAGGCCACAGAGGGCTCGGTGAACGGGTAGTAGCCGGGCCGGAAGCGGGTCTTGCGCGGCCCGAACAAGGCGTGGGCGAACTCATCCAGAAGCCCTTTTAGGTCCGCCATCGAAGTTCCCTCGTCGACCATGAGTCCCTCGACCTGGAAGAACTCGAAGCCGTGGCTCGCATCCACCGCTTCGTAGCGGAAGCAGCGGCCGGGCAGGAGGGCGCGGATCGGGGGCTTCGTCTCCTGCATCACGCGGATCTGGCCCGGGCTCGTGTGAGTCCGGAGCAGGTGCCCCGGGATGTCCACGTAGAGCGTGTCCCACAGGTCCCGAGCGGGATGGTCGGGGGGGATGTTGAGCATCTGGAAGTTGGTCAGGTCGTCCTCGATCTCCGGCCCCTCGTAGACCACGAACCCGAACTGGCCGAACACCTCCGCGATCGCCGCCACCGTCTCGGGGATGGGATGGAGCGTGCCGCGGGCGACGGTTCGCCCCGGCAGCGTGACGTCCACCGCCTCGGCGGCCAGGCGAATGACCTGGACCTGGGCATGCAACTCCGCTCCGCGATCCGCCAGCGCGGCCTTGACCGCCTCGCCAACCTCGTTGGCGACGGCCCCGACGCGTGGTCGGTCCTCCGCCGGCAGCGCTCCGATGCCGCGCAGCACGCTCGTAAGCTCGCCCTTCTTGCCCAGATACGCGATCTGGAGCTGCTCTAACGATGCTGGGTCCGGCGCCGCGGAAACCTCATCGAGCGCCCGTCGTTGAAGGGCTCGGAGATCTTCGCTCAGGCTATCGAAGTTCACGCCTTGGGTTCCTCTTGTGTGCGGGTTTGACCGGTCTCTCCGTCCGCCGTGAATCTAGAACCCTCGACCGTGCGCGTCCGCATCGGACGCAGGGACGAGTCGAGGGCTCGCGTTACCACCCCGCTTCCCTACCCTGCCGTCCGGCCGGCTCGCGCCTGCCCGGCTCGGGAAGGGCTCTCAAGAGGCCCGATATCGGGGGCCGGCCGGCTTGCCTAGGAACCACGACGGCGCAGGTCGGGCTTCAGCGAGCGGCTCCGGAGCGAACCGACGAGATCGATCCCAGGTGGGCTTCCAGTCGCCGACCCACCCTCCCTGATGGACCTGTCCTCGTCTCCTCTCCGTCTTCGCCTGGTATGTGCCGGGATCGCGACCGTCGCCGCTCGCCCGTTTGCTTATGCCTTGGCGGCGATTGCGGCGACCTGGGCGAAGGCGTCCCGGTCCCTGATGGCAAGGTCCGCCAGGATCTTGCGATCGAGCTCGATCCGGGCGGTCTTCAGGCCGGCGATGAGCTTCGCGTAGGTGAGGCCATTCAGCCGAGCGGCAGCGTTGATGCGGATGATCCAGAGCTGGCGCATCTGGCGCTTGCGCTGCTTGCGATCGCGGGTCGCGTAGGCCAACGAGTGCAGAGACGACTCATGGGCTCGCCTGACGAGCCGCGAGTTCGTTCCTTCGCGGCCCTCCGCGTCCTTGAGAAGACGCTTGTGGCGGTGATGGGCGGTGACGCCCCGCTTTACGCGTGCCATCGAATATCAGACTCCCAGGTACGGCAGCAGCCGGCGAATCTGATCGAGAGACCCCCCGGTCACGATGGCCTTCCCGTCATAGCGGCGAGTTCGCCGCGAGGACTTGAGCTCGAGGTGGTGGCCACGCCAGGACTTGACGCGAACCGCCTTGCCACTGCCGGTGACCCCGATCCGCTTCTGGGTCCCCTTGTGGCTCTTCATCTTCGGCACGTCGGTATCACACTCCAGTCGACGCCGAACCGGCATCCGGCTCGGGTCTCGGTACAGCCGGCGGAGCCGGCGGCAACACGTTAGTAGCGTCTTGTGCGGCCCCATCTCCGGGTGCCGTCTCGTCAACCGCTCTGGCGTGACCCCTCGCCGCGGCCGCAGGCGTCGGCTCGTGCGGCTTCGGCTTGTGGACGGAGGCAACGCTGATGTGCATCGACTTGCCCTCGAGCAGCGGAGGCCGCTCGACCACGCCGTGGTCCTTGATTTGCTCTGCGAACTTGTCCAGCAGATCGCGCCCGATCTGCGGGTGAGTCAATTCCCGTCCTCGGAACTGAACTGAGATCTTGACGCGATCGCCGTCCTCCAGGAACTCGATTGCCCGCCTGACCTTCGTATCGAAGTCGCCGACGCCGATCTTCGGCTTGAGCCTGACCTCTTTGAAGGTGATGGAACGCTGCTTTCGCTTGGCTTCCTTCTCACGCTTGGTCAGTTCGTACTTGTACTGACCGAAATCGAGGAGACGCGCGAC
>JBGQBD010000048.1:0-17018 GCA_041494645.1 Candidatus Limnocylindria bacterium
CCCTCGCACGATCGCACCGGCCGACCCGGGCGACGGGCTGACCCTTCTCCGGGCGGCGCTCCGCGACGGCGCTGCCGCCACGGGCGCCATCATTGGGGAACGGCTCGTCGGCGTCGCGCTCGCGGCGCCCGGCCCGGACGATGGCGTGGACGAGCTGGCGGCCCTGGGCGTGGCTCCGGCATGGCGACGCGGTGGCCTCGCCGCGACCCTGGTGCGCGCCATCGTCGCCGAGCAGGGCCGCCGCGGCCGGGCTCTCGTGGCCCTCCACACTGCGGCGGAGCGCGATCCCTTCGAGCCACTCCCCAGGAAGACGCGCCGGGACGTGGCCGAGCGACTGCTGCGCGCCGGCGGCTTCGCCGTTCGGCCGGCGCCCTCTGAGGTTGCCGCGTCCGACGCCGACTCGCTGTCCGCCGTCTATCTGCCGCCCAGGGCGTCAGCCGACCTTGCCTCACGAGCGTCGCGGTGGGCCGGACGGCTTGAGAGCTCGGCCGACTTGGCCTGAGCGTGGCTCGGACCCGCCTCCTGCGCCCCTCGTTCGAGGGTCGAGGCGCCGCTTTCATGTCTCTGCGCCACACAAACGTTTCGATCACTGACTTCGGCGCTGTTCTAAAGGGTCCGACTGGCCCAGGACCTTTGGGACCAACGGCACCCTAACAAAACAGTAATGACCTCTACATTCATTCCATCGAGTTCAAAGGTCTGAGGCCTCGAGAGTCGGGGATCACAGACCAGCAATGGAAAGGTGTAGGGATACGGTGGACAGCAAGGATCGTGGGATCTTCGTCCTGCGGGCAGTAGTCGGGCTTGGCTTCCTCTTTGCCGGCCTCGACAAGTTCTTCATGTGGGCCAGCGGCACCCCGTTCACGGCCGCCGGCTTCCTCAAGTTCGCCACTGGCGGCGCGTGGCTCGGCAGCGACCCCAAGGCGATCATCAACCCGACGCACGGCTTCTGGGTCTCCCTCGCGGGCAACGCCTCTCTGATCGGCGCCATCGACACGCTCGTCGTCTTCGGTGAGATCGCGATCGGCATCGCCCTGATCCTCGGCCTCGCGACCCGCTTCGCGGGCCTCGCTGGCGCCACGATGATGGGCCTCTTCTTCGTGGCCAATTGGAGCTTCGCGAACGGCCCGTTCAACGAGCAGCTCATGTACGGTCTGGTCGCGGGCGTCATCGCCTACGTCGGCGCCGGCGCCTACGCCCTCGACAGCGTCGTCGAGAAGCTTGCCATCGTGCAGAAGGTCCCGGTCGTCAAGTACGTCCTCGGGTAGCGCACAGCGCGAGACGCAGGGAGCCTCTCGTCCCAATTCCCTCCCTGCACCTGGAAACGGCGGGCCCACCGGCCCGCCGTTTCTTCGTGTCTGCGCGATGGGACGCCCAGGACTCGAACGGGGTTGGGGACCGCAATGAACGATCCCAGGAGAAGTGCGCGGTCGGTGTCGGGTCCGACGGCGGATCTATGAGTGGCACACTCGCCATTTATACGCGGATAGCGACTTTGTCCCGGGGACGATCTATGAGTTGTGCACTCCGTATTTATGGGCGGCCGACGGTAGGTCCGCTGGCGATATATGAGTGTCGCACTTGCCATTGAGTCTGATCGACGGATCCTCCGCTGCTGCGAACGAGGGCACGGAGCTACTCCCTCGCCACCGTGCGCGGAACCGATCGGGGCGTGAGGGTCCACGCCGATGGTGTTGGTACGGCGGACGGCCTGCCATGAGCGGCGAACCAGGCCAACGGAGACACGGGCGGTTTGAGATCGCGCAGGCACTTCGCGCCGCGCTGGCGAGTCTGCTGGGGAGAGCCTGGCGGCCCCTTCTGAGCTCGATCGCCGCGACCCCGGGCAGTTATCGAACGCATGGTCTAATCTCTCCGAGCCACCTATACTTGGCCCCTGGTGGCCTCCTCGACCTCTGCCGGCACCGAAGATAACCTCGACGACCCGCTCGCGCCGTTCAGCCCTGCGGTCGCCGAGTGGTTCCGCTCGGCCTTCGCCGCGCCCACGCCCGCCCAGGCCGGCGGCTGGGCGAGCATCGCGGCGGGTCGCCACACCCTGATCCACGCTCCGACCGGCAGCGGCAAGACCCTGGCCGCTTTTCTGTGGTGCCTCGACCGGCTCGGTCGCGAGCCCCGACCGCGGACCGCGAGCGCGCCCGGCACGGTGCGCGTCCTCTACGTCTCGCCGCTCAAGGCCCTGATCTACGACGTGGAGCGCAACCTGCGCGTGCCGCTCGTCGGGATCCGGATGGCGGCCGAACGGATGGGCGAGCCGATCCCGCAGATCGAGGTCGGCGTCCGAACCGGCGACACGCCCACGGAGGAGCGCCGCCACCTCGTTCGCAACCCGCCGGACATCCTCATCACCACGCCCGAGTCGCTGTACCTGATCCTCACCAGCCAGGCGGCCGAGATACTGCGCGGCGTCGAACACGTCATCGTCGACGAGGTCCATGCCCTGGCCGGCACCAAGCGCGGCGCCCATCTGGCCCTCAGCCTGGAGAGGCTGGAGAAGCTGACCGCGCGCCCGCCGCAGCGGATCGGGCTCTCGGCGACCCAGCGCCCGGTCGAGACGATCGCCCGATTCCTCGGCGGCATCGGGCCGGGCAGGGCCGGGGAGTCCCGCGACGTCCGCATCATCGACGCCGGCTCGCGCAAGGCTCTGGAGCTGTCGGTCCGCGTCCCGGTCGAGGACATGAGCAAGCTCGGCGAGCTTCTGCCGCCCGAGGAGCAGCCCGGCGGCCCGGTCGGTAGACCGGAGGCGCGCCACAGCATCTGGCCGGCGATCCACCCGAAGATCCTGGAGCTCATTCGGGAGCACCACTCCACGATCGTCTTCTGCAACTCGAGGCGAATGGCGGAGCGGCTGGCCAACAAGCTCAACGAGCTGGCCGGCGAGGAGCTGGTTCGGGCTCATCACGGCTCCCTCGCCCGGGAGCAGCGCGTCGGGATCGAGGAGGCTCTCAAGGCCGGGCGGCTGCCGGCCATCGTCGCCACGAGCTCGCTGGAGCTGGGCATCGACATGGGCGCGGTCGATCTCGTGATCCAGGTGGAGAGTCCCGCGAGCGTCGCCAGCGGTCTGCAGCGTGTGGGTCGAGCGGGGCACCAGTTCGGCGAGCCGAGTCGCGGCGTCATCTTCCCCAAGTACCGCGGCGACCTCCTCGAATGCGCGGTCGTGACGGCGCGGATGCACGACGGCGCGATCGAAGAGACCAGGCTGCCCCGCAACCCGCTCGACGTCCTGGCCCAGCAGATCGTCGCGATGACCGTGCGCGAGCCCTGGCAGGCCGACGAGCTGTTCGAGACGGTTCGGCGGGCGGCCCCGTACGAGAGCCTGACCCGGGACGCCTTCGAGGCGGTCCTGGGCATGCTCGCCGGTGCCTATCCGAGCGACGAGTTCGCCGAGCTGAAGGCGCGCGTCGTGTGGGACCGCGAGACGGGGCGGGTCGAGGGCCGGCGCGACGCGCGGATCGTGGCGATCACCAGCGGCGGCACGATCCCGGATCGCGGGCTGTACCCGGTCTTCCTCGTCGGCGAGGCGGGCACTCCCGGGCGGCGGGTCGGCGAGCTGGACGAGGAGATGGTCTACGAGAGTCGCGTCGGCGAGGTGATCGCGCTCGGGGCCACGAGCTGGCGGGTGGAGGAGATCAGGCCGGATCGAGTCGTGGTCTCGCCGGCTCCCGGCATCCCGGGCAAGATCCCGTTCTGGCACGGCGACGGGCTGGGCCGGCCGATCGAGCTGGGGCGGGCGCTCGGCGAGTTCGTGCGGGAGCTGGAGGGGGACCTGGGCGGCGGCGAACGTGGACGAACCAGGGCGGTGCGGCGCCTGATGGAGCATCACGACCTGGACGAGCGGGCGGCCCAGAACGTCCTGGGCTACCTGTCCGAGGAACGCGAGATGGCCGGCCACCTGCCGACCGATCGGCGGATCGTCGTGGAGCGATTCCGCGACGAGCTGGGCGACTGGCGCGTCGTGATCCTGACGCCCTTCGGCGGGCGCGTTCACGCGCCCTGGTCGATGGCGATCGAAGGGCGCCTGGAGGAGAGGCTGGGCGTAGGCGCCCAGACCATCTGGTCGGACGATGGAATCGCGATCAGGCTGCCCGAGGGCGAGGTGGGCGGGGCGGGGGCGGGGGCGGGGAGTGGGCCGGTCGTGGGCCCCGGAGGCAACCTCGGCGAGCTGCTCTTCCCGTCCGCGGACGAGATCGAGGACCTGGTCGTCGGGCGGCTCGGGACGTCGGCGATGTTCGCGGCCCGCTTCCGAGAGAACGCGGCCCGGGCGCTCCTGCTGCCGCGGCGCCGGCCCGGGTCGCGGACGCCCCTGTGGCAGCAACGACAGCGGTCGGCCGGTTTGCTGGCCGTGGCCAGCCGGTACGGCTCCTTCCCGATCATCGTGGAGACGTACCGGGAGTGCCTGGCCGATCTGTTCGACCTGCCGGCCCTGCGCGAGGTTCTGGGGGCAGTGGCGCGACGCGAGATCGAGGTCCGGGACGTGGAGACGGTCACGGCCTCGCCGTTCGCCGGGTCGCTGCTGTTCGATTACCTCGCCGCCTACATGTACGAAGGCGACGCGCCCCTGGCGGAGCGGCGGGCGGGCGCGCTGGCCCTTGACCGTGAGCTGCTTCGCGAGCTGCTCGGCCAGGAGGAACTGCGCGATCTGATCGACCCGGCCGCGCTGGCGGACCTGGAGCTGGCCCTGCAGGCGCTCGTGCCGGAGCGGGCAGCTAGGTCCGCGGACGCCCTGCATGACCTTTTGCGGCGGCTCGGCGACCTCACGCCAGAGGAAGTGGCGGCGCGAATCGTGGAGCCGGACGCAGCCGGCGAGTGGCTCGCGGCCTTGGAGGCGTCGCGGCGAGCCGTCGCTCTGCGCATCGCCGGCCAGGTGCGCTGGATCGCCATCGAGGACGCCGGCAGGTATCGGGACGCGCTGGGAGTGGCGCTGCCGGTGGGCGTGCCGGCGGCGTTTCTCGGACCGGTCGGGGACGCGCTGGACGGCCTGGTGGCTCGTTGGGCTCGCTCGCACGTGCCTTTCCTGGCCGCGGCACCGGCGTTGCGGCTGGGCCTGGCCGCCACCTGGGTCGAGGAGGCCCTGGAGCGGCTGCTGGAGGCGGGCACGATCCTGCGCGGCGAGTTCCGGCCGGGTGGTACGCAGCGGGAATGGTGCGATCCGGACGTGCTGCGGCAACTGCGCCGCCGCTCCCTGGCCCGGCTGCGCAAGGAGGTCGAGCCTGTCGAGCAGGTCGTGCTGGCCCGCTTCCTGCCGGCCTGGCAAGGTGTTCGGCCGGTTGGGCCGGAGGCCGAGACCGCCGGGGGCTCGACTGCGCCACGCGGCGAAGCCGCCCTGGAGAGGCTGGCGGAGGTGGTCGATCAGCTGGCCGGGCTGCCCATGCCGGCCTCCGTCCTGGAGCGGGACGTTCTGCCGGCCCGAATCCCCGGCTACCAGCCGCGCCTCCTGGACGAACTGGGCGCCCTCGGCGAAGTCGCCTGGGTGGGCCGAGGCAGCCTGGGCCGCGACGACGGACGGATCGTTCTGTATCGCCCCGGCCGCGAGACGTTGCGCGTCCTGGCCGCGAGCGAGGTGGAGGCGCCGGCGGCCGAGCTGCACGGGCGGCTGCGCGAGCGGCTGCGAGGTCGTGGCGCTTCCTTCTATCGAGAGCTTGCGTCGGCCGCCGGCCCCGTGGCGGAGCGCGAGATCCTCGACGCGCTGTGGGACCTGGTCTGGGCCGGCGAGATAACCAACGACACGTTCGCCCCCTTACGGGCGCTGCGGTGGCGCCGCCCCTCGGGAGAGCGGCGGCCCCGGCCCGGCCGGCTGCAGCTGGGGCCGCCCGAGGCGGCCGGGCGCTGGTCGCTCGTGGAGCGGCCGGCCGTGGTGCCGGGGAGTGGCGCAGCCGCCGGGAGTGGCGCAGCCGCCGGCGCCGCCGCTCGGGCCACGGAACGGCTCCACTCCCTTTCGATCGCGCTGCTCGACCGCCACGGCGTGCTGACCCGAGAGGCCGTCGCCGCCGAGGAGGTCGCGGGCGGCTTCTCCGCCGTCTACCCGGTGCTTCGGGCGATGGAAGAGTCCGGGCGCATCCGCCGCGGCTACTTCGTCGACGGGCTCGGGGCGGCGCAGTTCGCTCTTCCCGGAGCCGTGGACCGGCTGCGCTCGATGCGCGAGCCGGGCACCGACCAGGCTGGGACCCCGGCCGCATACCTGCTCGCGGCCGCCGATCCGGCGAATCCTTACGGCGCCGCGCTGGCCTGGCCGCGCCGCGGCGAGAACGACCGCCGGCCGCTGCAGCGGGCCGCCGGGGCGTACGTGGCGCTGGTCGACGGCGCGGCGGCGCTCTACCTGGAGCGAGGCGGGCGCTCCCTTCAAACGCTCCCCGCCGCCGACGATCCGGCGGTTGCCGTCGCCGCCCTGGCCTCGCTGCGCGAGCTCGTCGAGGGCGGCCGCTTCCGCGAGCTCGTGCTCGCGCGCATCGACGGCGAGCCGGTGTCTGCCTCCCCGTGGCGGGCCCGGCTCGAGGAGGCGGGGTTCCTCCCGGGATACCGCGGCCACGTTCTTCGGCCGGGATCCCGGCGGGTCGTGGCCGCGGGCCGCGGGTTGCCGCCGGAGACGGCCCTCGAAGACGGCTACTGGCGCGCCGGGGCCGGCCGTGGCGGCACTCCCCGTGGACCCGCCTCGCGCGGCACCACCGGCGGCGCCTTGCGCGGCGCAAAGCCCGGCGCGCGGCGTGACGCCACTCCCCGGGGCCATGCCTGAGGGCGACACTCTCTACCGCATCGCCGCCGGGCTTCGGCCGTTCCTCGTCGGGCGGCCGGTGATCGCCGCCACTGCCCGTCAGCCGGGGCCACGGGCGGAGCTGGTCGTGGGGGCCACGATCGAGGCGGTCGAATCCCGCGGCAAGCACCTCCTCATCCGTTTCGACCGCGGCCTGGAGCTTCGGACCCACCTCGGCATGCGCGGGTCGTGGCACCGCTACGCGCCCGGGGAGCGCTGGCTCCGCAGCTCGTCGCGGGCCCGGCTGGTGCTGGAGGTTCCGGGGGCGGTAGCCGTCTGCTTCGACGCTCCCACGGTCGAGCTGTACGAGGTCCGCACCGAATCGGTCCATCCGGTTCTGACCGCGCTCGGTCCGGATCTGCTCGCCCCGGGCTTCGATGAGACCGCCCTGGCCGAAGCCATCCACCGCCTCCGCGACCCCGAGCGCGCCACGCTGACCATCGCCGAAGCGCTTCTGGACCAGCGCGCCCTGGCCGGCGTCGGCAACATCCACAAGAACGAAGCGCTCTTCGCGGAGCGGGTCGATCCGTTCGCCCTAGTCGGTGAGGCCGGCGACGAGACGCTCCGGCGGCTGGTCCTGTGCTCGCGGCGACTGCTCCTCGCGAAGGGCGAGGGCGGAGCGCGCGTCAGCACGGATCAGGGACCCGGCGAGCGCCGCGTCACGGCCGGGCCCTGGGTGTATGGTCGGGCCGGCAGGCCCTGCCGCCGTTGCGGCTCGATCATTCTCGCCCGGCGGCACGGCCGGCTGAATCGCCGGACCTTCTGGTGTCCGAGCTGTCAGGCAGCCGTCGCGGAGGAACCACGATGAGCGAGATCGCGGTCGAAGCCTCGCCGGTGGACGGAGGCTGGCTCGCGTGCGTGACCGTGACCGACCACGGCGGCAGCCGCGAGTTCGAAGTCGGCGTTACGCAAGCCGAGCTGTCCCGCTTCGCTCCGGGTTCGACCGGCCCGGCCGACCTCATCCGGCGCTCGTTCGAATTCCTGCTCGCCCGCGAACCGAAGGAGTCGATCCTGCGCTCGTTCGGTCTGTCGGTGATCGTCCGCTACTTCCCGGAGTACGAGCGCGAGATCCGCCGCTAGGCTCCCAGGCCGAAGAACGCGCGGACGCGGGCTCGAGCGACCCGGCGCCACACCACCGTCGTCCGCTCCGGACTGCGCCGCCAGTGGATCCGCCAGAGCCGGGCCGCCGCGGCCCCAGCCTGAGCGGCCCCCGGCCAGGTCGACGGGATCAGCCAGCGGAAGGCCTCGGGATGGCGCCACGCCCACGGGACGAGGGCCCAGATGAAGACCAGGTAGTCGACTCGAAGCGGGCGTTGGAACGAGAAGAGGACCTGCAGCTGGACGAGCGTCGCCGGCAGCGTCAACACCGTCAGGAGCAACGCCAGGACGAACCAGATGAGGCCCCACAGCCGGCCGCGTGGCGAAAGGAACGGCCAGAAGACGGCCGGCACCCACTTCACCGTGGTTGCGACCATCCACAGCAGGCCGGCCAGGATCGGACGGGAGAACTGGGCGGCGAAGAGGAACAGAGTGAGCGGCAGATTGATGTTGCCCGTGTCCAGGTTGGCCGCAAGGGGGAACATCAGCAGGAGGAGCAGCAACGCGGTCGTCATGGGGCGGCGGGCGTAGGCCCAATGGATGCTCCACAACAGGCCGATGACCGTGGCGCCGCGCCACACGAACCAGGCCACGTCCCAGGGCAGGATCGACCACGGCACGAAGAGCGGCAGCATCCAGGGCGAGTAGACGTAGGGCATGAACGGCCCGGTGGGGTGATACGGATCGCCGCCATTGAGCCATAGCCGTCCGGCGGCCCAGTACGCCCGCGTGTCGGCTCCCGCAGCCTCGCCCCGAGCGATCAGGCCGGCCAGCACGAACCCGGCGACGAAGCCCAGGATGACGATCATAGTCAGGCGGCGCGGGTCGCGGATGCGGTTGATCTCGTGGCGGATGGCGCGCCGGAAGACGCCCGCTCGCCGTCGCGTGGGCCGGTCCACGCGGGCCACGGCCGGCAGGGCGGCGACACGCCCCGAGACGCGGCCCGGCGCCCGTTCCGGGCGGGTGGAGTCCGCGATGGGGTGGCGGCCCGGGAGGGCTCCGTCCCCGTCGGTTGTGCGAGTTCGGATGGTCATGGACGCTCGGTCAGCGCGGGAAGAGCGATCGGGCAACTCCGACGGCCGGGTTGCGAGATCGGGAGGCGCGACTCGTGATGACATTCGCGCCTCCTCGCCGCTGCGTAGAAGGGATGATGCGGGCCTTGGCCTCGGGGCGCAAGCCCCGACCGCCTGGCGCCAACTCCGTCAGGCCCGGCTGCCCCGTCGACGTCTCGATCGGCGCACCGCCGCGGCACCATCAGCGCAGATAGGTCTTGCCGCAGGTGTCGCACACGGTGTAGACGGCCCGGGCGTTGCGAGCGTATCCGGCCGAGTGGAGGAGCCCGGCGCAGCCATTCGTGGGGCATTTCCAGACCCACCAGCGTGCCTCTTCCGCCAGCCCGATCGCCTCCGCCTTGACCTTGTCGGCCAGGCCCTCGGTGGCGGCGAAGGCTCGTGCGATCTGCGCCGCCCGCTCCTCCTCGCTCTCGCTGGAGTACGGGTAGTTCTGGCTGATGTTCGACGACACGGTTCCACTCCGCGCTGTCAGCGCTCGCGGGTCCCATTCAGACCGAACCGGTGGCAGGGGCGATCGTGAGCGCGGCGAGCCACCGGTAGCTGGAGTATAGACCCGCCTCATAGGGTGGCCGACGACAGGAGGGGGTGAGGGGTCGGCACCGAGGCCGGGGCGGCCTGCCGAAATGGGTAGGCACGAACGCGCGCCGGTCTGCGCGAACGGGTCCGCCGGGCGGCGCCCTTCGCCGATCGATCGCAGCCGCTAGGCTACGCGGCGTGAACCGCTCGATCACCTCCATGCTCGTGGCCACGTTCGTGCTGCGCGTCAGCACTGCCATCACGGGTGGCATGCTCGTCTTCCTGGTCGACGACATGACCAGGAACAGAGGGACCGGACCCGGGGCTATCTCACTGCTGCACGGCGGGTTCTACATGACCGAGTTGACGGGGGCGATCGTCTTCGGCGTTCTGGCCGATCGCTACGGCCGCAAGGTCATCATGCTGCTCGGCCCGCTCTTCGGTGGCGTGGCCGTCTTCATGACCGGCCTTACGACCCACCTGCCGGTCCTGTTCGTGACCCGGCTGCTGGAGGGCAGCTCGACGGCCGCTTCGATCCCGTCGACACTCGGATTCATTGCCGCCGAGACCGCCCACGACGAGAAGCTGCGCGGCCGGGTCGTATCGCTCTTCGAGCTGGTATCGCTTGGCGGGCTGCTGGCCGTCGGCCCGGCGATGTCCGGGCTGCTCTGGGACGCCTACGGCCGCCCGGCTTTCTTCTTCAACTGCATCCTTTATCTAGTGGCGCTGGGTTTGTACGCGTACGGCGTAGCCGAGGTTCCGCACGAGCGGCAGAGCGATCTGGCGGGCAGGTCAGAGTCCGGCCACACCGGGATATCCAGGTATCTGAAGATCGCCACGAGCCGCAAGGTCCTGCTCTTCGCCCCGACCTGGCTGGCCATCAACGCCATACTCGGGCTCTGGGCTCTGCAGGCGCCGCTGCTGATCAAGGGCAACGTCACGGACTCGAGCCAGTTCCTGATGCAGGGGATCTCGGCAACTTCCATCGGCCTCGGCCAAGCCGTCCTGGCCGTCGTCTTCGGAGCTGGCCTGCTCTTCTGGGGCACAGTCTATGCCCGTTTCCGCCGGACGACCCTGCTCCTGGCTGGTGTCGGCGCCTTCGTCGTCATGGCGGTGGACGTCCTGGCCGTCAACCACCTCGGGGGCACCTCGAACGCCCTTCTGGCAGCGTTCGGGGTCGTGGCGGTGGGTGCTCTGTTCGTTCTGTCCGGGGCGACGCCGGCAGCGCTCGGCCTCCTGGCCGACGTCAGCGAAGGTTTCGAAGAGGATCGCAGCGCCATCATGGGCCTGTACTCGGTCTTCCTGGGCCTGGGCTCGGTCATCGGCGCCGTCATCGGTGGCGTCTTCGCCTCCTGGAAGGGAATCGATGGGCTGCTCGTGGCCACTGCCGGCCTGCTCGCCGTAGGCCTCGTAGCCCTGCTGAACCTGCGAGGGCACGAGGCGGCGCTGCTCGCGGAGCCTGCCCCCGAGGTCGGGTCCGCCACCATCGGCGCCACCATCCGCGATACGCTCTCGTCTACCGGAGGGAGGCGGCCGCAGACGTCCGAGGCAGCAGTCAAGGAGGAGCGATGACCGTCGCCATCGTCACCGATTCCGGATCGGACCTGACCCCGACACAGCTGCGCGACAACAACATCCGGCAGGTCCCGCTGTCGGTGTCGATCGGAGATCGCAGCTACCTTTCGCCGGACGAGCTGGCTCCAGAGGAGTTCTGGCGCCTGATGCGCGCCCCCAACAGCCCCTTTGCCCACACCGCGGCCCCCAGCGCGGGCCAGTTCAGGCAGGCGTTCGAAGATTCATTCGCGGACGGCGCGGACAGCGTCGTGTGCGTCTGTCTGACCGAGACGCTCTCGGGCACCATCCTGAGCGCCCGAATGGCCAGGGATATGCTGCCCGAGCGGGAGATACACGTCGTCGACTCGCGCGCGGCGTCGATGGCGACGGGGGCTCTGGCCCTGCGGGGGGCGACCCTGGCGGCTCACGGGGCATCGGCCGCTGAGATAGCCGCCGAGATGAACAAGGTCCGCGAGGAGATCATTCTGTTCGTGGCCCTCGAAACGCTCGAGTATCTGCGCAAGGGGGGCCGGATCAGCCACGCCAAGGCGGCCGTTGGCGGCCTCCTCTCGGTCAAGCCGATCATCACCGTCGTGGAAGGCCTGGTGGTCACCGCGGATCAGCCGCGGACCCGGTCCAGAGCCCTGGAGCGAGTCCTCGAGCTGATGACCGACAAGCCGGCGACCGAGGTCCACATTCTCTATTCGCCCCCGACCGACGAAGCGGCCTTCCGCGAGGCGGTCCTCGCCCGGATGCCGGAGCCGGCTCCGAAGCTGGTCACGGTGCAGATCATCGGGCCGGTGATCGGGGCCTATATCGGCCCCCGCGCGTACGGCGGCGTGCTCGTCCGGGAAGTCTGACGGCAGAAGGCAGACGGTCTCGTCAGGCAACGATTCGTTCGGCGAGCCGGAATTCGCTTGCGAAACGTTAGGCCAATCAGCCCATGTGCCTGCGACATCCGGTGATGGCGAACTTGGGCGGTAGGTTTATACTCGGCCCCAAGTGGAACCTGCGGCGCCGCTTTCCGGGATCAAGCGGAAGGCCACCGCGACGTTGTCGGGACCGTCAGAGGGTGGGCGCCGCCCGCCGCGCGAATCGAGCCGGCGGAGTAGGCCGAGCCCGGAGATGCTCTCGGCATGGGAGGGTATCCGGCCGATGGCCACAGTGCAGATCGCAGCAGCGATCAATCCCTGGCACGTCGCCCAGCAGCAGTTCGATCTCGCTGCGGAGCGCCTCAAGCTGTCTCCCGCCCTCAGAAGGGTCCTGCGTGAGCCGAAACGCGAGCTGACCGTCCACTTCCCGGTGAAGATGGACGATGGCTCGGTGAAGGTCTTCACGGGCTACCGGGTCCAGCACAACCTGGGCCGTGGCCCGGCCAAGGGCGGGATCCGCTACCACCAGGACGTGACTCTCGATGAGGTCAAGGCCCTGGCCATGTGGATGACCTGGAAGTGCGCCGTCGTGGGCATCCCCTTCGGCGGCGGCAAGGGCGGAGTCATCGTCGATCCCAAGAAGCTGAGCCTGCGCGAATTGGAGGGCCTGACTCGCCGGTACGCCACCGAAATCAGCATCATCATCGGCCCGGAGAAGGACATTCCGGCCCCGGACGTCAACACCAATTCCCAGACGATGGCCTGGATCATGGACACGTACTCGATGCACGTCGGGTTCACGTGCCCGGCCGTCGTCACTGGCAAGCCGATCCCGCTCGGCGGCTCGGAAGGCCGGAACGAGGCCACGGCCCAGGGCGCCGTCTACACGATCATCGACGCGGCCAAGCACCTGGGCATAGACCTGCCCAAGTGCCGGGTCGCGGTCCAGGGCTTCGGCAATGCCGGATCCATCGCCGCTCAGCTCATGCACGCCCAGGGCTCCAAGATCATCGCCGTCAGCGACTCCACCGGCGCGATCTACAAGCCGGGTGGATTCGATCCCAACGCCGTCCTGGCCTGGAAGCAGGAGCATCACTCGGTCGTCGGCTTCCCGGGCACCAAGGAGATCAGCAACGCCGAGCTGCTCGAGCTCGACTGCGACATCCTCATCCCGGCCGCCCTCGAGAACCAGATAACCGCCGCCAACGCCGCCAAGATCAAGGCCCGGATCATCGCGGAGGCCGCCAACGGCCCCACGACTCCGGAAGCCGACGAGATCCTTCACAAGGCCGGCAAGTTCGTCATCCCCGACATCCTCTGCAACGCCGGCGGGGTCACGGTCAGCTACTTCGAGTGGGTCCAGGACCTCGATCGCGACTTCTGGGACATCGAGCATGTCAACGAGAAGCTGAAGGCCGTCATGACCAAGGCCTTCGCCAGCACACTCGCCATGAGCCTCAAGCAGAAGGTCAACATGCGGACCGCGGCCTACATGCTGGCCGTTCAGCGCGTGGCCGACGCCACCACCGTGCGAGGCCTGTACCCGTAAGATTGGTCCCTGCTAACTCCCTTGCGGCCCCGGCGTACCCCCTCGCGCCGGGGCCGCTTCTTGCTCGCCGGTCCGTCGGCGCAGTCCTTCGTTGGCGCTCGCTCCTCGCTCACGCACCTTCGGGTCCGCTCGCCCAGAGACTCGTTGCCGCCTCACGTCGACTCATCCGCCGAGGCGGTCGTCCCGGTGGTTGGCTGGTGCTACGATCCCTCGGCTGACGACGCCGCCTGGCACCGAGCGAGCTGGCGTCGTGGACCAGGAGCCGCTCGGAATAGGAGCATCCATGCTCGACCACGAAGAGAAGTTCCTGTTCAAGGAGGAGACGCTTCACCTGGCCAACGCCCTGGCCGAGCCGGGCGTGCTGGACAACGTCGAGGATCTCCTGACCGACGTAATCACCAGCCCGCGCTTCGACTCCGAGGTCTTCACCCTCGAGCGATCGCTGCAGGTGATGCTCGGGGCGAGGGCCGGCGCGACGCTGGTCGGGCTCCTGACGGTCACGCCGGAGGTCTTCGACGAGACGGCCGAGGTGCGAATCCCGCCGGAGGTACAGGAGCGATTGGTCGCCTGGCGGGCGCGTTTCGGACTGGCGATCGACAACGCCCTTAACTATCTGAACAACCCCGACGGCATCCAGGGCCACAACTTCTCGACCCAGATCGCCCACACCGAGGAGCGCCAGGTGCTGCAGGGCAGGCTGACCCTGGTCCGATACAACAACGAGCCGCAGTTCTTCCTGGCAGATGCCAGTGTCTTCTTCGGTCTGGTGATCGACATCCTGGAACGGCTCGGGCCCCACCTGGGTTCTGACTCGATCGACGCCGAAACCATGGGGCGGCTGAAGGACGCCGTCCAGCTCGTGGAGCGCAAGGCGATCAGCCGGGGGTAAAGCGGCACCTCCAGGGCCCCACCCACGAAAGGACGGCCGCCGCCAGTAAGGAGCGGCCGCCCGGGCTAAAGGGCAACCGTCTCATGCGGGCGTGGCGGCGCTGCCTCTCCGTCCTCGCCTGAGAAGGCGGCGGGCGAGGGCGAAGACCGCGAGCAGGACGAGTACCCCGAACCCGATAGGCAAGACCACGACGAGGGCCCAGACTCCCATCGTAACCAGGCCCTGGCCGATCCGGACGAGCGCCGCCGCGGCCTCATCGACCTGGCTCCCCAGCGTCCAATCCTGCGTGGCCTGCGACGTCACGGTCTTGGCCGGCAGCGTGAACGTGACGGTGAGGGTGCTCATTGCCGCCTGGTTCTTGAGGTGGTCGCGCTGTGCGGTGAGCTGCTCGATCTGGCCCTGGACCTGGCTGAGCTTGTCCTCGACCGCGATCACGTCCGGAATGGCGCTCGCTCGCGCCATGATCGCCTGCAGCGCGCTCTCGGTCGTCTTCAGGTTTTCGAGCCGGGCATTGAGGTCGATGACCTGCGAGGAGACGTCACTCGTGTCGGTCTGCTCGGACAGGGTCTTCGATCCGAGCTTGTGCAGGGCAGTCAGCGCGTCATCCCAGCGGCCGACCGGCAGGCGGTAGGTGACGGACGCCGTCGCGTAGTCCCCTGTCCCCGATCGGTTCGACGAGCTGACGTAGCCGCCCAGACCGACGATCGTCGACTGGGCCTGCGTCACGCCCTTGTCCAGGTCGGTGACCTCCAGCGTAAGCTGGCCCGTCTTGACGATCAGGGCCGCATCGAGGCTGGCGGCGAGCGGATCCTGCTGGTCTGCCGGCACCGCCGGGTTCTGGGCCTCCTTCATGCCGGCCGTCCCGTCCATGGGGACCGGTGCGGCGGTGGCAGCGGGTGCTATCTGGCCGCCCCCGAATTTGGAGTAGGCCTGATCGGCCGGCAGGGCCGCAAGCCGCTGGGCGTCGAGACTGGCCGCGGATCCGGCCGGGCTGCCCAGGACGTAGGCGCCGGCGACTACCGCCGCCACGGCCGCAACGGCCAGAGACGTGGCGAGGAACCGGCGGCGCAGGAGGCGCGACAGGATGGCGCCGCCTGCTGAGAAGAGACCACGGGATCCCATCTCCGCATCGGAGCCCGGCTGGGCCTGAGGGCCGTCCGGGGGTTCGATTTCGTTCGTGGTCATTGGTCCGCCCTCCAGTGCTCGTCCCGGCCGGGAGATCGGCCGTACGAGTGGCAGACGTCAGTGACGGCGTGGCGGTTCCGTGGGGCGTGGCAGGACCGCGGCCCCAGCCGTAGCCGGACCGGGATAGCAGGGCCCCGGCCGCTAGGGCAGCGGGTCGTTGTCGATGAGGCGGACGCCGCCGAAGCGCACGGCCAGCGACAGGAGGGCCGGTCCCTCGACCCGTTTCAGCTCCCGGAGAGTGGCCGGATCGGCGCAGCTCACGTACTCCGCCGCCGCCAGCGGTTCAGCGGCGAGGACCCTCCGCATCACGGCCCGCAGCGCCTCCCCATCCCTTTCGCCGGCCTCGTACGCGGCGCGGGCGGCCAGCAATGACCTTCGCAGAACCGGGGCGGCTGCCCGCTGCTCGGCAGTGAGGCGCACGTTTCGCGAGCTCATGGCCAGGCCGTCGGCTTCACGCACGATTGGGCAGGCCACAATCTCCGTGGCGATGCCGAGATCCAGAGCCATGCGCCGGACGACGAGCAGCTGCTGGGCGTCCTTCTGGCCGAAGTAGGCGCGTTGCGCTCCGGCAAGTGACAGCAGGATCGCCACGACCGTGGTCACAGCCTCGAAGTGGCCCGGGCGAGCGGCGCCCTCCAGCGGCTCGGTCAGGGCCCCGACCCGGACGCTCGTCTGGAACCCGGGCGGATAGACCTCCTCGACGGCCGGGATGAAGACGATGTCCGCCCCGGCCTCGCCGGCGATCGCCAGGTCGGCGGCCTCGTCGCGCGGGTACTTCTCGAAGTCGGCAGCGTCGTTGAACTGGCGCGGGTTGACGAAGATCGTGGCTACGACCGTGCCGCTCTCGGCACGGGCGCGGCGGATCAGCGAGGCGTGGCCCTCATGCAGGGCGCCCATGGTGGGGACGAGCCCGATCGGTCGGGGAGCGGCCGCCAGGGCGGCGCGCAGCTCCGCTCGCGTTCGGACGAGTCGCGGCCGGAGCGCCATGCCCGGCGCCCGAACGGCCTCCTCCATCGCGCTAGAGATCCCGGTCGAGCGGGATCCCGCGGCCGGCCTCGATCCCCTCGGGCCTGTCCAGGGAAGTCCGTCCGAGCACCTCGTCCAGGGTGGCCTCGTCCATGCGCGTGCTCTCATCCGGGCCGGGGAAGGCTCCGGTCGCGACGTCGGTCCGGTATGCCTCAGCGGCGGCCTTGATGATCGCGTGGAGGTCGGTGTAGTGGCGGGCGTGCTTGGGCGTGAAGTCGGCGCTCAAGCCGAGCAGGTCGGTCACGACCTGGACCTGGCCGGAACAGCCCGCTCCCGCCCCGATGCCGATCGTGGGAATGCGCAGGCGCTCCGTGATCGCCGCCGCGAGCTGCTCGGGGACGAGCTCCAGGACCATGCCAAAGGCGCCGGCTTGCTGGACGGCGAGGGCATCGGCCAGGAGCTGGCGGCCGGCCTCGCGCGTCTTGCCCTGGACGCGATGGCCGCCCAGCTGGTGGATCGATTGGGGAGTCAGGCCGATGTGGCCCATGACCGG
>JBGQBD010000049.1:0-16114 GCA_041494645.1 Candidatus Limnocylindria bacterium
CGCCCCCGCCCCGCCTGTTGCGCCCTCGCGCGACTCGTCGCTCGGATACCGGCCGGCCCTCGACGGCATTCGAGCCATCGCCGTCCTCGCCGTCATCGGCTACCACTTCGACTACGGCTGGCTGCAGGGCGGCTTCCTGGGCGTCGACATCTTCTTCGTCCTGTCGGGCTATCTCATCACGAGCCTGCTCCTGGCCGAGCACACGAAGTCAGGCGCGATCAATCTGGTCGCCTTCTGGTATCGGCGGGCCAAGCGCCTCCTCCCGGCGCTGTTCCTCGTGCTCGTGGTGGTGGCCATCTGGATCGGCGCCAATGCCTCGCCCTTCGAGCTGCCGATGCGCCGCGACGATCTGTTCTGGACGCTCTTCTACGGCGCCAACTGGCACTTCATCGCGTCCGGCCAGGACTACTTCGCCCAGTTCGCCTCGGCCTCGCCGTTGCGCCACACCTGGTCGCTCGCGATCGAGGAGCAGTTCTATCTCGCCTGGCCGATTCTGATCGCGATCGCACTCTGGCTGGGCCGCCGCCGCCCCGCGGTCGTGGCCACGCTGTGCATCGTCGGCATCGCGGCCTCGGCCCTGGCGATGGCGCTCCTGTACGACCCGGGCGACCCCTCGCGCGCCTACTACGGCACCGATGCCCGTGCTCACCAGCTCCTGGTCGGGGCGCTCCTGGCGGTGCTCATGTGGGAGTTCGGCAGCCGGCCGCTCGCCGTCCGGGCTCGCCGCGTCGGACCTGCGGTCGCCGTCGGAGCCGCCATCGTCCTGGCCGTCTCGTTCGCCTTGTTGTCCGACCAGAATCCCGTCTACTACGAGGGCCTCTCGCTGATCCTCGCCCTCACGACCGCCGCCCTTGTCTGGGGCGTCGAGACGGTGCCGAGTGGCCCCATCGCTCGAGTGATCTCGCTCCGCCCGGTCGCCTGGATCGGCCAGATCAGCTACGGCCTGTACCTGTGGCACTGGCCGGTCATCCTCGCGATCCCGGGCGCCTGGGGCCCGCTCGATAACCTGCCGGGCTCGATCGGGCTCAGTGGCGAGCGCCTCGCCATCACCTTCGCCGCCGCGACATGCTCCTTCTATCTACTCGAGCAGCCGATCAGGCGGGGCGTGGTGCCGGTTATCCGTGCGTCCGTGCCGCGCTTCGCCGTCGCGACCCTGGCCGCGATCGTCCTTGTCGGCGGCACCGCCTACTGGCAGACGAGCGCAGCGGCACCGGAGATCACCGGGATCCATGCCGTCCCTCTTGCGTGCTCGTTCAACACCTGCATCCGTTACCAGGGTTCGGCCGGCGCGCCCGTCGTCGCCGTCATCGGGGACTCCATAGCCCAATCACTCGACCCCGCTTTCCTAGCCCTCGCCGAGGAGCACGACTGGACCTACGTAATGTCGGCTGCGGGCGCCTGCCGCGTGACGCATCTTCTGACCTCGGCGAACGGTCAGGTCCGACCTTTGGACCAGAAGTGCCACGACACGACCCCCGGCGTTCAACGAGAGTTGCTCGCCAAGTGGCATCCGTCGCTGATCGTCGACATCGACATGGACGAGGTCTACGCCATCACGGGCCCCGAGGGCCGTATCCTGCCGAGCGCGAGCGACGAGAACGTTGCTCTCCTCGATCAGGGGCTCGTCGACGTGAGCAAGGAGCTGACCTCAGATGGTGCCCGGCTCGCGTTCTTCCAGATGACGCCGCAGTTAGGCACTCTCTGCGGCAAACCGTCGAACGAGACGTCGCCGCTCTGTCGAGTTGAACTCGACGCGAACGGTGACTCCGCCAAAGATTTCAACGCGGCCTATATTCCCTATAATCGGCTGCTGCGCGGCCTTCCCGCGAGAGTGCCCGGCGTGTCGACGGTTTCGCTGACCTCGGTCATCTGCCCGAACCGGGTATGCACGCCGACGGTGAATGGAATGTTGGTCCGCTATGACGGACTCCACTTCACCCCGCCGGCGGCGCGGTGGTTGGCCCCGGCGATCTATCGGAAGCTCGTCGCTGCGGGAGCGATCTCTGCCTGAGGGTAGTCAACGACAGCTGCCGCCCGGCGTCATGAATCGAGGCACTAGTCGGAGTTCGCCCTGGCCCGACCTCGGCACCGCGGAGGCCGGCGACTCAGGCCGGCCGCCTCCCTCTCACTGACGTTCGGATCGCCTGCGGTTCCACCTCCTCGAAGCCGAGGGCCCGGAACCAGCCCACGACCTCGGGCACGGTGTGCTTCCATTGGTACTTCGGGGCGTACCAGTCGAACGTGTCGAGGACGCGCCACTCCCGCTCGTGCTCCGACGACACAGGCAGCAGCATGTAGAAGCCCTTGCCGGCCAGCGGGATCCGGTACAGCGCCGCAACGTTCGAAGCGAGCCCGGACAGCCGATACAGGCTTCGCTCCGACATCCGCGTCGTCACCCGCCGGTACAGGTCCGACGACTTGTGCCAGGGGGCGGGGTGGTAGACCCAAACGGCTAGAACCCCGCCCGGCTTCACCAGTCGAGCGATGGCTTCGACCGCCGCGCGCGTGTCGGGCGTGTGGTGGAGGACGCCGATCGAGAAGACGACATCGAAGGAGCCGTCGGGGAACGGTAGCCGCATGAGATCGGCCTGAGCGATGAGGGCCCGACTGCCGAGGTTTTCGCCGGCCGCGTCGACCGCCCGGGTGAGGTCGATGCCGACGACCTCCGCGGCGCCCATCGAGGCCGCGATCTCGGCAAACCGGCCCGAGCCGAC
This sequence comes from Candidatus Limnocylindria bacterium, assembly GCA_041494645.1. Lineage (GTDB taxonomy): Bacteria > Chloroflexota > Limnocylindria > Limnocylindrales > CSP1-4 > Fen-1039. Next base: position 2,715 of record JBGQBD010000049.1, read on the forward strand.
GCCGACGTCGAGGACGCGCTTGCCGGCCAGGTCGTCCGGTCCAAGCCCCGTCTTGGCGCGGAACGCTGTGTACGATCGGTCGAGACCCGACGCCGAGTCTACCTGCGTGCGGCGGTGGCGCAGCCACTCGAAGCCGAACGACGCGGCGTAGTCCTCGCTCTCCACGAAGCGCGGAATGCCGCAGATCACCGGATAGGTCGCATCGCCTCGGGGGCACTCGAACTGGCGGGCGTCGAGGTGCAGGAGATCGCCGCACGACAGGCAGCGCGGTTCGAGGCGCCGCCACCGTTCGAGGCGCTCCGCGTCGAGGGGCGGCGACTCTACAGGCGACCGGCCCCGGTTGCCGGCGGCCGGCGCTGTCGCGAGCCCGAGACCCAGGATGACCCAGAAGATGCCGGTCGTCTGCAGGTCCGATACAGGCTCGGCCGACAGACATGAGAACAGGAACACCGAGAAGACGGCCAGCATGCCTGCGGCGCCGACCGCTGCCGAACGTAGCAGCGTCCAGCCGATCCCAAGAAGCATGAGCATGAATGCCGAGAAGCCGATCAACCCCTGCTCAGCGAGCACGTTGACGTACCAGTCGTGGGAATAGGTGATGCCGACATCGGGTCCGAGGTATCTGGGGCTCAGGAAGTGGAACTGGCCGAACCCGACTCCGAAGATGGGGTTGTCACGGAACAGGTTCAGTCCGGCCACCAGCGTGTCGAGCCGCCAGCCCGTGCTCTCGTCCAGGGCCTGGTGGGCGCGTATGAGGTCGGAGCCGAAAGTGATGCCGAGCCGCCAGTCGACGAATCTGGGGTAGATGACCAGGAGGAACCCGATGGCCGCCACGAGGCCCACGAGCCCAGCCCTTCGGCCCCGCTGGAAGGCGAGCATGACCAGCCCGACCTCCGCGGCGAGCACCGCGCCACGCGCCATCGACAGCGTCACTGCCGTCCCAGCGCAGATCCCGGCAACCAGCCTGGCGATCATCCACCATCGAGAACTGGGGCCTGCCGGCCAGGCGACGATGAACACGAAGATCATCGCCTCGCAGACACCGAAGTAGTTGGGACCGAAGAATGGGCCGAACGCGCGACCGGTGTAGTCGGTCGTTCGCAGGAAGTCTGTGCTGCCGAAGGTCGTCAACAATTCCGGCGCCCACGTGATCAGACCCATGACCGCCACGACGCTGCCTGCGACCAGGACCGTTCCGTAAAGAACGCTCCGGCCCATCCTGGTACCCAGGTAGATGGCGGATAGCAGAAGCGCAAGACCGGCACCGATCAGGACGATCCGTGAATTGCAGAACAGCTCTTGCGCTGGATCCATGGTGCCGCCCACCCTGAGGTAGGCGTAGAGGCTGGCTGCGCCGTAGAACGTGATCGCCAGCGGCACAAGCCGGGCCCTCAGCGTGGGTCGCTCCAGGAGCAACCGAATGAGGCACCCCAGGAGGATGGCGAAGGCGAGGGTCGGAGCGTACCCAACGCCTGCCAGGACATCGGCCAGGACATCCGGCGGCCGGAACGCGACGATAGCGACGATGCCGGTCAGGCCCGCGGTTGGCGCCACCACCGCCAGGACGATGAGGCCGGCGGCAGGCAGACTGAGGGTCATGCCGTGGTGGCCCGTTATCGGAGCGAGGATGAGCCAGCCCCCCACCAGACCGCCGGCCAGCGCTACCCTCGGATCTCGATCGACGCGCAGGAGGAGCCGCCCCAACCAGCCCGACGCACCCTCCGTGACATCCTCGGAGCGCTTCCCGATGCCGGCCGTTACGCTCACGAGGCCGTCGAGAAGACGATCGTAGGCGCGACCGAGCCTCTCCGCCAGGAGATCAGCTCTAGGAACCCACCCTCTCACAAGGAGACAATCCGATCCGAGTTGAGCCCGCGAAGCGCGTTTCTGGTGTCGAGGACCACGCCGACCTGGGCGGCCAATGCGGCATAGTCGACCTCCTCGTGCGGCGTTACCACGACCGCGGCATCCGCCCCCACCGCGCCTTCCGGCCAGAGCATCTCGAGCGGCACTGACGGCCGGAACGCATCATCGACGATGATCCCCGAAACGCGCGGGTCGTGGACGAGTACCTCCGCGCCCCGGCTTTCGAGGGCCCGGATGACGCCCGCCGCAGGCGAGTGGCGGGTGTCCGCGACGCCCGTCTTATAGGTCAGCCCGACGACCACGACGCGGGAGCCCGGCAGGGACCGCCCTCGCTCGGCCAGCAGCCAGACAAGACGATCCACCACATGCTCGGGCATTCTGCCGGTCGCCCGGAAACCGGCCGGGATGAGCTCGGACACGATGCCGTTGCGCTCGGCCGCAGCCTGGATATATCGAGGTGAGACGGGGATGCACTCGCCGCCGATGCCAGGGCCCGGGTAGTGGGCAAGGAACGCGAACGGCTTCGAGGCCGCGGCATCGATTACGTCCCAGGCGTTCACCCCGAGCCGGTCGCACAGAACGGCGATCTCGTTGGCAAAGCTGATGTTGATGAAGCGGAAGGTGTTCTCGACGAGCTTGGCCATCTCGGCCGCCTCGAGCGAGGGCACCGCCCTGGCCGCCGAAACGAACGAATCCACGAACTTGAAGCCGCGGGCGAGGCAAGCCTCCGTTGCGCCGGCGACAAGCTTCGTGGTGTTGCCGACGTTGTAGACCGGGTCGCCGGGGTTGATCCGCTCCGGGCTGAAGGCGACGAAGATGTCCTCGCCGACGACTCGCCCGGCTGCGTTGAGCGGATCGACGAGGAGCCGCCGCGTGGTCCCGGGTACGACCGTGCTCTGCATGACGATGAGCGCGCCGTTCGACACGTGCTCCAGGACCATCTCGCACGCGCGCGTAACGGGCCCTTCGTTCGGCCGACCATCGCGATCTACCGGCGTGGGCACGGAGATCAGGACGATGCCGGCGTCGCGAATGGCTGCCGCGTCCGTGGTGGCCGTGAGCGTGCCCGCCTCTACGAGCGGCGCGATCAGCTCAGCGGAAATGCCGCTTGTAGGTTGCCCGGCATTGATGCTGGCGACTTTGCCTGAGTCAATGTCGAGGCCAACAGTCGCGTAGCCGACGGTGGCGATTGCGGTGGCAGTCGGGAGCCCCGCGAAACCAAGCCCCACGACGCATACGCGCTCGAGTTCCTCAGGTGCAGGACTGACGACGTCCCGTCCCCCAACGATGGCCATGTGTCAAAGGTCCTCACCATGTCTGCCGCGAGAGCGGACACGCCAAATCACAAGCGGTCGACGCCTCGGCCGCGACCGCAGCCCTGTCAACACGGCCGGATCTGCCATGTTATCAACACGTATGGCACCGTGCCGACCATTCTTGGTCAACATGAGGTGTCCCGCCCGTGGAGGGTGACGCGGTGGCCCCGCGGCGGTTGCGGTTCCGCCCAGTTGGGGGCCATACTCCAAGCCGGGCGGGGCACGTCTTGCCGCGTCCCGGTGGGAGGAAACGCTGATCGGGGTCTGCGAGTCGGTGTTGCCGTGAGACTCGGCTTCGACCTCAGCATCCTGCGCCACCCATACGGTGGGACGGCCCGCTATGCCGAGGAACTCCTGCTGGCGATGGAGCGAGCCTCCGCGTCCGCGGACCGGGTGAAAACGTATCGAGGCTGGCCCCGCATCGCCAGGGGGCACCGCTGGTGGAGGTTCGCCAACCTGGCAGCGGATCTCACCTGGATGGGGCTGGTAATCCCGGGCCTTGTGCTACGCGATCGGCTGAGCGTCTGGTACTCACCGTCCAACATCATCCCGCCGTTCATCTCCCGACCGGCCGTGGTCACCATCCACGACGTCAACTTCCTGCTGCAGCCCGATGCGTACGAGCGCGGCTACGTCCGCTATGCGACGGCGATGGTGGGCCGGTCAGCTCGCAGGGCCCGGCGCGTGATTACCGTTTCCGAGTTCTCGCGCCAACAGCTTGTGCGCGCGTTCGGCATTCCCGTCGAGAAGGTCTCGGTCGTCTATCCGGGCCTCGACCACGCTCTTGCGGCGAAGGCTCTGCCGGAGCCGGTCCCGGGACTGCCCGCGAGATACGCGTTATACGTAGGTCAGACGGAGCCGCACAAGAACGTTCGTCTTCTGCTGGATGCGTGGCAGACCGCGCCCCCGGCTGGTCTCTCTCTGGTCATTGCCGGGCCGCCCGGGCGCGACAACGCCGAGATCCTGGAACGCGCGGCCAGGCCGCCGCTGGCCGGTCGTGTGGTCCTCCTTGGAAAGGTCACGGCGGGCCAGCTGGAGACCGTCTACGAGGGCGCGGCGTGCTTCCTGCTGCCGTCGCGCGCGGAGGGATTCGGGTTTCCGGCGCTGGAGGCGATGGCCCGAGGCATACCGGTCGCCGTCGCGAACGCAGGTAGCCTGCCGGAGGTGACCGCCGGAGCGGCGCTGACCTTCGACCCGGATGACGCATCCGAGCTCGCGGCCCGGGTGGTGGAGCTGGCGACGAACCCGGATCGCCGGGCCGCGCTCGTTGCCCAGGGCCGGGAGGTCGCCGCCCGCTACCGCTGGAGCCTGGCCGCGGAGGCTGTCTGGGCGATCATCCGCGATGCGGCGCGGCCGGCCGCAGTGTAGGCAAGGGCCTGAGTGGCTACCGCAGCAGCGCCAGACGGTAGGCCTCGAGCGTCCGCTCCGCGCAGCGTTCCCAGGTGAAGCCGGCCGCGCGAGCGGGTCCGGCGAGCTTCAGTGACGCGCGCAGCTCTTTGTCCGTCGCGGCGCGGGCGATGCCGTCGGCCACACCCTGGTCGCTGGTGGGGTCCACCAGCAGGGCAGCATCACCAGCGACCTCCGGAATCGCGGTCGTGGAGCTGGCCACCACGACCGCTCCACAGGCGAGAGCCTCGATCACGGGGAGGCCGAAGCCTTCGTATACAGAAACGTAGGCAACGACGTCGGCGGCGCAGTAGAGGGCTTGCAGGTGGTCGTCGTCGACATAGCCGAGCCGGTGAACCCAGTCTCCACCGCCTACCTCCTCGACCGTCCGGCCGACCTGCTCGGCCCGCCATCCGGGCTGACCGGCCAGCACCAGGTGCAGGTCCCCCGCTCCCGACTGCCGTGCGCGGGCGACCGCGCGCACGAGCCGGCTGATGTTCTTGCGGGGATGAAGGTTGCCGACCGCGAGCACGAAGCGGTCCGGTAGCACCGTGTCGGCCAGGCGATCCCGGGCCGCGTCTCCGTCTAGGGGCCGCCACCGCCGGTCGACGCCCAGGTGAGTGACCACGATCCGTTCGGGGTCGATGCCGTAGTGATGGCTGATCCGGGAGCGTGTGAATTCCGAGATCGTGATGACCGCCGCCGCGCGCCGGGCCGAGAGCCGAACCGTGAGCTTGAGACGCATCTCCGTTCGCCACGAGAAGAGTCCCGCGACATCCTCGAACGAGACATCGTGAATTGCCGTCACGATCGGCAGCCGCGCCACGGGCGGCGCGACGTACTGAACGTGGAGCAGCTGCGCGCCATCCCGCTTCGCCCGAAACGGCAGTTCCAGCGGCACGCGCAGGTAGGGGGCGCGCCAGCGCAGGTCGCGGCGGCGAAGCACGGCGGTCGATGGCCAGGCCGTGCCGGCGTCCAGATAGACGGTGGGCTCGACATCGTCACGCCGGGCCAGAGCCTCGGCGAGGTTGACGATGTACGTCTCGTTGCCCGTCTTGCGGCGGCCGACGACATGGGCGTCGAGGGCCACTCGAATCGGTGGCGTTGCAGGTACCATCAGGGCCATTATCCGGCCTGCGACGCGTCCAGATTGAGGAGATGCCCCCGCGTGGCTCCGCCCAAGCCGCCCGTCCCAGCAGTAGGACCCGACGGCGAGCCCTCCGACGACTCGGCCGACGCTCTGCCCGCTGGGCTCCGGTGGCGCCTGACATCGCGCTTCACCGCCCGGTCACGCAGCCAGCGCCTGGCGCGATTCATGGAGCTGATGGCGCCGTCCGCCACGGACCTCATCCTCGACGTTGGCGTGACCGACACGGCATGGCGGTCCAGCAACCCGCTCGAAGCCGCATATCCGTGGCCCGAGAGGATAACCGCAGTCGGCCTCGAGCCGATGGCGACGTTCCAGAGGCTCTTCCCGGCCGTCAAGTTCGTGGCGGCGGACGGGCGGCAGCTGCCATTTGCCGACAAGGCGTTCGACATCGGCTACTCCAATGCCGTGGTCGAGCACGTCGGCAGCCTCGCGGATCAGCGCCAATTCGTCAGCGAGCTTCTCCGGACCTGCCGGAGGGTCTTCATCTCAACACCGAATGCTCATTTCCCGATCGATCCTCACACGCTCCTGCCGTTCGTGCATTGGCTCCCCCGTGGCATCCGCCATCCGATCCTGCGCGCCACCGGGAACGGCCGTTGGGCGACCGAGTCGGCACTGCGCCCGATCAGCCCGGGGGAGCTCCAGGCCCTGTTCCCGCGCGAGGTCGGTGTCCGGATCGTTCGGCAGCGGGTCCTCGGACTGACCACGGTGATCACGGCAATTGCCGGGGCCGCCTCGGGCATTAACAAGGACGGGTAAACCGCCGCGGGCAGATGACGAGGCGGGACCCTGAGACCGTACCCACTCTCGGTATACTCCGGGCCATGAGTCCCACGGCATTCATCACCGGGATCACGGGCCAGGATGGCTCGTACCTGGCCGAGTTCCTGCTCGAGAAGGGCTATCGAGTGGTGGGCATGACCCGCCGCAGCAGCACCGACACGATGCAGCGAATCGAGCACCTGCAGGATCGACTCGAATTCGTCCAGGGGGACCTTCTCGACCAGGCGTCGCTCATCTCGGCGATACAGGTCGTCCAGCCGGACGAGGTGTACAACCTCGCCGCGATGAGCTTCGTTCCGACCTCCTGGAACCAGCCGGTCCTGACCGGTGAGTTCACGGGTCTCGGTGTGACGCGCATGCTCGAGGCAGTCCGCCAGGTGAATACTGGGCTCCGTTTCTACCAAGCTTCCTCGAGCGAGATGTTCGGCAAGGTCCGCCAGTTCCCCCAGACGGAGGAAACCCCGTTTCACCCTCGCAGCCCGTACGGCGTGGCCAAGGCCTACGGCCACTTCCTCACCGTCAACTACCGCGAAAGCTTCGGCATCTACGCCGTTTCCGGAATCCTGTTCAACCACGAATCCCCCCGCCGCGGCCTCGAGTTCGTATCTCGCAAGGTCACCGACGGGGCCGCCCGCATCTCTCTCGGGCTGGCCAAGGAGCTCCGGATGGGGAACCTGGCGGCGCGCCGGGACTGGGGTTACGCCGGCGATTACGTCCGCGCCATGTGGTCGATGCTCCAGCAGCCGACCGCCGGCGACTACGTCGTCGCGACCGGTATCGACCATTCCGTGCGGGACCTTTGCCAGATCGCCTTCGAGCATGTCGGCCTCGACTACCGGGATCACGTCGTCGTCGACGAATCCCTGTACCGGCCCGCGGAGGTGGACCACCTCCTCGGCGACGCCAGCAAGGCCAGGCGCGAGCTGGGGTGGGAGCCGTCCGTCAGCTTCGAGGCGTTGATCCGGATGATGGTCGATGCGGACATGGAGCGGCTTCGAAGCCACCCCACGCCGCAGGCGAACATCGCAGTTCCCAGCGCGCGCAGCTGACCCCAGCGATGCGCGTCTTCGTCACTGGCGCGATCGGGTTCGTCGGCCGGTGGATGCAGCGCGAGCTTGCGGCCAACGGTCACGAAGTGATCGCGGCACCCGGGCCGGACGAGCTCGACATCACGGACCACGATGGCCTGATTCGCTGGTTCTCGAGTTCGGCTCGTCCAGACGGTGTGATCCATCTGGCCGGAATGGCTTTCGCCCCCGACGCCAACAACGATCCATCGGAGGCGTTCCGCGTGAACGTCGCCGGCACGATCGCCCTGTTCGAGGCGCTGCGCAGCCTCGGCATCCGACCGGGCGTGCTCGTCAGCGGGTCTGCGGATGTCTACGGGACGCCCCGGCCGGAGGACCTGCCCCTTACCGAGCAGGCGCCGGTGGCTCCCTTGCTGCCGTACGCGGTCTCCAAGGCTGCGCAGGAGGCGGTGGCCGTCGAGGCGGGAATGCGATACGGGTTCCCGACCGTGATAACGCGATCGTTCAACCACGCCGGGCCGGGCCAGCGTCCGGTCTTCGTCGTCGCGGCCATGGCTCGGCGGGTGCTCGCCGTGCAGCGTGGCGAAAGGGCGGTCATCCCCACAGGCAACGTTGACGTCCGCCGGGATCTGAGTGACGTCCGGGATGTCGTGCGCGCTTATCGGCTGCTCCTGGAGGCGGCCGTGGCCGGGTCGCTCGGCAGCCCTCCGACCATCGTCAACGTGGCGTCGGGCAGGGTGGTCACGGTCCGCTGGGTGATCGAACAGCTTTGCGCCCTGGCCGGAGTTCAGCCGTCCCTTGAAGTGGACGCGTCTCTCGTGCGCGCGCGCGACCCGGAGGAGATCCGAGGCGACGCGTCGCTGCTCACCCGCCTTACCGGCTGGCGACCGACGATCCCGTTGGAGCAGACGCTGGCCGACGTGCTCACTGATGCCGGGATGGGCCGCTCGACCTCTGGAGACGCCGAATAGTGGGAAGACGCATCTGGACCCGCCATAGGAGGCTGGTGGACGCCGCCGGCGCGATCGCCGTGCTGGCGATCGGCGGCACGGGACTGCTGGTATGGTTCGAGCTGGGACTGAAGTCTCCGGCGGCGAGCCCCTCGCCTACGGCCAGCAGCTCACCGGTCGCGGCCGCGTCACCGACCGAGTCACCCACCCCGTGGCCGACTGTGGCCCCGACCCCTACGTTCGATGCGGGGTCGTTCGACCCGACTCCGACCGATCTGCCGACCGGCTGGGTCTACAGCGACCTCGACGGGGTGGCGGCTCCGGCCGACCTGGCTCACCGCCTGCCTTTGGCGATCATGATCGACGACAACAAAGTGGCCCGGCCACAGTCGGGAATGTCATCGGCGTCGATCGTCTATCAGGCCATGGCCGACGGCGGCGAGGACCGCTACATGTTCGTCTTCCAGGAAGGAACCGCGACCGATATCGGCCCGGTGCGGAGCGCCCGACCCTACTTCGTCTACTGGGTGGCCGAGTACAAGGCCCTGTTCGGTCACATCGGCGGTGATGCCCAGTCGCTGCAGCGGACCGTCCCGTCGATGGCCAGGTACATCTACAACATGGACGAGCTGAACGGCGGGTCGTGCCCTTATCACCGGATCAGCACCCGAGCGGCGCCGCATAACGACTACACCAACTCGGCGGTCCTCATAACTTGCGCCGCCAGGCGCGGCTACCCGGCAACCTATCAAAACCTTCCGACGCGAACCTTCGTCGATGACGAGCCCCTTGCCACGCGGCCCTTCTCTCAGTCGATCACGATCCCGTATCGCACCGGCGCCATCGGCTACGAGTTCGATCCCGCGACCGACTCGTACAAGCGAAGCGTGAGCGGGCAGCTCCAGATCGACCCGGCCAACAACCAGCAGGTCGTCGCCCGTAACATCGTGGTCATGTTCCAGAGCTACGCGATGGCACCGGGGCTCGACCATTTGAGGCCCTTCGTGGGCAACGTCGGCTCGGGCAAGGCCATCGTCTTCAAGGAGGGCCAGGCCATCGCCGCCACCTGGGAGAAGACGTCCAACATGGCCCTCACGCGGCTCTACGATGCCTCGGGCCAGGAGATCCCGCTCGTCAGGGGTCAGATCTTCATCCAGAGCGTTCCCATCGGGACGGCGGTCACCTACAAGTAGGCGCCGGCCCGGCAGGCTACTCGCAGCCCGCAGGCGAGACTTCAGAACGGCAGGCGCACCGGCTACTGTACGGGCGCAATTACTCGCAAACTCAGACACAACAGCTGCGAGGTCGCCCGGCTTCTGATGCAATTCACGATCGTTACGCCGGTCCTCAACGGAATGCCGTGGCTGGCGGAGACAATGGACTCTGTCGCGAGGCAGACCCCAGACGTCGAGGTCGAGCACATCGTCTTCGACGGCGGCTCCACCGATGGGTCGCGCGAGTGGCTCAGCCAGCACGCGGGCAAGCACGTCAAGCTGAAGTTCGAGCCCGATCAAGGCCAGACGGACGCCTTGATAAAGGGCTTCGCAGCGGCCTCCGGCGACATCTTCGGTTGGCTGAATGCCGATGACATTCTCGAGCCGGGTGCCCTGCGGCGAGTAGCGGCGGAGTTCCAAGCGCGTCCCGATGCGGCGCTCGTGAGCGGCAGCGCGCTGCTGATTGGCCCCACCGGGGCCATCGTAGGGGCGATCCCCACGCCGCCCGCGACCAACCTGCGCGAGCTGCTTGCCTATCCGTTCAACCTGGCGCAGCCCTCGACTTTCTTCCCGGCGGCCTGTTACCGGAGCGCGGGAGGCCTGGATCGAAGGTTCGACCTGGCGATGGACGTCGATCTGTGGATGAGGCTGGCCGAGCTCGGCCCGATCGTGACGCTGCCGGACGTGGTTCTGTCCCGGTTCCGCATCCATCCCTCGGCTAAGTCCGTGAGCCGGGCCACGGCCACTGTTCGCGAGGATCTTGGGATACGGCGCCGGCACGGGATGCAGCTCAAGAGTCGAGCTGGCTTGACGCTCCTGGAAGCCGCGTACGTTCGCCCGATCAATTGGCGGGTGCGATCGCTGGTGCGCAGGCTCGTCCGACGGTCGCGATGAGGCTCATCTCGGTCATCATTCCGGCGAAGAACGCCGAGGCGACGCTGGCCGCCACTCTGGACTCGATCGCCGGCCAGGCGGGCGTCCAGGTCGAGACGATCGTGGTGGACGATGGGTCGACTGATCGCACTCGCGAGATCGCCGCCAACCACGCCGCGGCTCCGAGGATCGTGCTGGGCTCCGGGTCCGGCGCCGCTGCCGCCCGCAACGCCGGATTGGCCGCATCCAGAGGCGGGGCGATCGTGTTCCTCGACGCGGACGATCTCCTGAAGCCCGGGGCGCTGGCGCGACGCCTGGAGGCGCTCGAGGAATCCGACCCATACACGATCGTCGTAGCCGAACACGTGGAGCTCGTCGACGGTTTGGAGCGCCGGGCTCGCACTCGACTGGAATTGGGATCCGATCCGCGGGACGCTCTACTGCGGAACAACCGCTTCACCATCCACGCAGCCCTCGTCCCTCGAGCCTTGCTCGATCGCGTGCCGGGACCATTCAGCGAGTCGCTCGTGGTCTATGAGGACTGGGCGCTGTGGCTGCGCCTTGCCCTCCTGGGCGCGCAGTTCAGGGTGCTCCACGTCCCTGATTGCGTGTATCGGATTCGTCCGGCCGGCATGACCACCGATCGACCGCGAGCTCGACGCGACGCCATCCGCCTGATCGAGCTGGCGGCGGATTGGATCGCTCAAGCGCCGCCGGAGGACCGGCAGGGGCTCGAGGCGGTTCGCCGCCGAACTCTGAGGTACCTTCTCGCGCTCAAGGCTCGCGATGCCGCCCGGCGAGGAGAGCTGGTCCGAGCCGTTGCCGATGCCAGCAAGGCCTTGCTCGTTGCTCCGGGAGACGTGCCGCGCTACTTATGGCGGCATGGCCGTCGCAGACTTCGCTCGGTGGTCGGGCGGATCGTGGCGCGATCCTGAACGTCCGTGGCGTGGCCGTGGCCGTGGCGCGCCGTCGAGTGATGATCGCCCCCAGTCGGCCCAAAAAGCGATCCGCGCCCTCCATCAGCTGCCTGCAGGTGGGTCGATCTCGCTCTTTCCGCTGAAGGCCTTGCCGCCACGAGGATCGATTCCCAGCGCTTCCGTGTCGGCGATATCGCGACTGTTCCTTGGCACGTGGCTGTTGCTGCGCCAGAAGGAGAATGGGACCTCCATGTTCACGCCCACCGGATAGAGGGCGTTGACGCGCAGCTGGAAATCGCGGTCCTCGATGGGGGCCACTCGCTTCCTGGGATCCGGGTAGTAACCCCCAACGGCCTCCCACGCGGACTTCGCGAAGCAGCTTCCGGAGTGGGTCATGTTCAAGTCGATGAGGCCCCGGTAGCGTCTGGCATCGGCTGGAGATCGTATTTCCAGGGACACGGGGTTCCCGCCCACATAAGCCTCGATGCGTCTCGGCGCGGCGGCAAGCTCGCCGTCGCTGCTGAAATGAATGCTGTGCGCCCCGATCAGGGCGACGTCCGGGTACCGCTCGAACAGTGAGAGCATCGTCTCGACACAGTCGTGCATCAGGTAATCGTCATCGTTGAGGATCAGCACCAGGTCAGTCTCAGCTGCCGCGATCCCGAGGTTCAGACTCGCCGCCTGACCGATCGTCACGGGATTCGAGATCACCTTCCACTTTCCAGCCGCGTCGTCGCCGCGAGCCGCGACCAGGCGGTCCAGCGCCTCTCGGGTCCCATCAGGGGAGCAGTCGTCAACGAGAATGACCTCGTCCGGCGGACGCGTCTGGTCCGTCAGGCTCGAGAGCGTGGTCTCGAGGAAGGGGCGGTGCCCGTATGAGGCCACAACGACGGCCAGCGACAATGGCCGATGGCTCGGACGCACGGGGGGCGCCGGCCGGCGGTGGGATTTCCGGAACGCCGCCATGCGACGCTGCGAGATACCCTCGGGAAACAGCCGGCTCCGGAGGCGTTTGCCCGGTGGCGAGTCCGTGCTGACTCGACGCGCCAGGCGAACGGCCCTTCGGGCTGCCAGTCTGGGCCCGTAGCGGGCCAACCGCACGGCGCCGCGGGCGGCGCGGCCCCACTGACGACCTGCGACCCCAAGCTTGAGCTCTCGCCACGCCGTCGCCGCCATCTCCCTCTGGAAATCTCGCGGCAGACTGCGGCGACCGTGCCGCCGGATCATCCGCTCGATCTCATCCAGGCGGGGCAGACCGCCGCTGGCCGTTTTGGTCGATGGATAAACCCTCACCAGGGCCTGCACCCTCGGGAGGTAGACCAGCGGGGCCTGCCGCCCGAGCCTGATCATGAGGTCGTAGTCCAGACAGTAGCGCAGCCCCCAATCCAATCCTCCGGCTGGCCCGTGGCGTCCGGGTTGGAGCCCGCGTAGGCAAAATAATTGTTATCAAACGTTAGATGATCGACTATACCCGTGGTCCATACTATATAAAATATTCCCGCACCCCCGCCGTACGGAGTGTCGTCGATCGTGCGATGCCGGTCGTGCGTGTATTTCCGGAGATCGTGCACCCTGATCTGGACGAGCTTCTTCTTCCTCGCCCTTCGGACGATGCTCGTCCGCAAGGGACTTTCCGCCAGCGCCGGGAATCCGGTAATAATATCGAAGCGGAGTCGCTTTTCCATTATTCACATTTCGCCGAGCAGCCCTTCGATGGGCCGGACGACGATTTTCCGATGCCTGATATCGACATCTTTGATGAACTCTTTTACCGCTGGGATCATCTCGACCCCCGTTCCCCGGCGGATCGCCCAGACATCCTGCCCGGGGAACTTATACACTTCTTCAACTTCTCCGACGATCGTCCCTTCGGTGGTCACCACGGAGCATCCGATGATGTCGTGGATGAAGTACGAC
>JBGQBD010000050.1:0-15963 GCA_041494645.1 Candidatus Limnocylindria bacterium
AGTGGCATCAGCGGCGACGAGCCTGGATCCAACCGGGATCCTGATCGTCGGTCGGGACTATCAACTGCAGTCCGGTTCGACAGACGAGGCGGTCCTGATGGCCTTCGACCAGGCCCTGCGGCTCGCCGAGGAAGCGAATCCGCAGGACATGGGCTACCCGTGGATCGATCCTTCGACCGGCGGGCTGGTGGTCTCCGCGGCGACCGCCCACGGTCGGGCCCTGCTCGAGAGCACGTCCTTTGGTGTCCCGGTCCGGATCCGGGACGTGGCTCACACCTCTGCCGAGCTCCAGAAGATCCAGGACGACGCCACACGCCTCTATGCCCAGGGCGTGACAGACGCGGTGCTCATCTACGAAACAGGTCCGGACTATCGTGACAACAAGACGTGGATCACAATCGCTCGCTTCAGCCGGCCGCTGCTCGATGAGCTTGCCCGCCGGTTCCCGTCGGATGCGCTGGTGGTCGTTGTCGATCCGACCCGCTACCCGCTGCAGGGGACCGCAACGCCTGACACGTCGAGGCTTCACCAGCAGGCGCAGGCCGCGCTGGCGAGATGGACCGACGCGGTCGGAGCCGCGGGCGGTCGATCCGACTTCGCTCCCGTGGGCGAACTGACCGGCCAGGTCGGCGATTGGGAGGAAGCCGTCGGAGGCAATAACAAGATCGCCCTGATGTCCGGCGTGGTCGAGGCGGCTGTTAGCCTGCCAGCCGAAACACCGCCCGATGGGGAGGTTCGCTGGCAGAACGGCAGCATCGAGACGGTTCGACTGATTTCTGCGCAGCGGGCCCTGTCGGAGGTGAAGGCCGACGGAGGTCAGCCCTGTCCCGATTGCGTGCCGTTGCAGATCACCGGGGCACGGCTGACGAGCGGGTCGGTTGAAACCAGCCGAGGGCCGGCGCAAGCACCGGTGTGGGAGTTCACCGTACAGGGCACGGAAGTCCGGGTGACCCGCGTTGCCGTCGCCGACCGCGTCACCGTGGTTCCTCCCCCCTGGGATCCCAACAACTCGCCCGTGGGCATCTCGATCGACTCGGCGACCGGAACCGTAGGCGGGCGGCAGCTGACTGTCACCTTCACCGGTGCGCCGGGAACGGGCGATCAGGCGTGTGGCGCCGACTACACCGCCGAGGCTGTCGAATCGTCCACGGCGGTCGTGGTCATCGTCATCGAGCACTCGAACGGACTCCCTGTGGCATGTTCAGCTGTCGGTGCCCGACGCACAGCCGTGGTCGAGCTAGCCGCACCCCTCGGTGATCGTGCGGTGCTCGAGGTGCAGGAAGGGCGACCCGTCCCGGTGCTCCTGACCCCTTGACCCCTGCAGCAGCCGCATCCGCCTGCGCTCAGCGAACGACTCGGCGCCGGCGGCGGCACACGGAACCCGCCAGCAGCGAGGGCCGTCAAACGCGTGTGCAAATCAGCAAACTGGCAACTGCAGCTTTGATCTCCTGGGCGCTCGTTGGCTGCGTGGCCGGCCAAGGCGCAATTGGCCTGGGCGTTGTCAACGCCACGGACCTGCAGGTGTCTCTCGTCGTGAATGGCGCAGTGATCAAGACGTTTGCGCCGGGTGGCGCCGACAAGGCAATCTACCTGAGCGCACTGCCGTCGCTGCCCTGGGCTGTCGAGGCGCGAACATCGTCGGGGCGGGTCCTGGCCACGATGAACGTGACCGCGGGCGATCTCCAGCCCGAGTCGGGGATCACGAGCCACGGGACCGAGTCGGGAATCGGGTTGTCGTGCGGACAGTTGTACATGTGGAGCGGTCCTACTGAGCCGAGCTGGCCTGCCCCCCAACCGGGGTCGCCGGGCGACTGCCTCCCTTAGCATCGCTGGCCGTATCATTGCCCCACTCGGGGTGTGGCGTAGTGGCTAACGCACATGCTTTGGGAGCATGAGATCGTGGGTTCGAATCCCACCACCCCGACCAGCCCGAGCATTGCCAAACGCCGCGAGGAGAGGGTCGGTATGAGCGACAATGCCGGGACGCTTCGGTACGGGGTGCTGGGCGCAGGGCGGCAGGGAACCGCCGCCGCCTACGACCTGGCGGTCCGGGGCGAGGCCGTTTCGATCGTTCTGGCTGACCTCGACGGAGCGCGGGCGACGGCCGCGGCAGCCCGGGTCAACCAGCTCGCCGGCCGGGACGTCGCCACCGGAGTGGCCCTGGACGCGACCGACTCCCCTGCCCTCGTTGACTTCCTCAAGCCGCTTGACGCTGCCATCGGGGCGATCAGCTACAAGCTGAACCTGGGCTTCACCGAGGCCGCGATCGAGGCGAAGACCGACTGGTGCGACCTGGGCGGTAACACGGAGGTAGTCCTCAGTCAGCTCGCGCTCGACGTTCGGGCGAAGGAGGCGGGCATCCGAGTCGTGCCCGACTGCGGCGAGGCTCCGGGGCTGGCGAGCAACCTGATGGCGTATGCCATGTCGCTCCTCGACGAGCCCGAGGACCTGGTCCTGCTCGACGGTGGACTGCCGCTCCACCCGACCCCGCCCTGGAATTACCGCCTGACCTTCTCCATGGACGGGCTCACCAACGAATACGCGGGTGGCAGCGTCTACATTCGCGACGGCAAGGCCGTCGAGGTTGCCTCGTTCGATCCGGCCGAATACGAGCTGGTGGACCTGGGCGACCCGGTCGGCATGTTGGAGGCCTTCTCAACCGGTGGCGCCTCCACTACGCCCTGGACCCTGGGCAAGCGCCTCCGCTCCATGCGCAACAAGGTCGTCCGATATCCAGGCCACGTAGTGGTGTGGAAGGGGTTCATGGACGCCGGGCTGTTTTCGGAGCAGCCGATCCGGGTCGGCGGCCAGGACGTGATCCCGCGCCAGCTGTTCCACGCCCTGATCGAGCCCCAGATCCGGGCCGACGAGACGGTCGACGACATCGTCATCGCCCACGTCATCGTCACCGGACGGAATGCCGGGCAGCCGACTCGGGCGATCGTGGACATGCGAGTCGTGCGCGACAGCGAGCTCGGTTTCTCGGCGATGGAGGAGACGACCGGCTGGCACGCCGCCATCGTCGCCCATCTCATGGCCAGCAGCCGAATCGCCCTGGGCGCGGCCCCCGTTGAGCTGGCCACCGACAGCGCGGAGATCGTCGCCGAGCTGCGCCGGCGCGGCTTCCCGATCACCGAGTCGGTCGAGCCGATCGACTGACCGGCGCGCCCGTCCCGCCCGGAGCCGTCAGTCGCGCCGCCACAGGTTCGAAAAGGGCTCGCCGCGCGCCGCCAGGGTGGCCACCTGCTCCACGTGGGCGACTCGCGTCTCGGGCCGCTTGAACTGCGTGACCCAGGCCAGGGCCATCCTACGAGTGGAGGCCGACCACGCGTCGAACTGCTCGCGCGCGCCCGGTCGGGCGTCCAGCGCGGCGGCCAGATCGGCGGGCATGACCAGCGCCTCGATGTCGTCGAGTGAATTCCACGAGCCGTTGACGCGGGCTCGCTCCACGGCCTCCAGGCCCGCCGTCGTCATCAGACCCGCGGCCTCGAGGCGAGCGACCCGCTCCTTGTTCGAACGAGCCCAGGTGCTCTTCGGCCGCCGCGGCGCGAACCACTGCATCGAACGTTCGTCGTCGACCGGGCGCAGCCGGCCGTCGATCCAGCCGAAGCAGAGCGCCTCCTCGACTGCCTCCTCGTAGCCAAGGGTCGGCTTGCCGGTGCGCCTCTTCCATGTCACCAGCCACACGCCTGTGCTGTCGCGATGGTTCGCGGCGAGCCATTCCCGCCAGGCCGCGCGACTCTCGGGCTGTACGCGGGCTCCGTCGTCCATGGCACAAGTATCGAACAGGGCGGCCGATGCCGCGGCGCCGCTAGGCGCCTGGAAGGGCGGCCTGAGCCGCACGGCGCTGTGCCGGTTCGGGCGAGCCGCTATCCTCCGGGGCATGAGCGGACTCGTCTTTCCAGCCGGCTTTCTGTGGGGGACCGCCACCGCTGCCCATCAGGTCGAGGGCAACAACTCGAACAGCGACTGGTGGGAGTGGGAATTGCGGCCCGGCACTCCATGCAAGGAGCCGAGCGGCACCGCCATAGAGCACTACACCCGTTACGGCCGCGACGTCGCCATCCTGGGCGGGCTCGGCTTCAACACCTACCGCTTCTCGGTCGAGTGGGCCCGCATCGAGCCCAGCGAGGGCCGGTTCGACGAGACCGAGCTGGAGCACTACCGGCGCATGGTGGAGGTGGTCCGCAAGAGCAAGCTCACCCCGATGGTCACGCTGAACCACTTCACCCTGCCGCGGTGGGTCGCCAAGCAGGGAGGCTGGCTCTCGGAGGCGACGCCGGCCCTCTTCGAGAGGTACGTCAGGCGCGTGGTCGAGGCCCTCGGAGACAGCGTCGACTGGTACTGCACGATCAATGAGCCGGGAGTGGTCGCCTTCGGCGGTTACATGGGCGCCTTCGGCTTCCCGCCCGGAACTCACGGCCTGGCCAACTGGACCAGGGCCGCCGATATGCTCGTCGCCGGCCACAGGCGGGCACGAGCGGCAGTCAAGAAGCTCCGCCCCCGCGCGATGGTCGGCCAGACCCATGCGATGCATGAGTGGGAGTCCAACGCCGGCGGCAAGGTCGCGGTCGAATTTGCCCGCCACATGGGCGAGGACATCTACCTGGAAGCCTCGAAGGAGGACGACTTCATCGGCGTCCAGACGTATACGCGGGCCCGGCTGGATATGCCGCGAGTGGTCGGCTGGCTGACCAGGGCGGCCCTTTCCGTCGACGCGATCGAGAAGCTCGTCGTCACGCAGCTGGTCAACCGCCAGACCCGCGGCAATCCCACCGTCGACCCCCGCGAGGGAATCCGCCGCACCCAGATGGGCTATGAGTTCCGCCCCGGGGCCGTTGCCGCCACCGTCCGCCGAGCGGCCGAGCTGCTGCCCGGCAAGCCGATCGTGGTCACGGAACACGGCGTTGCCGCTTCCGACGACGCCGAACGAATCGAGTTCATCACGGGAGGGCTCAAGGCCCTTCACGACGTCATCGGCGAGGGGATCCCGCTGCGCGGCTACATGCACTGGAGCGCATTCGACAACTTCGAGTGGGCGCGAGGATACGCCATGCAGTTCGGGCTGATCGCGGTCGACCGGACGACGCAGGAACGGACGGTGAAGCCCTCGGCGCACTTCCTCGGCGACATCGCGCGCAAGAACAGGCTGACCCTGCCCGACTCCTAGGCGCCGTCGGCAGAACCGCCGCGCCTGGCCCTGTCGCCGGCCGCGGCCATCGCGGCCATCGCAGCTCGTGGCCCCCGGATAGCACAAGACCGGCGCGATATCCGGCGCCGGTCCTGGCATATCGCGAGTGCGGCAGGGACGTCGGCCCCTACCGCACGGGAAAGCCCGCGCGAGTGTCACCGCTGAGATTGCCCGCCCGGGGTCTCGTGAGGAGGTTGGACGCACCGCGATCCGGGTCGGCCGTGGGCGAGAGTCCCCCGCCGCCGCGAACAAGTCGCGAACCTTGTGCCGCCGTCGCTGCCTGCATCGTGCCTCCGGAAACCCTTGGCGGATGAGACGGTTACACCGTACGCCTGCCATCGGGCGACCGCAATACCCGATCGGATGCTACCCGTTGGGAAAGCCGTTTCGGCCCGCTCCTGGCCGGCGAGCATTGCCGGCCGAGCCCTGTTCCGCGGCACGAGTACTCTGTCCGGGTGCCAGGAGCCGCTTCCTGCCGGCAGGGCGCCGGCCAGGGAGGCGCCCGCAATGGTGACCATGACCGAAAGCCAGCCGCAGCTCGGGCGCTCAGCGTCTCCGGCCTCAAAGTGGGCCCTGGACCCTACCGTGACCTACCTCAACCACGGCTCATTCGGGGCGTGTCTCAAGGCCACCCTCGAGATCCAGCGCGGCTGGCGCGACAGGCTCGAAGCAGGGCCGGTCCGCTTCCTGGCCCGCGAGCTCGAGGATCTGCTCGACTGGTCGAGGTCCGAGCTCGGCGCCTTCGTCGGGGCGGACGCGGACGATCTTGCGCTCGTCCCGAATGCCACTGCGGGCATCAACACCGTCCTGCACTCGCTCGAGTTCCAAGAGGGGGACGAGCTGCTCGCGACCGACCACGCCTACAACGCCAGCCTGAACGCCCTGCGCTTCGCCGCCGCTCAGGGCGGAGCCAAGGTCGTGCTGGCGCGCCTTCCCTTCCCCATCTCGAGCGAGGCCGAGGCGTTCGAGGCGGTCATGGACGCGGTCACGCCGAACACCAGGCTGGCGATGATCGACCACGTGACGAGTCCGACGGGGCTGATCCTGCCGGTCGAGCGCCTCGTTCCCGCGCTGGCCGAGAAGGGCGTGGACGTTCTGATAGACGGGGCCCACGGGCCGGGCATGATTCCACTGCATCTGCGCGAGCTGGCTCCCGCGTACTACGCCGGCACGACCCACAAGTGGGTGTGCGCCCCAAAGGGCACGGGCTTCCTGTTCGTCCGGCGCGACCGGCAGGCGATGATCAAGCCGCTGGCCATCTCGCACGGCGCGAACGACCCGCGGGTGGACCGATCGAGGTTCCGCCTCGAGTTCGACTGGACCGGCACCATGGACCCGAGCGGGATGCTTTCGATCCCGGCCGCGATAGACGGACTGGGCGAGCTGTTACCGGGCGGCTGGCCGGCCCTGCTCTCGATCAACCACCGGCTCGCCGCCTCCGCCGGCGAGATGCTGGCCGAGGCGCTCCACACCCCCGTCCAGGCCCCCCTCTCGATGATCGGCTCCATGGCCTCCGTGCGATTGCCCGGCGGACCCTGGCCGCGCGCAGAGGCCATGCGCCGGATGGCCATGATCGATGAGGCGCTGCGCGGGCAGCGTTTCGAGGTGCCTCTGATCGTCTGGCCGTTGCCCTGGCTCATCGAGTCGGGCGATCTGCCGCCGACGACGGAGTTCGACCTGCTGGTCCGGATCTCCGCCCAGGCCTACAACTACCTGGGCCAGTACGAGCGGCTGGCCTCGGTACTCGCCGGCCAGGCGGGCGTCGATCGACCCCCTGGCTGACCCGCCCCCGCGAGGGACGGCAACGCCGGGGTCGCGCCGGGCGGCTGGGCCGGCGGCCGCGACGGGCACGGCCCGCGTCAGGGTTCCCCTTTGGACACCGGCCCCGCGCCGTCGACCACGGCCACCGGATATGCGATCCCGCGCAGGCCGGTACCGTGGCGGTACTCGCCCTGAACGGCCGCCACGAGCGCCGGCACCGCGTCGGCAAGGACCAGGTTGACCGTGCATCCCCCGAACCCTTGGCCGGTCATCCGGGCCGCAACGACCCCCGGCACCGCCAGCGCCACTCCAACCATCGCGTCCAGGGCCGGAGATCCGACCTCGTACAGGTCCCGCAGAGAGGCGTGAGATTCGGCGAAGAGCCGGCCCAATTCGTCCAGATCGTTCAATTCCATGGCCTCCGCCGTGGCCACGACACGACCGTTCTCCGCGACGACATGCTCCGCGCGCCGAGCCACTGCCGGTGGCAGGATCGCGCGGTGCCGCCGCAGCAAAGCGGCGTCCACATCGCGCAGGGACCAGAGCCCGGGGATTCGCTCGGACAGCAGGGCCACCGCCCGGCCGCATTCGGCGCGGCGATCTTTCAGGGCACGGGCGTGCGGCTGGCGAGGCGAGCCTGTATCGCAGACCACCAGCCGAACCCCCCAGGGCAAGGCCACGAGGCGGCTCTCCAGGGAGCGGCAGTCGAGCAGCAGCGCCCGTCCCTCCCGACCGGTGGCGCCGGCCAGCTGGCCCACGATGCCGCGGTCGACGCCTACGTAGTCGCGCTCGGCCCGCTGGGCGAGGGCCGCCAGTGCCGGCTCGGTCGGTGCGGCCGTACCGCTCAACAGGGCGAGGGCCGAAGCCAGCTCCAGCGCCGCGGACGACGAGAGGCCGATGGCCGGCGGGATCGCAGAGTCGACGATGC
Source organism: Candidatus Limnocylindria bacterium (assembly GCA_041494645.1). Classification (GTDB taxonomy): domain Bacteria; phylum Chloroflexota; class Limnocylindria; order Limnocylindrales; family CSP1-4; genus Fen-1039. The sequence goes on from JBGQBD010000050.1 coordinate 7,881, forward strand.
CGTCGAAGCCACGGATCGGGAGCGCGGCCTCGCGCAGCGACCAGGCCGTGCCGGCGACGTAGTCCCACCAGCCGCGGACGGCCCCATCGGCGCTCGCAACCGACCCGGGCGCCAGGTCGTCGATCCAGAAGGTGCGCGCCCCGACCTGCCCGGGCGAGGCTATCCGGACCAGCCCATCCCGGCGGCGGCGGAAGGCGATCCACGTCTCGAGCCCGATGGCGGCCGGCAGGACGAACCCCTCGTCGGAGTCCGTGTGATCGCCGATGAGATGCACGCTGCCCGGGGCCCGCACGATCTCCAGGCTCCGACCCGCGGCGGATGCGGCCCTGTCGGGGGACGTGGCGTCACCGAAGGCGGCCTCGAAGGCGGCGGTCAGCCGTTCGATTCGATGTTGACCGGGCCCGATGGGCATGCGACAGATGCTACCGCCCCGACGCGCGATCGGCCCCACCCGAAGCCGTACCGGGCACGGTACCTTGGGCGTTTGGGTCGGACCCACCTCGACCGCCCCTAACCTCCTCACGGGCTCCAAGGACCGGGAAATATCGCGGTGCGAGACGGCACCACGAGCGGAAGGGCTCATACGGAGGTCCTACGCGGTGGTCCTATGATGTGGCTCCGAGCCGCAGCGTTGTGGGGGTTATGTCTGGGGTCGAGACTTCCCTGGCGATACTGGCGGCGGCCGTGGTCATCATCATCGACTTGGCCGTCGTGTTCGCGGCCGTTCGGCTGGGCAGAGGGCGGCCGGCAGATCGCTACCCCAGAGCGGCCGCCCGAACGGGCCGGCGTGCCGATCGCGAGGAAACGGAGCCCAACGGCGATCAGCCGACCGCCTCGCTGCCGGAACCGGATCGGCGTCGGGTGGCCCGGACAGATGCGGTTGCCCACCGCATGATCCGACCGCCCGACGGAGGGCTCGAGGAGGTTCTTCGCGGTTCCCCGGCCGTCAACAGGTACAACCGGGCGGTTCCCCTGCTGACCTGGTCGTTCATTGTCGTCGTCGTCCTGCTGATCGTTTCTGCCGGTCAGCTCCGGCAGCCGGTTCAGCCGCAGGTCTTCGCGACGCTGGTAACGGCCCCTCTCCTCGTGCTGCTGGTCCACGAGCTGATGCCGCCGGGGAGCCACCGGACAGCGCGCATCGTCCTGGAGGGCAGTGCAGCGATTGCCTTCCTGACGATGCTGGTCCTGCTCACCGGCGGTTCGGCCAGCCCCTTCTTCTTCCTCTACGCCCTCCTGGTGGGCCGCGCGGCGCTGATCGCCCGTCCAGGAGCGACCCTGGCCCTGATCGTTGAGACACTGGCAGCCTACGCTGTCGCGTCCGTCTCCGGGCTTTCGAACGCCAGCACTGCCCGCGAGACTCTGGCTGTGGTCGGGGTCAACCTGACCGTGCTCCTGCTGCTGGCCTATTCGGGCATTGTGGTCGGCGGGATCCAGCGGCGCACCAGAGACGCGGCCATCCGGCTGTCGACGGTCGATTCCCTGACCGACCTCGGCAACCGAGCGTTCCTCTTCAACACCGTCGAGCGCGAGGTCGAACGCGGCCGGCGGTTCGGGCGCGGCTTCTGCCTGCTGATGATGGACGTCGACGGCCTGAAGTCGATCAACTACCGGTACGGCCACTACCAGGGCGACATCGTCCTGCGCGGCGTGGCCGGGGTCATCAAAGCGAATCTACGCGGCATAGACGTCGCGGCTCGGTACGGCGGGGACGAATTCGTGGCGCTGCTCACCGAGACGGATCCGACCGGCGCCTGGGTGGTGGCCGAGAAGATACGCCAGGTCGCCAGCGAGCTGACCCTGGAGGCCGGCGGTCAGCGGATCACGACTTCGCTGTCGATCGGCGTGGTCTCGTATCCGGAGGACGGCCCGACCGCGGACGAGCTGATGATTGCCGCGGACGAGGCCATGTATTCGTCCAAGCGTCTGGGGAAGAACCGCGTCGTGGGGTACGTGAGGCCGGGCGACTCCAGCCAGCCGGTACGCGTTCGCCCGCGAGCTACCACGCCCGGTTTTCGACCGCTGCCGCGAGAGGGCGAGGGCCAGCCCGTCGAGCGGGGCGAGCGCAGGTAGGTCGGGAAGCCGGCGCTCCGGCCCGAGCCGGCGATCGGCTAGGATCTCCGCATGGCACGATTCACCACCCGCGCGATCCTGGCCGCGACTCGCTCCCCCGAGGTCCATCAGGTTCCGTCGGCGATCCCGATCTACCAGGCGGCGGCCTTCTCGACGGCCACGGCGGCCGAGCTCGGAGACGTCCTGACCGGCGTCTCGCAGGGCTACGCCTACAGCAGGATCGACAACCCCACCACCGCGGCCCTCGCCGACGCCGTGGCCGAGCTGGAGGGGGCCGAAGCCGGGCTCGCCTTGGCCACCGGCATGGCCGCCATTCACGCCGCCATCGTCTCGGTGGTCCGGGCCGGCCAGACGATCGTGGTCACTCAGGCGGTCTACGGCACCACCCGCGACCTCCTCGTCCGCGTGCTGGCCGGGCTCGGCGTCGCGACCGAGTTCGTCGACCCGACCGACCTTGCCGCAGTCGATGCGGCCCTGACCCGGACCGGCTCGCCGATCCTGTACGTGGAGACGGTCTCCAACCCCACGATCATCGTGTCCGACCTCTCCGCCCTGGCCGGGATCGCCCATCGTCACGGCGCCCTGCTCCTGGTCGACAACACGTTCGCCTCGCCCTACGCCTGCCGGCCCCTCGAGCACGGCGCGGACCTGGTCATGCACTCGGCCACGAAATACCTCTCCGGCCATGCCGACGTGCTGGCGGGTGTGGTCGTCGGCAATCGCGAGCGCATCGACGCCGTGCGCCCGATCCTGGTGGATGCCGGCGGGGCGCTTGCACCGCTGGCTGCGTTCCTGGTCCTGCGCGGCCTGCCCACCCTCGCCCTCCGAATGGAGCGCCACAGCGAGACCGCCCTCGAGCTGGCGGCCTGGCTGCAGGGCCAGGATCACGTGGAGCGCGTCTACTACCCCGGGCTCCCGAGCGACCGGGGGCACGAGGTGGCCAGCCGGCAGCTCGACGTCTTCGGCGGCATGTTCGCCTTCGAGCTGGCCGGAGGCAGAGAAGCCGGCCGGGCCTTCCTGGACGCCATGCGCGTCGCCGAGCGGACGGCCTCATTGGGCGCCGTCCGGACGATCATCAGCCATCCGCCTTCCACGACTCACCGCCAGCTCGACGCCGACGCCCTGCGCGCGAGCGGCATCGCGCCCGGCCTGTTGCGAGTCTCGGTCGGGCTCGAAGACGTGGAGGACCTGCGCGAGGACCTCGAGCTGGGGCTGGACGCGGCCCGGGCCGCGAAGGGGTAGCGGCCGAAGGAGGCGCGGCCGAGAGGCGCGCGGCGCCGATCGCCCGCTCGCTCAGTACTGGAACAGCAACTCGCGGTACTTCGGAAGCGGCCACAGCTCGTCTGACACCAGGGTCTCGAGCTCATCGGCTACGTCCCGCAGGTCGTTCTGGACCGGGATCACCGTCTCCTTGAACGCCCTGGCTTCGGCGCGCAGCGAGCCGGCCCGGTGGGCGGCGTGCTGGGCCTTCTCCAGGGCGTGGACGGCGTCGACGAGCTTGTCGGCCAGGGCCGCGACCGCCGCGGCGACCTGCGCGAGGCCCTTCGAGCCCGGCGCGCCCGAGAGCTCGCCCAGGTACCTGGCGACCGCGGGCAGGATCAGAGTCTTGGCGATGTCGAGCGAGGTATTGGCCTCGATGTTCGAGACCTTGACGTACCTCTCCCAGATGATCTCGACGCGCGCTGCGAGCTCGCGCTCCGACAGCACGCCCAACCTCGAGAACAGCTTCTTGGCCTTCTCGCTCTCCAGAGCCGGGAGCGCTTCCACGGTGCTCTTGTTGTTGGGCAATCCGCGCCTGGCCGCCTCGGCGTGCCATTTCTCCGAGTAATTGTTGCCCGCGAACAGGACCTGCTTGTTCTCCTTGACGATGGCCGAAAGGATCCTGGTCAGGCCGGCCATGTCGTTGGGCTTGAGCTTCTCCAGCTCGTCGGCAAGCTTCCCAAGGGAATCGGCCACGGCCGTGTTCAGCACCGTCTGGGGCCAGTAGATGGGGGCCGAGGACCCCACGGCCCGGAACTCGAACTTGTTGCCGGTGAAGGCGAACGGCGAGGTGCGGTTGCGGTCGGTTGCGTCCTTGGGCAGGATCGGCAGCGACGAGACGCCCAGCTCCACCGCCCCGCCCTTCTTGGACGAGTCCGCCGAACCGTTTTCCAGCTGCTCGATCACGTCCTCGAGCTGCTCGCCGAGGAACATCGAGACGATGGCCGGAGGAGCCTCGTTGGCGCCCAGGCGGTGGTCGTTGGCGGCGTCGGCGATGCCGGCGCGCAGGAGGTCCGCGTGCGTATTGACGGCGCGGATCACGGCCACAAGGAAGGCCAGGAACTGCGCGTTGGCGTGCGGATCGTGGCCGGGCTCCAGGAGGTTCTCGCCTTCGTCGGTGGACATCGACCAGTTGTTGTGCTTGCCCGAGCCGTTGACGCCCTTGAACGGCTTCTCGTGGACCAGGAACATGAGCCCGTGCTGGAGGGCCAGACGCCGCATGGTGCTCATGACGAGCATGTTGTGGTCGGAGCCGACCGAGGTCGCCTCGAACACGGGGGCCATCTCGAACTGGGCCGGGGCGACCTCGTTGTGGCGGGTCTTGGACGGGATGCCCAGGCGCCAGAGCTCGCGGTCGAGGTCCATCATGAACGCCAGGATGCGCTCACGGATCGGGCCGAAGTACTGGTCTTCGAGCTCCTGCCCCTTAGGCGAAGGAGCGCCGAAGAGGGTGCGTCCGGTCAGGAGAAGATCGGGCCGCAGCTCGGCCAGGCCGAGGTCGATCAGGAAGTACTCCTGCTCGGGTCCGATGGTGGTGAAGACGCGGCGGGGAGTGGTGCAGCCGAACCAGCGCAGGATGCGCAGGGCGTGCTTGCCCAGGGCCTCCTGCGAGCGCAGGAGCGGGATCTTGTGGTCCAGGGCCTCGCCGGTGTACGAGACGAAGGCGGTGGGGATGGTCAGGGTCACGCCGTTGGGCTCGACCTGCAGGAAGATCGGGCTCGTCACGTCCCAGGCGGTGTAGCCGCGGGCCTCGAAGGTGGAGCGAATGCCACCCGAGGGGAAGGAGGAGGCGTCCGGCTCGCCCTGGACGAGACCCTTGCCCGAGAACTCGGCCAGAACGGCGGCGTCGCCGATCGGGCTCAGGAAGGAGTCGTGCTTCTCGGCGGAATTGCCGCTGAGGGGCACGAACCAGTGGGTGTAGTGCGTGGCGCCGTGGGCCGTGGCCCACTCCTTCACGCCCTGGGCGACCGCGTCGGCGATGGCCGGATCGAACGGCTCGAGGCCCTCGATCGTGCGGCGGAGCTTCTTGAAGACCGGCTTCGCCAGGTACTCGCGTTGAGCGTCTTCGCCGAACACGTACTGGCCGTAGATGTCCTCGCCAGCGTGCTCGAGGTAGTTCTGGGTGGACGCAACCCGGCGGCTGGCAATTGCCCCGATGGCCTGTTGGCGAGCGGTCATTTCGGCTCCTATCGACGCATGAGTGGTGGGTGCGCCTCCAGGGGTCGGCCCGCGGGCGGCCGCAGGCGAAGCCCGGTCGCTGGATCGATCAGGACGGCCGGCAGTCCGAATCGGAGATGGCCGAGGCCCGGTCCCGAAGGGAGATCCCACATCGGAGTCGATGTTCTCACAGGGCTACCGGGCGTTGGGAACGATGCGGTTCCCCACAGGTGACAAATCGGAAACGTCAGGTGACGAATCGGATACGAATCGAAGTGGAGGGCCTCGAGGCCCCTAGAGCAGCGCCGGGCGGACCCACTCCTTGCCCAGGACGTGCTCGTCGAGGAAGGCCAGCACCGTCTCGTACCAGAGCCGCGCGTTGTTCGGCTTCAGGATCCAATGGTTCTCGTCGGGGAAGTAGAGGAAGCGAGCCTTGACGCCGTGCCGCATCAGGTCGGTCCACAACGTCAGGCCCTCGCTCAGCGGGACGCGGAAGTCGCGCTCGCCGTGGATGACGAGCATCGGCGTCTTGATCGAACCGATGTGAGCCACCGGAGATTGGCGGTCGTAGAGCTCGGGCTGGGTGTAAGGATCGCCCATCTCGTGCTCCCAATCGACGCCCGTGTCCGTCGTGCCGTGGAACGGCCGCAGGTCCCACAGCGACGCGTGGGTCACGATCGCCCGGAACCGATCGGTGTGGCCGGCGACCCAGTTGGCCATGTAGCCGCCGAAGCTGCCGCCCGCTAGCGCCGTCCGCCCGGCGTCCAGGTCGGGCCGCTTCAGCGCTTCGTCGAGAGCGGACATGATGTCCGTGTAGGGCGCCTCGCCCCAGCGCCCCCAGCCCCGTTCCACCATCCGCTGGCCGTAGCCGATTGAGATGGCCGGGTCCGGCATCAGGACCGCGTACCCGCGCTCGACGAGGAGGTGCGGGTTCCAGCGCCATGCCCAGCCGTCCCACGACCCGATGGGGCCGCCGTGGGCGAAGACCACGAGCGGCGCGGGTTGTTCGGCCGAGGCGTCCGGCGGAAGGACCAGCCACGAGCCGATCGCCTGGCCGTCGGCCGCCGTCGCGCTCAGCCGCTCAACGCGACCGCGGCCCTCGGTTCCGCCATCGTCGACGCTGCGACTCAGCTCGGCCGGTGTCTGGTTCTCGCCACGGGCGGAGAACCGGACGATCCGCGGCGGGTGGGTCATCGTCGCCCGCAGAGCGTAAATGGTCTGCCCGTCCGGAGACGGGCACAGGTCCGAAACGGCGCCCTCCGAGACCAGGCACGCCAGCCCTCCGCCCGGGACGTCGACGCGGAATGCCGCCACCCAGCCCAGTCGAGGGGCCGTGAAGAAGACCGCGCTGGAGTCGGGCGCCCAGACCGGCGAGTCGGGCCAGAGGTCCAGCGTCGGCGTCAGGTCGCGGCCCTCGCCCGTCGCGAGATCGACGAGCCAGACCGTCCCCGCGGCCGCCTGGTCGGGAGTACCGAACGTCGTCCGAACGGCGGCAACGAACCGTCCGTCCGGCGAGACGACGGGATGGCCGTAGTACGCGTCGCCGGGCGTGAGCTTGCGACGCTCCCCCGATTCGACGTCGATGGAGACGATATCGCAGGCGGTTGCCGGCGGGTTCGACCAGTCGCACCAGCTCGTCACGACCGTTCGGCCGTCCGGCGAAAGGTCGAACTCGGGCTCCAGAAACGCCGGGCCCGCATACCCGGTGAGGTCCTTGCCTTCGACGCGGGCTTCCGGATCGGACGGCAGCGAGGCGGCGAAGATGCGCTGGCGCCTGGGAGCGAGCCAGTGGTCCCAGTAACGGATCGGGAAGTCTTCGAAGAGCAGCGCCCCCACGCCGGCGTCCTTGCGGGCCTTGGCCCGGGCGGCGTCCTCCTCCAGGCTGGTCGCGGCCGGATGCAGCGGGGCGCCGAAGGCGATCGCGTCGGCATTGCGGGCGGCCGCAATGCCGTCGATCCCACCCTCCGGGGCGAGCAGAAGGCGCGCCTCGCCGCCTCCTGCCGGCAGCGTCCAGAGGGCCGCGATCTTGCGGTCGGGGTCCGCCTTGGCGTCCGGATCCGGCCGGGCCGAGGTGAACACCAGGGAGCCGTCGCGCGCGAATGTCGCGGTGGACTCGCCCGCGCTGGATCTCGTCAGGCGGCGCGGGGCGGTCGCCCCGGCTGGGTCCACCTGCCAGATCGCGGTCCGCAGCTCGTTGGGCTCCGGGCCGGGCTTCGAGACGACGACCACCAGGCGGCTGCCGTCGGGTGACAGCCGCAGGCCGGACGAGCGGGGGTTGGCAAAGTAACGGTCCAGGGTAAGCGGCTCAGTCATGGCACGATCATCGCGCATTGCCACGCCGGGTCAAGCCTCAATTGACGCCGGGCGCGGCTGCGGCGCCAACGACGCTCGAGCGTGGCGCGGCCACGCAGCCTCAAAGCCCCGAGCGCGGGGCGGACGCGCCGCCAACCCCGCCCCTTGCTACCGCTCCGGGTGGTCCCCTGATATCATTCCGTGGCCCTCAGCGGGCATTCGGTCGGGGCGTGGCGCAGCTTGGTAGCGCGCATCGTTCGGGACGATGAGGTCGGAGGTTCAAATCCTCTCGCCCCGACCATAA
>JBGQBD010000051.1:0-15787 GCA_041494645.1 Candidatus Limnocylindria bacterium
AACGCGTCAGGTAGCGTCGGGATGGCTGCCACCGCGCCGGGATCCGCGCGCGGCGGGTTTGCGCTACAGCCGGTCAGTAGCCCCGAGGGCGGCTACGGCTGATGATGTAAGCGCCCAGCAGCACGATCAGCAGAGGGCCGAAGAGCCGATCCGCGGCGAAGTTGAGATTCGCCGCCGCCACGTCGCTGCCTCCCCATAGAGCCAGCAACGCGCCGAGTCCAAGCGCCCAGCCCCAGCGCCGGCCAGCCGTGGATCGAATCAGGGCGATGCCCATGACGCCAAGCCCCAGGAACATCGTCCCCCAGCCCTGGCCATGGATCAGCCCGGCGCCGCCGAGCAGATCCGAGAGCGCCAGGGCGCTCACGAAGACGCCGGCGTACAGGGCCAGATCGCTGCGGTCCCTGATGCCGGCGACGACGAGGATGACGCCGACAGCGAGGAAGAAGGCAGACGCGCCGATCTGGGCCTCGTGGAAGAGCTGGCCTGCGGCCAGCAGCAGCCCGAGCACGATCAGGAAGAAGCCCACCAGCGGCATTCCGCGGCCGCGCCCACCCCAGCTACCCTCGAATCCCCAGCTGTCGACTCGCACCGCCTTGGGCTCCTTGTCCGGCTTGCTCATGGCAGGAGAGTACCAGCCCGCCGGTGAGCCGGCGACTTCCTCTCGCCGGGACGGCTACCGATCCAGGGTCGCCTCCACGCTGAGCTCGACGTTGCCGGCCAGCGCCCGGGAGATCGGGCAGCCGTCCTTGGCCGCGCCCGCGATCTCGCGGAAGCGCGCCTCGTCAATTCCCGGGACGCGCCCGTGGACCGTCAGCTTGCTCGAGAGGACGGTCCACTTGCCATCGACTCGGTCGAACGCGATCTCTGCGGCGACTTCCAGGCGGTCGGGCGGCGTTCCCGCCTTCGTGAGGTCACCGGAGAAGGCCATCGAGTAGCAGCTGGCATGCGCCGCCGCGAGCAGCTCCTCGGGACTCGTTCTCCCCTTCGCTTCCTCCGTCCGGGATGCCCACGTGACCGGCAGCGCCTGGAACGCCTTGCTGGAGACTGCGTCGAGGTGGCCCGACCCCGAAGACAGGCTTCCTTCCCAGCGCACTCTTGCACGACGAACTACAGCCATCGGGATTCCTCCATGTCGATCTTGGTTCAGTCTCGATGTTCGCACGCATGAGGGCGATGCGAGCGCCAGGCGCCGATAGATCCCGGCCGGCGGGTCTGTCAGGCTGATGCGGCCCGACGACTGGCCGGAGTGGCGCCGCCGATCTTCGCTCGCCTGCCGGAGTCGCGCCGAACCGGAACCGCCCCGGCCATGGCATCGAACAGCGGGCGATGAGCGCGACCGGCGGCCGGGACGAGCGACTCGGCCCCACCGAACCCGAGGTAGGCGTCCAGGGCTTCGGCGAAGGCCGCCACGAAGCCGGGTGTCTCGAGCGGATCGAAGGAGTCCTCCCAACCGAGGCCGAGGATGCGCACTGTCTTCGCGCCACGATCGATGCGCGGTTCGATCCGGCCCACCAATCGATCGCCAAAGAGGATCGGCAGGACGTAGTAGCCCCAGCGACGCTTGGCGGCCGGGGTGTAGACCTCCCACCGGTAGTCGAAACCGTACAGCGGTTGGAGCGCCTCGCGGTCCCACATGATCGGATCGAGCGGGGCGAGGAAGCTGCAGCCCGGGCTTCCGTCGCCGGGGCGAGGGTCGGCGCCCGCCGCCGCCGCCTCTATCTCGCGTTGCGCCTGGGCGAGCAACGGCAGCTCGTCCGCCACGACGTAGCGCCGGCCCTTGAGCCCCTCGACCGTCATCACAATGAGCTCGCCGCGATCCACCAGCTCGGCCCGAAGCTCGGTCCGTAAGGGCGCCGGTCCGATGCCGAGCCACACCTCGCCGCTCCCCGAGGCGCCCAGCAGACCGTGGGCACGGTAGCGGGACAGGAGCTTGTGACGCCGCTGCTCGCGCTCGGGAACGCGGATGGCCAGCAGGTCGGCGGGGAAGAGCCGCTCCGTCAGGTCGTAGTAGCGGCGGTTCCCGTCGCGCCTGGCCAGCCCCAGGCGACCGGACACCGCGAGGGCCTCCAGCACCGCTCGGACCGCCGACGTGGGTCCCCACCACCAGGCAATGGCCTCCGCGCGCTCGAAGTCGGCCGAGCTCTTGGGACCCTCGGCCGTGATCGTGGCCAGCAGCTTCTCCGCCAGCGGAGCCTGGTCGGCCAGCAGCCCGCGCGCCCAACCGGCGCCTAATGTCTCCCAGGCGATTCGGTAGTAGGGGAGCTCCCGAGTGGGCAGCAGGTTCAGGGACTTGTTGTAGGCCTCGAATAGCAGGCGCCGTCCGTAGAGCAGCTCGTCGGCCAGCTCCCGTCTGTAGCCGGCCACCCGGGCGGCCAGCACGAGGTCGTGGTTACGCCCGGCCACCTCGAGGGGGTCGAACTGCAGCGAGCCGATTCGATCCACGACGGCCATGACGCTCTCGGGCGTGGCAGGCAACGCGCGCGGGGGCGCTAGCAGGTGGCGAATGGCCAGGAACCGCCGGGCCACGGCGACGTCGATCTGCAGGGACATGGGGTGATTGTGCGGCACGCGGGCGTAGAGAGCTGGCGGACGCCTCGGTCAGGTCGAAGCGCGACCCTAGGGGCGGGTCGCCCGGAACAGCACCAGCGACCGGGGGCCCAGCGCGATCGAATCGCCGGCGGCCAGCGGACCGGCCGTGGCCGTTCCTCCGGCAGTGCCGCCGGCAGCCCCGGAGAACGTGTCGATCTCTCGCTCCCAGGTACGTGGTCCACCGACCTCCGGCACGGTGAACGTCAGTTGCTCCCACCAGCCGTTCACCACCAGAAGCAGGTCGTCGTCGAGGATCGGCCGGCCTTGCCCGTCGCGGTCCGGATCGCGAGTCCCGTCGAAGTACGCGGCCAGGCTTCGAGTCCAGCCGGCCCCCCAGTCCGAATCGGTCATGGCCGACCCGGCCGGGGTGAACCACCCGATGTCGCGCGCCAGCGCGCCGCTGGCGAAGCGGCGGCGGCGCAGGACGGGATGGCGCCGTCGGGCTGCGATCAGCTCGCGGACGAAGGCCAGCAGCTCCCTGTCGGCGGCGCCCCAGTCGTACCACGAGATTTCGTTGTCCTGACAGTAGGCATTGTTGTTGCCGCTCTGTGTCCGGCCGATCTCGTCGCCGCCGAGGATCATCGGCACGCCCAGGCTGAGCAGCAGCGTCGCCAGCAGGGCTCGGGACTGGCTGGCCCGCAGCTCGAGTATCGACGAGTCGTCCGTCGGCCCTTCGGCGCCGCAGTTCCATGACCGGTTGTCATCCATCCCGTCGCTGTTCGACTGGCCGTTCGCCTCGTTGTGCTTCTGCTCATACGAGACCAGATCGCGCAGGGTGAAGCCGTCGTGGCTGGTGACGAAGTTGATGGAGGCGTTGGGCCGCCGGCCCGATGGCCCGTACAGGTCGGCCGAGCCGGTCAGCCGCGTCGCGAGGTCGGGCAGCGTTCTCGGGACGCCGCGCCAGAAGTCGCGGACGGTGTCGCGGTACCTGCCGTTCAACTCGCTCCACAGCGCGGGAAAGCGGCCCAGGCCGTAGCTGTCTGGCTGCCCAACATCCCACGGCTCGGCTATCAGCTTGACCCTCGAAACGACCGGGTCCTGCGAAACGAGGTCGAAGAAAGCCGAGACTCGATCGAATCCGCCGTGCTCCCGGGCCAGGGCCACGGCCAGATCGAAGCGGAAGCCGTCGACGTGCATCTCGGTGACCCAGTAGCGCAGCGAATCCATGATCAGCCGCAGGCACATGGGGTTGTCGGCGTTCATGGAGTTGCCGGTTCCGGTGGTGTCGTAGTAGTAACGCTGGTTTTCGGCTACCAGGCGGTAGTAGGCCGGGTTGTCGAAGCCGCGAAACGATAGCGTGGGCCCGAGGTGGTTGCCCTCGGCCGTGTGGTTGAACACGACGTCGAGGATCACCTCCAGGCCTGCCGCGTGGAGGGCCTTCACCATCGACTTGAACTCGGCGACCTGGCCGCCCGGCCGGCCGGCCCGAACCTCCGCCGAGTAGGCGGCATGTGGGGCGAAGAACCCCAGCGTGCTGTAGCCCCAGTAGTTGTCGAGGCCCCCGGATCGAAGAAAGGCGTCGTCATCGTGGTGATGAACCGGCTGAAGCTCCACGGCGGTGACACCGAGGCTCCTGAGATGCCCGATGGCGGCGGGAGTGGCGAAGCCGGCGTAGGTGCCGCGAAGCTTCGGCGGGACGTCGGGGTGGCGCTGCGTGAACCCCTTGACGTGGGTCTCGTAGATGATCGAGTCGGAGTAGGGGACCGCGGGCGGTGAGTCCGCGCCCCAATCGAAATCGGTCGCGACAACGAGGCCGCGCGGCACGTACGGGGAGGAATCCAGGGCGCTCATCGCTTCAGGGTCGCCGGGCACGTAGCCCAGCACGGCGTCGTCCCAGGTCACGTCGCCCACGATGGCCAGCGCGTACGGGTCCAGCAGGAGCTTGTGGGGGTTGCAGCGATAGCCCTGCCCGGGCTGATAGGGCCCGGAGACGCGATAGCCGTAGCGCTTGCCGGGCCGCACCCCCGGCGCGAACCCGTGCCAGACGCCGCCGTCCTGCTCGAGAAGCGGCAGCTGCGTCTCGGCACCGGCCGCATCGAAGAGGCACAGCGAGACGCCGTCGGCGATGTCTGAGGCGACGGCGAAATTGGTGCCGTCCGACGCCGGCGTGGCGCCCAGGGGGAATGGCTGGCCTGGCCACAACTTCATCTTCGGCTTCGCACTCTCACCCGTGGGCGGCTGCGGGGAACCCAGCCTGACACGCGCCGGCGCGGCGATACAGACTCGGCGAGTTCTCGCGTCTGCGCCACCGCGGGGCTACCCGTCGCCGATCAATACCAGCCGTGAGCATGCCAGAATTCGTAGGCGCCGCAGGCCGAGCCATAGCGGCTGGTCACGTACCAGATGCCCCATTTGACCTGCGTCAGGGGGCTGTAGCGCCAGTTGGAGCCGAAGGCCGCCATCTTCGATCCGGGGAAGGCCTGAGGGATGCCGTACGCGCCGGAGGGGTTGCCGGCGCGGGGGTTCCATTTGGACTCCGCCGTCCAGACGGCGTTGATGCAGTCGTACCCCTTCGCCCCGACGCGATTCTTGACGTACGTGCGAGCGTTCCAGACCGTGTCCCGAGGCGTTGGTACGGGCGTGGGCTTGGCGGTCGGGGTGGGTGTGGGCGTCGGGGTGGGTGTGGGCGTCGGGGTGGGTGTGGGCGTCGGCTCGGCCGTGGCTGTGGCGTAGGCGATCTCGGTCGGCAGCTCATCGGCCGGGGCGCTCGGCGAGGCCATCACGGTTGGCTGCGGATCTGCCAGGACCGCGGGGACGACCACGACTACGGCGTCGGCGAGGATGACGAAACCAGCCGCCACTGCCAGGGCTATCGCGGCGGGGGAGAATCGCATCTAGGACTTCCTCACGACGGTCGTGACGCTCCGTCTCTGCCGGAGCCCCAAGCTACTTCTTGTGTGGGCCGCTGTCGACGGTCGAAAGGGGCGGCAGGGTGTGGGCTCGTCGCGCCTGCTCTGCTTGCGGCGGCCAAGCGGAGGCGGGTGACGGGCGACGGCCCGCGCGGGTTCGGGATTCAAGGGCGGACACTGGGTCGGGGGTTTCCGATTGGCGCCCGGCCGCCGGCCGGCGGCAGAATAGCACGGTTCGCCGGCCGCAGCCTCGAAGATCGTCCTCGCCTTCGACGCTCGGTCCCACTTAACGTTTGACGTGCCGCGGCATAATCCCGATAATAATGGTCGGAATTGAGAACACTTCTGCGGCGGCGGTCCGGCGTCCCCCTCCGTTGGACCGCCGACCCTTTCAAGGAGTGAGATGGCGACAAGCCGCGAGATCGTCTCCAGTGAGTACAAGTACGGTTTCCACGACGAGGTCACGTACCTCGAGGAGACCAAGCACGGCCTGACGCGCGAGACGGTCGAGGAGATCAGCCGCATCAAGGGCGAGCCTGAGTGGATGCTCGAGTTCCGCCTGCGTGCGTACGAGCACTTCCTGTCACGGCCGATGCCGCAGTGGGGCGGCGATCTCAATCAGATCGACCTGGACAAGATCGTCTACTACCGCAAGCCATCGCAGGGCGAGGAGAAGTCCTGGGACGATGTCCCGGACAAGATCAAGAAGACGTTCGAGCGGCTGGGCATCCCCGAGGCGGAGCGCAAGTTCCTTTCCGGCGTCGGCGCGCAGTACGACTCCGAGGTTGTGTACCACTCCGTCCGCGAAGAGCTGACCAAGATAGGCGTCGTCTTCATGGGCACGGACGAGGGGCTGCGCCAGTATCCCGAGCTCTTCAGGAAGTACTTCGCCACGGTCGTTCCGCCGGAGGACAACAAGTTCGCGGCGCTCAACAGCGCAGTCTGGTCGGGCGGGTCGTTCGTCTATGTGCCCAAGGGCGTCGAGGTCCCGCTGCCGCTGCAGGCCTACTTCCGCATCAACGCCGAGAACACCGGCCAGTTCGAGCGGACGCTGATCATCGTCGACGAGGGGGCCAAGGTCCATTACATCGAGGGCTGCACGGCCCCGATCTACACCACGGACGCGCTCCACGCGGCGGTCGTGGAGGTCATCGCGCTGCCGGGCTCCAAGGTCCGGTACACCACGATCCAGAACTGGTCCAACGACGTTTACAACCTGGTCACCAAACGAGCCCACGCCCACGCCCACTCCACGGTCGAATGGATCGACGCGAACACCGGTTCCAAGCTGACGATGAAGTATCCGAGCATCTACCTGCGCGGCGAGGGCGCCACGGCCGAGGTGATCTCGGTCGCCGTCGCGGGGCGCGGCCAGCACCAGGACACCGGGGCCAAGGCGATCCATCTGGCGCCGAACACCCGCAGCCGGATCATCAGCAAGTCCATCTCCAAGGACGGCGGCCGGACGACATACCGCGGCCAGCTCAAGGTGGCGCCGGGAGCTACCGGCGTGGTGGCCAGCGTCCGCTGCGACGCGCTGCTGCTGGACGAGGGCAGCCGCTCCGACACCTATCCGTACATCGACATCCAGGAGGACGACACGACCATGACCCACGAGGCCACGGTCGGCAAGATCAGCCAGGACCAAGTCTTCTACCTGATGAGCCGCGGCTTGACCGAGAACGAGGCCACGAACCTGGTCGTCCAGGGTTTCCTTGAGGTCTTCACCAAAGAGCTCCCGATGGAGTACGCCATCGAGTTCAACCGCCTGGTGAAGCTCGAGATGGAAGGTTCGCTCGGATGACCGCTGCCGAGGGGGACGCGGCGGCCGCCGCTCCATCCGCCAGGGCGGTCGCCCCGGCCCGTCAGGCGCCGACCGACCTGACGCTCAGCTTCGTGAACGAGGCGACGGTCCGCGCGGTCGCCGCTTCCCGTGGCGACCCGGATTGGCTGCTGGCCGACCGGCTGGAGGGGTTGCGCGCCTTCGAAGCCCTGCCGATCGAGACCAACCCGCTCTACACGACGTACGTGGACCTGCGGAACGCGCATCTGGCGGCGGCCCGGCCCTACACGGGGCCCGCGGCCGTCGGTCGAGGTGCGACCGCCGCGAAGTTGCTCCCCGCAGGAGCGGCCGCCTATGCGGAGATCGTCGAGAACCAGGTGGTAGCGCTCGTGCTCTCGGCCGAGGCTCGCGAAGCCGGCGTGATCCTCGAGACGCTCGCCGACCTGCAAGCCCGCGACCCGGAGCTGATGCGTCGCCTCGTGGAGGGCGGCTGCGCCCTGCCCGAGAACGACAAGCTCGCCCAGATGACGCGTGCCCTGTGGTCGCAGGGGCTGCTGCTCCACGTCCCCGACGGCGTGCGCTTGGAGCGGCCAATCGTGCTGCGGTGGGCGGTGGGTGCGCCGGACACGGCGCTGTTTTCGCGGACCATCATTTCTCTGGGTGAAGACGCCGAGGTCTCGATCGTCGAGGAGCAGGTTGCGTCGAGCGCACGCGGGTCCGCCTCGACGGAGGCCCAGGCCTTCTTCGCCGGCACGACCGAGGCTGTGGTCGGCGCCGGTTCGACCCTCTCGTTCGCCGGCCTGCAGGACTTCTCGCTCCGCCAGATCGCCTTCCAGCATCGGTCGGCGGTGCTGGCCCGTGGGGCGACCGTCCGTTGGGCGCTGGCGCAGCTGGGCTGTCGTGTCGTCCGCAGTCGAATCGACAACCGGCTCGAGGGCGACGGCTCGACTGTCGAGCAGGCGGAGATCATCTTCGGCTCCACCGATCAGCTCTTCGACCTGACCTCGTACACGCGACACGTCGGTCGCGACAGCACCGGCAACCTGCTCTCGAAGGGCGTCCTGGCCGACCGTTCGCGAGCCTACATGAAGGGCCTGGCCACGATCGAGCATTCGGCCCATGGCACTGACAGCTTCCTAGGCGAGTTCGGCATGCTGCTCTCGAAGCAGTCGCGCTCTGTCGCGATTCCGAGCCTGGAGATCGATCAGCCCGACTGCCGGCGCGTCGCCCACGCCAGCGCCGTTGGCCCGATCGACGAGACGCAGCTCTTCTACCTGGAGACCCGCGGCCTCGATCCGCATGAAGCCCGAAAGGCCATCGTGCTTGGCTACCTGGAGCCGGTCGTGGCTCGGGTGCCGCTGGAGTCGGCGCAGGCTCGGCTGCGAGAGCTGCTCGAAGCGAAGTGGGACGCCAGCGCCGTCTCTCGCCCGACAGCTGCCGCCGTGGCCTAGACGCCACATGACGGGGGCCGCCGGCAGCCTGCACCGGGTCGACCTGTGCGCCGCGGACGAGGTTCCGCCGGGCACGATGAAGCTGTGCGAGGTCGAGGACGGCGAGCTGGTGCTCGTGGTGAACCTGGCCGGCCGGTTCCACGCCACGCAGGGGATCTGCAGCCACCAGTACTTCGAGCTCGACAAAGGGTTCCTGACCGGCGAATCGATCACCTGCGCGCTGCATCTGTCGCGCTTCGATCTGGAGTCGGGCGAGCCGCTCGACCCGCCCGCGGAGCTGCCGCTGGCGGTCTACCCGGTGAACGTCGAGGGCGGCCGTGTCCTGATCGAGGTTCCGGAAGGCCCGCTCGAGGTCAACCGGTAAGTCCTACTGCAGCCCGTCGCCGACTAGGAACTGCAGGTTGCCGGCCTGGTCGACGTACACGACCACCACCTGGGCGCCGTCGCCGACAACGGACAGGACCTCGATCGAGCTTACCGACGGAAGGCCGGCCAGGGGTTGCCAGCTCCGCCCATCCTGAGAGGTCCAGACGCCGAGCGATCCCCATGGCAGCATCCCGGGGTCTCCAGGCGCAAGTACACCCGCCGCGACGTATCCACCCGGAGCGGTGGCGAAGCCTGAGATCCAGCCGGGTCTGGCGACGCGGTCCGATCTGGTCCAGTGCGCGCGGTCCGTGCTGGTCCAGAGCTGCAGGTCGCCCTGGAGGGCCGACGGTCCGCCCGAAGGCGTCCCTGCCCAGCCGAAGGAAATGTAAGCACCACTCGAAGCCGGGACGATCGTGCCCAGCATGTAGGCCTCCGATCCCAACTTCCATGCCGGTCCTTGCCAGGCCTCGGTCCAGATGGCGCCGTCACTCGATTCCCAGGTACTGGTTGTGTCCATGTTGATACTGATCACATACCCACTCGGGGTCGCGAAAAGTGAATCCGGCGCTGCATCCTGGGGTAGGCCCGAACTCGTCAGCCGGTGCCAGGCAACGCCATCAGTCGATGCCCAGAACTCGGTCGAGGTCCCCGCGTTCCCCCAGGCAAGCAACCCGGCCGGTCCCGCGGCAACAGCATTCACCCATGAATACGTGTCGGATTGCGCGGGGACGGGCGGCCTTGTGGCCTGCCAGGTCAGGAGGTCCGTCGTCGTCCAAACCATGGCCGTCGCGTTCGAGGCATCGCCTGTGTAGCCCACGGCGACCACCCGCCCGGCCGACTCGGCAACCCCGGTCACCGTGGCCGCGTCGCTCGGGAGGACGGATTGCTCGCTCCAGCTGACGCCATCGCTCGAACGAAGGACGTGTACCTCCCAGGACGTGGGTGCGGTGGGGCCGGCCGTCCGAAAGGCCGCCAGGACCGTGCGGTCGGATAGGTATCCATGCGTGACGCCTGCAGCCGAGGGCACGAAGGCCACCAATCCGCGGCTCGTAGAGGCGAAGACCGGGTTTCGGTACCCACCCCACTCGGGCGCGACCAATTGGGGAAACGCGCCGCTGACCAGGCGCCAGCTGGACCCGGGGAGTTGCACGACCGTTGGTGAGCGTGCAGGCCTGGTCGCGGAGGGCGACAACGCAGGCGGAGTCGACGCTGTGGGCGTGTGGAGCCAGGAAGACGACGCGGCAGGCGACGAGGTGGGACGCATGCCCAGCAGGTAGGCTCCAGACAAGGCGACCGCGAGAATCGCCAGGGTCGCGGCGATCCGGGTAGCGAGGCGGAGGTTGAAACGGCTGCTCGTCCACGGCCGGGTACGGCCGGCCGGTCGAGACGTCGCGTTCTCCAACGCTTCTCTCAGAGAGGCTGGCGCCCGATCTGGGGCGGAGTCGGCCAGCCAGGCGCGAATGGCTTCTTCCGGATCGAGTCGCTGGCCGGTCATCGGCGGGCCTCCTCGGATGACTCGATGGCTGTGCGAAGCGATTTGAGCGCGTAGTGGAGCCGAGACTTCACCGTGCCGGCAGGTATCCCCAGTCGCTCGGCGATCTCCTCCAGCGGCAGGTCGCGCCAGAAGCGCAGCACGACAATGATCCGCTGCTCCGGGCTGAGCCGGGCGAAGGCGGGCTCGAGGACGAGCCGGGTCATCGTCGTCCCGTGCGCGTCGGCAACCGGTACCTCGAAGGCGTCGTCGAGCGCAATGAGGTGGACGGTCCTGATGTGCCTCATCCGGTTTCGACAGACGTTGACCAGGATCCGATCGAACCAGGCGTCGAAACGATCCTTGTCGCGCAGCGTCTCCCAGCTCGACCAGGCCCGAGCGATGGCCTCCTGCGTCGCGTCTTCGGCCTCCGCGCGATCCCGCAGGACGAGCGTGGCGAGTCGGTAGCTTCGCAGAAGCCGGTCGTCGTCCAGAGCGGCGAATGCCTCGAGGCGCTGCCGTCGCCACGTCTCCGGCGCGGTCGCGGTGCGACTCCCGACCGGGCCCTCCGCGTGGGCAACCGAACTCGCCGGCCGATCCTGGGGCGGCCGCCGGAATCCCCTCAGCCCTGGCAACTGTCCCTCCCAGGCCATTCTGGTGCCCTCCGCGTTCGCGCTGCTCGGCGCTCACTCCAATGACACGTGAGCTTCCAGAAACGTTCAGTATGGGCGGGCGGCTGCGGCCAGGCCGCGCCCTCGCCGGCGGTGCCCTGCCCGGCCGATTCCGCGGCGTTGCCGCGTCGGCTTCCCGTTGATCGGCGCGGGCCCGGAGTGTGGCGTTACGATGGTGCCATCGGCTCGAGCGTATCGGTCCGCGCCGTGCTGTAGTGGGCGGGTCGGCCGGCAGTTCGGGCCCTCGAATCGGTCGTCGGTTCGGCGCGTGCCGCGCTGCCACGTGACCGTGGTACAGGCGAGGAGACAGATTGCAGCGACTTCGGGGCGTCATGACCGGAATGCTGGTCGGGATTCCGCTCGCTGCTTACGTGTTTGTCTGGCTCCACGGAGTCCGGGAGGTGGCGGCCCTGATCGGAGGGGGCGTCGGGTTGGCCATCGCGCTGGTCGTAGGCACCCGGAGCGATCCTCACGACGATGCCGCGAACGCAGCCTGGCGCGAAGCCGCACCGGATCTGCCACCGGTCTCGGACCGGATCGTTCTCGAAGGAGTGCAGGCAAGCATGCCCGGACCGACGAGGAATCGGCGAACAAGCGCCAGATCGACCGACCAGGACGCGGGCGCGTCGTCGAGCCGCGCTGCCGGTGATAGCGCGGATCCGCACTGAGCTCAGCCGGTCGAGCGAGTCTGGAGGCGCCTCTGCCGGCCGGCACTCTCGGCCACAGGGGGCCAGGGGCCGCGGCTACCGCCGCTAGCCAGGGCCGGGCGGCCGGCCTGGATCGACCCGAGGTAGCACGCCTGCCACGCCCCTCCGGCCCTCCGGCGCCACCCTGCGGCACCGCGTCCGCTGTCGATTCCGCGGCGATAGGCTAGGCTGCAGTCGATCTGGAACCGCACATGGCTCGTGGCCGACATCTCTCATGCCCGGAGCGACCGCGGCGGCCGCGTCCCGCGGTGGCTGGACGGGCTCGCGAGAAGCCAGATCGGATGAACTGGGCGCGACGAAGCGCTGGGATCGGGCCCGAGGACCGGACAGGATGCGCGCATTCGAAAGGATCGACCAGACCGACGCTCGAATCCTCGAGCTGCTTCAGCGCGACGGCAGAGAGTCGTACGCGGAGGTCGGGCAGTCCGTCGGAATGAGCGGGCCCTCCGCTCACGAGCGGGTCAAGAAGCTCGAGGCGCGAGGCGTGATCCGGGGCTATGCGGCGCTCGTGGATCCCACCCTGCTCGGCTACGGCGTTCTCGCCTTCATCTTCATCAAGCAGGTGCCGGGCACGATCGCCACGGACATGACCGGCGATTTCATCGACATCGACGAGATCGAGGAATGCCACCACCTCGCCGGCGAGGCCGACTACCTGCTCAAGGTTCGGGCCACGGACACTCGCCATCTCGAGCGCGTCCTCCATGCGATCCAGCAGGTTCCGCACGTCTTCACGACAGAGACTCAGGTGGTCTTCTCGAGCGCCTTCGAGCGCCGGCCGCTGCGGCTCGGGCGCGGGCTCGAACCCCTCAACAACTCATCCGGGTCGTGAGCGGGGCCGGACCCGGGGCGGGCGCGCAGCGCTCGATGGAGCGGCCCAGCCGATCCGGCAACACCGTGGCCGAGCCGCGGGTCACGACGATGTTCGACTCCATCGCCCCGGTCTACGACCGCATGAATACGCTCATGACCGCGGGCCTCGACGGCCGCTGGAGGCGGGCGGCCGTACGGGCGGCGGGTTTGTCGCCTGGCGACGCCGCGCTGGACGTGGCCTGCGGGACGGGCAAGCTCACCGCCGCGCTGGCGGGCGCCGTTGGGCCGGCCGGCCGCGTGGTGGGTGTGGACCTCTCCGAGGCGATGCTCGACGAGGCCAGGCGTGCCTTCGGCAAGCTGACCAGCGTTGAGTTCAGGCTCGGAAACGCCCTGGCGCTGCCGGTGGACGACGGGTCATTCGACGCCGCGACGATCGCGTTCGGGCTGCGCAACCTGTCCAGCTTCGAGGATGGCTTTCGCCAGATGGCCCGGGCCGTCCGGAGCGGCGGTCGCGTGGTCTGCCTGGAGCTGTCGCTGCCGCGACCCGGACCGGCCGGTCGCATCTACGCGGCCGCCTTCCGGGCGATGGCCCCGGTATTGGGCGCGCTCTTCCGCCGGCGGGCCGCCTACTCGTATCTGCCGCACTCGCTGGACGGGTTTCCGAGGGCGGAGGAGATCGCCGAAACGATGCGGCGAGCCGGGCTGCGCGACGTCGGGTTCAGACGCCTGGCCCTGGGGGCCGTCGCGATCCACGTGGGCATCGTGGCCTAGGCATCGCCGGTGCGCCGCGCCGCGGCGGCGATCGATCGGGCGACTCCCCTCACTCGCGAGCTACTTGGTCTGCTCCGCTCCACTGGCCTTCCGCTCTCCGGGGGATGGCGCTGCTCCGGTCGCCTGCAGGGCGTCGGCGTCATTCGCCAGGCGGGCGGCCTCGGCCGCTTCCCTGGCCTCGCGGATTCTGCCTTCCACGTAGATCCCGTGGAGTTCGAGCAGCCTCGCGACCGTGGCCTCGTCGATCGGCAGTCCGTCCGCTGCCATCTCAGCGGCCAGGAGCGACGCCTCCACCGGATCGACGGGTCCGCCGGGCGTTTCGAGGGACTCGAAGGGGTGGTCGGCGAGGAAGAACCAGGCCAGCAGTCCACCGATCACGAGACCGAGAAGACCGAAGAAGAAGTAGAACGGCATCTGGTGGGCCTTCGGGCTTGGGCGGCCGGTGCCGCCGGGCGACGCTTGCGAATCCAGCGCCGGCCGTCGCGCGGACCGGCCTGTCCCGGCCAGTATATGTGTGGCTCTCGCTCAGCGAGTCCTCGGCCGGCGCCCGCTACACTTGCCGACCATGATCGACTTCACGCCCAATCCGATTGCCCTGGCCCTGGGGCCGCTCGAGATCCGCTGGTACGGAATCGGCTATGTAGCCGCCATCGTGGCCGGCACCTGGCTGGCCATCCGCGAGGCTCGCCGCCGGGGCGAGCGGACAGACATCATCTATGACGGTCTTCTGTACCTGGCCATTGCTGCGCTGATCGGCGGTCGGGCGTATCACGTGATCGACCAGTGGGCCTACTACAAGGACCACCTCGCGCAGATCGTGCTGCCGCCCTACACCGGCCTGGGCATCTACGGCGGCCTCTTCACCGGGATGCTCGCGGTGATCTGGTATGCGCGCCGCCAGCACCTCTCGTTCTGGCGTTGGGGCGACATCCTCGTGCCGTGCATCCTGCTGGCGCAGGCCGTCGGGCGTTGGGGCAACTTCATGAACCAGGAGCTGTACGGGCCGCCCACGAACCTGCCCTGGGGCATCGCGATCCAGTGCCAGTACCGTGTGGCCGAGTACGCCTGTCCGCCCGGCTCGGACCCGGCTGCGACGCTGGGCCAGCACTTCATCCCGCTCTTCTTCTACGAGTCGGTGCTCAGTCTCCTGGGCGTCGGCGTGATGCTCTTCCTGTGGCGCCGGTTCACGGCCCGCCGGAGACTGCTGATCGCCGGCGATGTCGGCCTGCTCTACTTCGTGTGGTACGGACTTGAGCGCAGCGGCCTCGAGACACTTCGCGGTGGCTGGAACTGGACCTTCTTCGGCGTCCCCATGGCCCAGCTTGTGGGCCTCGGCGCAGCCGCGGCGGCGGTCGTCGCCATGGCGGTCAGGCACTGGTACGTGCGCCGCCATCCCGAGGAGCCCGGAAATGAGCCGGCCGAGGGCGAGCCGGACGCAGCGGCGGTGCCGGAGATCTCGCCCGCGACCTAGTTCGGATTCTGCTCGTCACGGACGAGCCAGAGCGTGATGAACGAATCGCCCCTCGGCCGGACCGCCTGACTACCAGCGCTTGCCCGGCCGGCTCCTGGGCCCGGAGCCAGCGCGTCCGGTCGCGGTCTTGTCCTGACCGCGCACATATCCTCCTTCGGGCAGGATCGAATCGGCAGTCCGGCCGAGGGGCGCGCGTGCCATCGCCACCTCGCGGAGCGTGGCGAGCTCGTGCCCGTCCATGGCAACGGTCCACTCTCGAAGCGTTGCCCGGGTCTGGTCGAATGATTCCACGGCATCGGACCTCCTCCGCTACACACGCTAAGGGAGGCCGATTGACCGCGGCTTATCTGCCGCTTATCTGGGCTCATCGGAATCGGGCGCGTCGAGTGGGCCACCGGTCGGGTCGGCGTGCGCGAGGGCACTGGCGCCCGGTTACAATTCCCGTCGTTCCCGAGTACGTCGCGACGCTGGACAGAAATCTTCCCGCACGCGGCGCCCACACATCGTTACTGCGACCGGGGCCGTGAGCGGGCCTGGACGTTGCCCCAGGTCAAGCGAGGAGACATCGTGGCTACTGTTGGCGCCAGGGTGGAAGGGCTTCCGCAGAGCGTACCCGCGGACCACGCGGTCCTTCGCTGGGTGAACCAGATTGCCGCCCTGACGAGTCCCGACGCGATCTACTGGTGCGATGGCTCGCAGTCCGAGTACGACCGCCTGTGCCAGATGCTCGTGGACGGGGGCACCTTCATCCGGCTGAACCAGGACCTACGACCGAACAGCTTCCTCGCCCGCTCCGATCCGTCCGATGTCGCGCGTGTGGAGGACCGAACCTTCATCTGCTCCGA
>JBGQBD010000052.1:0-15692 GCA_041494645.1 Candidatus Limnocylindria bacterium
AGGTAGTCGTCGTGGACGTCGAGGTAGCTCTGCGCGCCAAGCTGGATCGTCCGGTAGCGCCGGCCCCCGAAACCAACCCGATCGCCGGCTTCCTCGTCCCGAACGGTCCGCAGCCGCCGCAGCGTCTGCCGCCTGCCCGTGTTGAACGGCGGATCGATGTAGACGAGGTCGATCGACTCGCCGGGCAGCGAGCCCAGCACGGTCAGATTGTCGGCCAGCACGATCCGCCCGACCGCGCCGCCCAGGATGTCCCCGCTGCTCTCGCTCACGGCGGGAGCGTAGCAGCCGCGCCCGCGGTCGCCCCGCCCGGAACTACCGCGGGTAGCTGCCGGTCAGCTTCTTGAACAGGCGGTGCGGGGCGTGGAAGGCGGGCGTGCCCGGCAGGAACATGTACGGGCAGAGCCCCTCGACGACTTCAATCCCGTTGTCCTCGCAGAAGGCCACCGCCGACTTGGTCTTGGCTCCCGGAGTCACCCCGCCGTACATCCAGACGCGCTTGACGCCGGCCTCCGCGCAGTCGTGCACGATCTCGTCGGTCGCCTTGGCGGAGGTCATGATGAGCACGCCCTCGACCGGCGGCTGGATCTCCTGGACCTTCGCGTAGCAGGTCTGCCCATCCAGTTCCTTGACGGCCGGGTTCACGGGGATGGCCTCGTAGCGGCGCTGGCGCAGCTCCTGCCACAGCGTGTACGAGAGCTCCTTCGGGTTACGGGATACGCCGACGACGGCCACACGCTTGAGGGCAAGGAAGTCGTCAACCTGCTTCTTCGTAGTCATCTGATCCTCTGATTCGATGTCTGGCCGCCTGAGTCCGATCCAGCCGCCGAGCAGTCTGGCACCCGGCCGATCGCTCGCGAAGGGCTGGACGGCCCGATGGTAGACGGCCACCTGGACGTCGAAATCATCCGCCGGATTGACTGAAGATCGACCGCGCGAACGACCGAAGCAACCTGCTGGGCGACGGCGCTCGACCTGCCGGGCGACGGCGCCGGGGCCGCCCGAGACGGCCGACGGCTCCGGCCCGAGGGCTCTATTCTGGGCCAGCCGGTCTGGCGACAAGCTGGGAGGACCGAATGAAAAAGGCGATCGTCGTGTATCGCAGCCACACGGGCGTGACCCGCCGTTACGGCGAGGAGATCGGCGCGTTCCTGACGGCCCGGGGCGTCTCGGCGGAGGTCGTCTCCGTCGGCGACTGCGACATGGCGACCCTGGCCGACGCCGACTACCTGCTGCTCGGCTGCTGGACCAGCGGGCTGTTCGTCGTCCAGCAGCACCCCGACGAGCCGTGGCTCGCGTTCGTTCGGGACATGCCGGCCACGCCGCGGCCCAAGGTGGCGCTCTTCACCACGTACCTGCTGCGGACCGGTAGCCAGTTCCCGAAGATGCGAGCCGCGCTGTCGGGCAAGACAGCCTCGCCGCAACTCGAGCTCAAGTCGCGTAACGGGCATCTCTCGGCTGCGGACGAGCGAGCATTGGAGCAGTTCCTGGCCTGACCAGGACAGGCGAGCCCGGTCGCAGCCCGAAGGACCGCCCGGCGGGCCACCCACGCCCGACTCACGATCGAAGCCGGACCCGCCCCGGCAGGAGCGCAACCGCTCCCCCGCCGGTGCGAAGTGCGCACTCTCGTGCCGGACGGCTGGCGGCGGCGCGAGCGACGCAGCATGATCTGCGCAGCGGCCGCCGCCACGGCGGTCGGCAATGACTTCGTGGGGAGACTCGGCATGGCTATCACCTTCGAGCACGTCCCGCACCCACACATCGCCGCCCGCAAGAAATCGGGTCCGCCGAAGACGGCGGACGAGCACGTCGGCATCAACGGCAAGATCGCGCTCACCCTCACCACCGTGGTCGGCACGATGTGGTGCGCTTACGCGTTCGCCGTTCTGGCGCTGGTCGCCCTGCCGTCCGCACTCAGCGACGGCAGCCTGCTTGCCCTCATCCAGTGGATAAGCCAGACGTTCGTCCAGTTGGTGATGCTGTCGGTCATCATGGTCGGCCAGAACATCCTCGGCAGGGCCTCGGACAAGCGGGCCGAGATGACCTATAACGACGCGGACGCCACGTTCCACGAGGCCGAGCAGATCCAGGCTCACCTCAAGGAGCAGGACGCCGCCGTGAACACGCTCCTGGACAAGGTCGCCGCGCTGGAGACGGCGCTCGGCAAGGCCCTCGCCAAGGCGCAGTAGCTCGCGTCAGAGCTTCGGTCCAGGCGCGGCAGAACAGCCGACTCGTCAGGCGCTAGCTTTCCAGGCGAGGCAGGCTGGCCGCGGCCACGGCCTGGCCGTGTCGCTTGTCGCGCTCCGAGACGGCGTGGAACGTGATCGCCGCGGCCGTCTCCGGGCTCTCGGCCTGGAGCACTTCGCGGGCCCGGGCGTTGATGATGTCGCCGCCCGGCCCCGTCGTGACGCGGCCGAGCAGCAACAGGTGCTCGAAGGCGTACCAGTCGCGGTATTCGAGCAGCGCGTAGCCGAGATACGCCCCGATCGTCTCGTAGACGCGCGCCGCTCGCGTGTCGCCAGAGGCCATGAGCTGCTGGAGGAGCACGAGCCGTTCGGGCATCGAAGAGGCTGGATCGGTCTCGATGCCGGCCGCGGGGAGCAGCCGCCCGACCGCCTGCTGCGATAGGTACTGGACGCCGCAGCCGCGATCACCTGACCACTCGTCGACCGGGGCGTCGGGGCGGTAGTCGATCGGCGTGAAGGCGAGCTCGTTGAGCCAAGGCGTCAGGCCGCCCTCCGGCGTAACGTAACCGGCGGCCTCGCTCGAGCCCATCGCCAGGCCCAGCAATCCTCCGACGCCGGCGAGCATCGCGCCGGCCAGGGCGGTCACCTCGCCGTCGTTCACGACGACGAACGGAATCCCGCCCCAGGCCTGGCGAAGCTCGTGGAAGAGTCCCCGTACACGCCGCTCGAACGGCTCGGGCGGCACCGACCGGAACAACGAGGCGGCCCTCACCTCATTGTCGAGGTAGATGCCCGCGGCGCTTCCGCCGATTGCATCCACGCGGGGCAGGTGTGCTGCGGCGCGTCGGAGTGAATCCATGATCTCGTCGAAGTGCCACTGCGGGTCCTCGTGGCGCGACGGGTCCCACGCGATCTCCTCGCTGAAGACGACCTCTCCGTCCACGACGGCAGCGGTCTTGCGGTCGCTCGCGCCTAGGTCGAACCCGATCCGGCAGCCGTCCAGGTGGCCGCCGAGCTGCGAGATCGCCTCGCGGGAGGCCGGAAACGACGAGCGTTTCGCCGCGATCACCTCCAGCGGCGCTCCGTACACCGTCCGGCCCAGGATCCGGGCGTCGAAAAGGCCCGTCGGGTCCTGCTCGTAGTGGCGGCGCAGGGCTTCGACCAGGCCCGCGGGGCCATCGACCCAGATGCGGCAGCCACCGCGCGACCAGAGCAGCGACTTGAGCAGCCGTTCGCAGCAGGCGTGACCGGCGGCGGCATCAGGATGCCCGTCCTTGAAGACCGCGGCGTCACGAACCGAGACGCAGCCGCCCGGCTGTTCGACGGCAAGCGAGACGGGGACGCCCGTGCCAGAGCGAGCGACCGCCTGCGCGAGCTCGTGGCGGGTGAGGACGGAGGGCCGGAAGCCTGGATCGAGCGGCGGGACGACTCGCGGCGGCGGGGCGAATCGGACCAGAGGCTCGAGGCGTGCATCCGGGGCGTCCATCGTCGGTTCTCCCATCTCCCTTGCTCCGCGGTCCACGATCCGGCTCCGAAACGGCGCTTCAGGGCACGGGTCGGACGCGCCCGCGGTATCGATCTCGAAGTCGCTCGTTGTGCTGGTGGCCGCCCTCCTCCGAGTTCGGCCGGAGAACGGGCGCCTCGAGACCTCGCGCCGCAAGGCGCGCGATGGCGCCGGCGACGACTTCGTGTAGCAGCGCTGCCGAGACGACCGTGGACGTCGGGCCGATGGGGACGCCGAGCCCTGCCACGCTGACTCCGCGGTTCGCGTCGGCCGAACCGTCGTCGAGGACCACGTCCGCGAGCTCGCATAGTTTCATCCCGGACGAGTGCCTTGGCCGAGCACGCCTTGACGCGCTGACCGAGGTGACGGCGATGACCGGCGCTCCCGCGTGGCGGGCCAGACGGGCCAGATCTATCGCGGCCGCCGTCGTGCCGGAGTGGCTGATAGCGATCAGGCAATCGCGCGGTCCCGGCGCCGCATCGGCGACGAGCGTCTCGCCGTAGCCTTCGAGGTGCTCGGCAGCGCCCCAGCTCGGATCGAATACGACCTGCAGCGCGGCGATGCTGCCGGCCCTCCAGTTCAGCTCGAGGGCGGCGAGCTGCGAGTGGCCACTCCCGAACACGTAGACGAGGCCATCGCCCGCCACGACCTTCTCCACGATCTGAGCTGCTTCCCCGAGCGACTCGCGATTGGCCAGGCGGGCGCGCTCGAGGGCGGCCGAGAGCTCGTCGAGGTAGGGCATGGGCGGCGGGGCGGACGGGACCGAACCGTCGGTCATGCGTCCCTCCCGGCGGCCGCCGCGTGCGCATCCGCTTCGTAAGCCACCGTGCCGCCGGCGATCGTCGCCAGCACGTCCCAGGTCTCGTCGACGACCGCGAGGTCGGCGGTGCGACCGACCTCGACCCGCCCATGGGACCCGTCCACGCCCAGGACTCGGGCCGGGTTGAGAGTTGCGAGTCGAACGGCCACCGACGGCTCGAGGCCGGCAGCTTCGACGATGTTGCGGATCGCCTTGTTGAGCGGCAGCAGGGATCCCGAGAGTGTTCCGTCCGGGAGACGCCCGCAGGTCCCGTCTGAGACGTACTCGCGCCCGGCCAGCCAGTAGCGCCCGGGAGGCATCCCGAGACCTGCCAGGGCGTCGGTCACCAGGACGAGCTCATCGGGCGCCTTGATCCTCGTCATGAGCCGTATCGTCTCGAAGGCGAGGTGGTTGCCGTCCCCGATGAAGCCCGCTGGCAGGTGCGAGGCGAGCACGTAACCGGCAATGCCGGGATCCCGGTGGCGGAGCGGTCGCATCGCGTTGAACAGGTGCGTGGCCAGGCCGGCTCCGGCGTCGGCTGCCGAACTCGCCTCATCCCAGGTGGCGTCGGTGTGGCCCATCGAAACCCGGACCCCTTGCCGGACCAGGAACTCGATGAGCGGCAGCGCTCCGGGGAGCTCGGGCGCCAGCGTGACGTAGGCGACGTCGCCGGATTCCAGCCACGAGGCCGCCTCCCGCACGTCCGGCAGGCGCAGCTGCGCCGGGTCGTGGGTGCCGGGGTGCTTCGGGCTGATGTAGGGGCCTTCGATATGGACGCCGAGGACGCGGGCCTCTCCGGCGGAGGGCGGCCGGCGCAGGTTGGCCAGCGCGGGGGCGTAAGCCGCCGGCGCCGACGTAACCACGGTCGGCACGAATCCCGTGATCCCGAACCGCGGCAGCTCGCGGCAGATCCGTTCCATGCGTGCGCCGGGGTCGGCGAAATCGTCGCCGAAGGCGCCGTTGACCTGGATGTCTATGAGCCCGGGCAGGATGCGCGCCTCCGGCCCGCCTATGGCGCCAGGAACGGGCACCCCGGCCGGGTCGATGGCGGCGATGCGGTTGCCCTCGACGGTGACGAGGCAAAGCCCGCGGTCTTCGGGTGCGTACAGGTGACCTAAGAGTCGGATCACAGCGTCAACGTCACCTTCGAGAGGTTGCGGGGGTTCTCGGTGTCGAGCCCACGCGCGCGGGCGAGATGGTAGGCGAAGAGCTGGGCCGGAAGGATCGCCACGAGCGGCGAGAGCCACTCCGGCACGCTCGGGATCGCAACGACGTCCCCGAGATCGCCCAGCTCGGCGTCAGAGAGGATGAGCAGCCGCGCCCGGGCGTCGCGAAGCCGGGCGAGCAGCTCGGTCATACCTTCGAGCGCGGGGCCCTTCGTGGCCACCGCCAGAACGGGGAACCCCTCGCCGACAAGCGCGATCGGCCCGTGCTGGAAGTCCGCGGCCGAATACGGGTCCGCCAGGACGTACGCCAGCTCCTTGAGCTTCAGGGCCCATTCGCGGGCGGTGGCGTAGTGGAAGCCGCGGGCCAGGACGGCGCATCGGTTCTCGCGCGCCCACGACACTGCGAGCGGCGCGACGACGTCCTCTTGCAGGAGCGCCGCTCGGAGCGCCGCAGGGATGGCGCCCAGCTCGTCGCGGGAGGCCTGATCGCCCGAGAGAGCGGCCGATAGCATGGCGAGCACGGCGATCTCGGCGAGGTACGTCTTGGTCGCCGCGACCGCGCGCTCTTCGCCCGCATCCAGCTCCACGATGTGCTCCGCCGCGGCGGCCAGCTCCGACGTTTTGTCGTTGGTGATCGCAACCGTGAGCGCGCCCTGCCGGCGGGACTCGGCGAGCACGGCCACGACATCGGGTGAGCGTCCCGACTGCGAGATCCCCAGGACGAGCGCATTGCGAAGCTGGGGCGGCGCGCCGTACAGCGAGACGAGCGACGGCGCCGCTGCCGCAACAAGCAGGCCGTTGCGCGCCCCGAGGATGTACTGAGCGTAGAGGGCCGCGTGGTCGGACGTGCCGCGGGCGGCGATGACCGCCAGGTCGATCTGCCGGCCGCGAACCGCGCGGGCGACCTCCTCGATCTGCCCGACCGCCCCGCCGAGCAGCCGCTCGACGATATCGGGTCCTTCACCGAGCTCCGAACGCATGGTCATAACTCAACCTCCACCCGGACGGGCAGACGTCCCGCGAACGGAGTCCGGCCCAACAGCGCGTCGGCCAGGGCTTCGATCTGTGGCGGCTGAATGCCGTAGGTGCAGATGGCAGTGATCCCGGCGGGCAACAACGAGAGATCGTACGGGCTGCGGAGAGCGACCGCCACGACCCGCCGCCCGGTGCCGTCACCTGCCGCCCCGGCCACGCTCGAGCCGGCGAGGCGCGAGACCAGTACGGCCTGGCCGGGGAAGCTGACGGCGTCGAAAGTGCAGACGATGGTGGTCGCGTAGCCAGACGTCGCCGAGGTCAGGGCGGCCACGTCGGCCGCCGTCGGGTCCAGCGGCGCCGTGAACTCATCGACCGCGAGGCCGCGCGAACGCAGAGCTTCCGCCAGCCCAACCCGCAGGTAGGACGACGTCTCAGCCGGCGTCAGATCGGCCGGCACCGGCCCGACGACCGCCACGCGGTCGCCATCTGCCGCGCTGAGCGGCAACGCCCGGTCGGGATCCCGCACCAGGGTCACCGAAGCGTCGGCGATCTGCCGCGCCAGCCTGCGGTGGTCCTCGCAGCCGACGACGTCGAGGGGCGGCTGGACGAGCGCAACGAAGTGGCTCCGCAGTCGCAGGATGCGGGCTCTCGCCGCCTCCAGGCGCGCCGGGTCCAATCGTCCCGCGACGATCGCGGAGCGGAGGGCCTCGAAGGCCGCTTCTTCGGTGTCGGCCTCGTGATTCAGGAGCAGCAGGTCGATGCCGGCATCCGCCGCGGCCGCCACGGTCCCGCCGAGACCGCCGCCGTACGAGGCCCCGGCCATATCGAGGGCATCGCTGATCGTCACACCGACGAAGCCAAGGTCGCGCCGCAGCAGGCCTTCGAGGATCGCGCGAGACACGGTCGCCGGCATGGCGACACCGTCGGTGAGCGCTGGCACGGCCAGGTGGCCCGGCATTACCGCCAGCGCTCCGGCCGCAATGCCCGCCGTGAACGGTGGCAGCTCGGCGGTTCGCATCTCGGCGAGGTCGTGCCGGACGACGGGCAGCGCCCGGTGCGAGTCGGCGGCCGCGGACCCGTGGCCGGGAAAGTGCTTGAGCGTCGCGGCAATCCCCGCCTCCTGGAGGCCGGCTGTCATCGCCGCCGCAAGCCGGGCCACCAGGGCCGGGTCGTCGCCGAACGGGCGCGTTCCCATTGGCGTCGCCGAGGCACGGTGGAGAACGTCGCAGACGGGCGCGAAGTTCAGCGTCCCGCCGAGCGCGGCCACTTCCGCGCCGATCGCTACCCCGGCCCGGCGCGCAAGCTCTTCTGAGCCGGTCGCGCCCAGGGCGAGGTTTCCGGGCCAGGCCGTCGCCCCATCCCCAACCGCCTGGAGCTGCCCGCCCTCCTGATCGAGCCCGATGACGAGCGGCGGATCGCCCGCCGGTCGAGCCGCCTGGAGCGTGGCGCACAGCGCCCTCACCTGTTGGGGCGTGGCGACGTTGCGGCCCCGAAAGAGCGTCACGCCGGAGGCGCGCCCCTCCCGGATCGCGGCCAGGATGTCGGGACCCGGCTCGAGGCCGTCGAAAGAGCGGAGGAACCGGACGCCGGCGAGCGCGGCAGCCGAGCCCGGAGTCGAACCCGGACCCGAAGCCGATCCCGGCCCGGCGGCCGAAAAGTACGGACTCATCCCTTGACGGCCCCGGTTGTCAGTCCGCCAACCATCCGCTGCTGGACGACGAGGAAGAAGATCAGGACCGGCAGGGTGAAGAGCGTAGAGGCCGCCATCGTCGCCCCCCAGTCGGTGCCGAGGAAGGTCCGGAACGACACCAACCATACCGGCAGGGTGTAGTGCGTCTGCTCGGACATGAACGTGTACGCAAACAGGTACTCGTTCCACGCCGTGATGAAGCAGAAGATCGAGGTGGCCACGAGCCCCGGCGCCAGCAAGGGCAGGGTCACGCGCCAGAAGGCGGTGAAGCGAGTCGCGCCATCCACCATCGCCGCCTCTTCGAGATCGACGGGGATCCCAGCGACGAACCCCCGGAGAGACCAGATCGTGAACGGCAGGGTGAAGATGAAGTAGATGATGATCAGCGTCGGGACCCAGTTGTATCCCCAGTCTTTGATGGCCAGGAATATGGGGATCAGCAGCGCCTCGAACGGGGCCATCTGGGCAACCGCCACGAGCAGAAGAAAGCTCCTTCGGCCGCGAAACCTGACGCGCGCCAGCGTCACAGCCGCGAGGAAGCCCACGATCAGGGCCAGCAGCACTGTCGTAACAGAGACGAAGACGCTGTTACGGACGTAGTCCAGGAAGTGGGGCTGGTTCAGCGCCCTGGTGAAGTTGTCCAGCGTGGGCGTCGGGATGAAGATCGGCGTGTAGGTCTGAAACTGCTCCTGGCTCTTGAAGGCCGTGTTGACCATCCAGTAGACCGGGAAGGCGAAGAAGAACGAGGCCAGGATCCCGAGCCCGTTGAGGACGATTCGGCGCGTACTGCGGCTCACTGCTCCTCCAATGACCTGATCATGCGGCGGATGTATGGAATCAGCACGACGAGGAGCAAGAGCATCATCACGACCGAGGCCGCGGCCGCGTAACCGTACTTCTGTTCGGCGATGCCGACGATGTAGGAATACACCGACAGAGTGATGGTCTGCTGGTCAGGCCCGCCCTGCGCCATCGCGTAGATCTGGGTGAAGACTTTGAAGTCCCAGATCACCGACAGGAAGGTGAGCATCATCAGCAGCGGGGCCAGGGCCGGCAGAGTGATGTGACGGAAGATCTGGCGCTCGCTGCCGCCATCCACACGGGCCGCCTCGGGCAGCTCCTTTGGGATCGAAAGGAGGCCCGCGTAGAGGCTCAAGGCAACGAACGGGATGGCCTGCCAGACGATCAGCACGGTAACGACTCCGAATGTGGTGAGACCTGTCTCGAACCAGGAGTGGTTCAGGTAGTCACCGAAGATGCCCAGACTGCTGATGGCCCAGTTGACCACACCGAGCTTGCTGTCAAACAACCATTGGAAGAGGACTGCGCCTGTCACTACCGGCATGGCCCAGGCAAGCACCATCGCCGCTGTGAGGACCAGCCTGACCCACTTGTTCAATCTCTCGAGCAGCAGAGCGACGAGGGTCCCCAGAACGATCGTCAGCGACACGTTGACGAGCATGAACACGGTCGTGCGGAACAGGACCGTGAGGAAATCCGGAAGGCCCGCCGGGCCCTGGAAGAGAACGTCGTGGTAGTTCTGGAGACCTATCCAGGTCGTGACGTGATTGATGATCTCGTACAGGCCGAACTTCTGCATGCTCGTTTCCAGGAGCAGCAGAAGCGGATAACCGAGTAGAACTATGAACGTGACGAGGGTCGGCAGGATCGCCAGGTAGGGCAGCAGGTCATGGATGATCCTCGCCCTGTTGCGATATCGCGAGGGAGCGACAAACGGACCGGGCGCGCCCCGATGGGCAATGTCCTTCGGTGGCGTCCGGGTCATCCGTCTGTGCTCCCTCGCGAATTCAAGCCGACTGACTAGACGGCGCTACTAGCCGTTGATGACGGCGTTGATCTTCACGTCGGCTGCCTTAGCCGCGGCGTCGACCGTCGCCCCTGTCAGGATCGCGGTCAACATGGCCTTGATCGGGTTGTTCGCCTCGACGGCGGCCCAGCCCGTGGCGTTCGGGGTGAACCCGGACCCGGCAGCCGCTTCAGCGGCCTGGATCTTGAGGGTCACGTTCGCCGGGGTGTCCGGAATGTTGGCCGCGTACTGCTTGAGGCTCGGGATCCAGCCCTCACCGACCATGAGGTTCTGGCCCGCCGGGGCCGAAAGCTGGGCGACCCAGTCGATCGCGGCCGCCTGGTTCTTGGAATTCTTGGCAATGCCGATGACCGAGCCGCCGAGGAAGACCGGGACGGTCTTGCCATCGTTGACGCTCGGAATCTTGGCGGCGCCAACCTGAGCGGCATCGGTCACGACGCCGCCCTTGGCGACGACGAGGCCCATCTCCCAACCGTTGGCGATCATCATGCCGACCTTGCCCTGGTTGAACAGGGTCCACTCGGGCGGGTTGGCTTCGTCGTTGTCCTTGGGGCCGGTGGAGCCGGCCTTGTAGTAGTCGATGTAATCCTGGATGCCCTTCTGGGAAGCGGGGCTACTGAGACTGGCGGCCCACTTGCCGTCGGCACCCTGCGTGGCAATCTGGCCGCCGTTGTCCCAGATCATCTGCATGAGCGCGTACCAGTTCTGGCCGGGCAGGTAGAGGCCGGAGAAGTCCGTCACCGAAGCGTTGTCGGCCTTGAGCTTCTTGGCGGCGGCGATCAGCTTGTCCTTGCTGGTGATGGTGGTGATGTCGATGTTGGACTTCTTGAAGAGGTCCTTGCGGTAGACCAGGATGCGGTCGCCGGCGTAGAACGGGACGGCGAAGAGCTTGCCGTTGTAGACGGACGCGTCATTCAGCGAAGCGAGCCAGAGCTGGCCCGGGTCCGAGCTGACGTTCGAGGTGCCGCCACCGAGAGCCGCGCGCGACGAAGTCAGGTCGGCCAGGGCGCCCGCGGCTTCGAAGGTGATGGCCTGCGTGTTGCCGATCTCCATAACGTCAGGTGGGTTGTTGCTGGCTAGGGCGGTAGTCAGCTTGTTGACGATCCCGTCCCACTGCTGGATCTGGTAGTTGACCACACAACCTGGATGCGCTTCCTCGAACGAGGTGTTCAGGGCCGCGGCGTTGGCATCGGTGAACGAGCCGGGCATGGCCCAGACGGTGAGCGTGGTGCACGTCGCGGGCGCCGGGGTGGGCGCCGGGGTCGCCGGAGCCTGGGTGACAGCGGGGCCTTGAGTAGCGGGGGCCGCCGTCGGGCTCGCGGACGAACTAGAGCACGCGGACGCCACCAGCATCGCGGCAAACACGATCGGGATGAACTTGGACTTTCTCACGTCTTGTCCTCCTAGGATGTCCGATTGAATTCTTGCGAGGTGCCATGTCCTCTCGGGCAGGTCTCCTTCCTCCTTCCTTCAGCCTGCGACGCCTCCCTTCCTGGCGACGACCTCGACCGTGCCGGGGCCTTCAGCCGCGGACGACGCGACGGCCGGTTCGCCTCTCGGCGCATCGGACCATCGGAGTCGCCGCGGCGAGTGGAGCGGGCGCAGGCTCATACCGAGCTCACGCGTCATCAGCAACGCCGACGCGCCAAGGACGACGACGTCTTCCATGCGGCCGATCTCGAATGTGGTGTCGTCGGCCAGGGCGGCGAGGGCATGCTCGGCGGCGGCGGAAGCCACCGCCTCGAGCCAAGGCTCGCCGAACGCGGTCATCGTGCCGGCCAGGATGATCCGCCGGACGTGCAGCGCCCCGACCAGGCCGGCGAGCGCGGCGCCGAGCCGCTGGCCCGCCTCGACGACGATCGTACGGGTCTGGAGGTCGCCGGAGTCGAACAGGCTCAGCGCCTCCTCGAGCGAGACGGAACGGCCGCAGAGCGCGGTGAGCCGGTTCAGCACGGCCCTCGCACTGGCGACGGTCTCGAGGCAGCCGCGCCGGCCGCAGCGGCAGAGCTCGCCCTGAGGATCGACGACGGTGTGGCCTATCTCTCCGGCACCGAACCCATCGCCCTCAAAAAGCTCGCCGTTCAGGACGAGCCCGGCGCCGATGCCCTGCCCGACCTTGACCGTGATCAAGTTTGGCCCGCGGATGGCTCCGAAGACGTGCTCGGCGAGACCGGCTGCCTGGCTGTCGTTCGCCACGTGGACGGGAAGATGAAACCGCTCGGCCACGATCGGGCCGAGGGGCAGCTGCCGCCAGTCGCGTGTGACGGCCTGGATCACCGTGCCGGCGCTCGAGTCGATCAAACCGGGCGCCCCGATGCCGATTCCTAGCATCGAACCCCTGGCGGCGCCCAACACCTGCCCAATGAGTTCGATCGCGAGGCTTAGCGCGTCCTGACCATCGGCATCCTCGGACGGAACGTCGACCCGGTCGATGATCTCGCCCCGGAGGTTCACGGTCGCGGCCGTGAAGACTCGGTCGCCGAGGTCGACGCCCACCAGGAGACGCGCCGTCTCCGGAACCTCCAACAGGATCGGGGCCTTGCCACCGGTCGACGGTCCGCGTCCCACCTCGCGACAGAGGCCGGACGCGAGAAGATCCGCCATGACGTCGGAAACCGTCGTTCTGGTAAGGCCCGTCAGGCGGGCCACGTCGGCACGGCTGATCCGACCGGCGTCGTAGATCGTGGCGAGAACGAGCCGCTCGTTGTGCTCGCGGGTTTCACGGAGCGTCGCTTTGATCGATCGTTCCATGCTCGGAGGCACATCCCAGAACTTAGTCCAGATTGTTGACAAAGGAAGAATAGCCGCTTTGTCAAGACTCTTTGCAAAGTCCGGTCGGATCTCCCCCGTGCCCGGCGCCATCGACCAGCGGGTAGACTTGCGCGCTAACAGAGGCATCGCCTCAGGCCGTTTCCGTCGAAGTCATCGAACCCTGCGAACACCGGCGGGGGAGGCAGCGGATGGCATCCTGGCTCAACTTCGGCCCGCAAGGCGTGAGTGCGCGCCTGCGCCGAAGCGCCCGATGGCGGGTCGTGCGCGACATCGTCCTGCCCGTGCTCGCCGTCCGGCTTTTCATGCTGGCGTTCGGGTGGCTGGCGGCCGCCATCTTCGCGCCCGGAGCGCTCGGCGATGGCGTCCTTGGGGTCTGGAATCGCTGGGACGGCCCGCACTTCCTCGAGCTCGCGGCCACCGGCTACGGGCCGCCCACGGATCCTGCTCGCATCGTGCTGTTTCCTCTTTACCCGCTCCTGATCGACCTCGGCAGCTACGTGCTGCCGCCGCTCGGGACGGCGATGCTGATCTCGCTCGCGTCGACGATTGCCGCGGCGGTCGGGCTCCATCGACTCGTCCGCCTCGATAGTCCGGACCGACTGGCCCGGTTGGCCGTGGTCGCCCTCGTGGCATTCCCGACCGCGTACGCGCTCGTTGCCCCGTATTCGGAGGCGCTCTTTCTGGCACTCGCGGTCTGGTCGTTCGTCGCGATCCGCCGCGACGACCCACGTCTCGCCGGGATCCTCGGCGCGCTCGCCGCGTTCACACGGATCCAGGGAGTCTTCCTGCTCCCCGCCCTCGGCCTCGAGTACTTGCTCCTGCGCCGGCGCCTGGACCGCGACGTCTTCTGGATCCTGTTCGTCGCAGTCGGGCTGGCCGGCTATCTCGCCATCAACCAGGCCTATTTCGGCGACCCTCTCCACTTCGTGGCGGT
This sequence comes from Candidatus Limnocylindria bacterium, assembly GCA_041494645.1. GTDB lineage: Bacteria > Chloroflexota > Limnocylindria > Limnocylindrales > CSP1-4 > Fen-1039. The sequence goes on from JBGQBD010000052.1 coordinate 13,852, forward strand.
ACAGGAGACCACGTTCTTCGTTCACAACACCCTGCCCTGGGTTGCGCTCCGGAACCTCTTCGACGGCGCCGTCGCGGGCCCCGTCAACGAGTCCTGGGTCACCATCTACCTCGCCCCCCTCGTGTCGTTCGGCCTGCTCGCGTGGGTGACCGTGTGGAGCTTAGTGAGCAAGCACTCCCGGCCGTCGTATGCCATCTACGCGGGCATCAGCCTCATCGCGTTCGCGTCGTTGAGCTGGCCAATCAGCGTTCCGCGCTACCTGCTCGGGGTCTTCCCGATCTTCATCGCGCTCGGTTCGGCGTTCCGCTCCGCGCTGGGCCAGGTGGCGCTCATGGCGAGCGTCCTCCTCCTGGCCGTCTTCAGCGCCCTGTTCGTGATGGGCCATTGGGCGTTCTGACGCCAGGCACCGAGGGCCCGAGCCGCCGCAACCTGAGCCGCGGCCCGATCCGCTCTACTCTGGGTTGCCACACAGGAGGTTCTCGTCGTGCCTGAGATGCAGCCACCCAGCGGGCCACCGTTCGTCGCCGCACCGGGACGCTATGAGGCGATGCTCTACCGGCGCACCGGCAACAGCGGCCTCCAGCTGCCCGCGCTGTCGCTGGGGTTCTGGCACAACTTCGGCCACGACACCTCGACGGGCCGACAGCGCGCGATCGTGCTCCGGGCGTTCGACCTGGGCATCACCCATTTCGACCTGGCCAACAACTACGGCCCGCCGTCCGGCTCGGCCGAGGAGAACCTGGGGCGGATCCTGCGATCGGACCTGCGGCCATATCGAGACGAGCTCATCATCTCGACCAAGGCCGGCTACGACATGTGGCCCGGGCCGTACGGGGAGTGGGGCTCGCGCAAGTACCTGCTGGCCAGCCTCGACCAGAGCCTCCATCGCCTGGGCCTCGAGTACGTCGACATCTTCTACTCGCACCGCCCCGACCCGGCCACTCCCCTCGATGAGACCATGGGCGCGCTCGATACGGCCGTCCGTCAGGGCAAAGCTCTCTATGCCGGCATCTCGAACTACGGCCCCGCCGACACGACTGTGGCGAGCGGCATCCTCCGCCGATTGGGCACGCCCCTGCTTATCCACCAGCCGAGGTACTCCCTGCTGGATCGCTGGATCGAAGAAGGGCTGCTCGACGTGCTCGGAGAGGAGCGGATCGGCTGCATCGCCTTCTCGCCGCTGGCGCAGGGCCAGCTCACGGACCGCTACCTGAACGGGACGCCCGCCGGATCGCGCGCCACTCACTCGCCGTTCCTGACCGTGGACGAGGTCGCCCGCAACCTGCCCCGAATCAGGGCCCTCAACGAGATCGCCGCGCGGCGTGGTCAGACGCTCGCCCAGATGGCCCTGGCATGGGTGCTGCGCGATGCGCGAATTACCTCGGCTGTGGTCGGGGCGAGCTCCGTGGAGCAGCTCGAAGGCAACGTCAAGGCGCTCGAAGGCCCGACCTTCGAGCTGGATGAGCTTGCGGAGATCGACCGCTGCCTCGCCGAGGGCGAAGCCAACCCGAAGCGCGAACGGCGACGCTGACGGCTCCCGCGGGCGGCAAGCCGCGAATCGAGCGGCTATGGACGCAGCACACCCGCGTTGTCCGCTAAGCTCCGCGTGGCACTCTATGGCTTGATTCGAAGCAAGCAGCGCAACGGGTCGCCGCGGATGCGCGTCTATCGCGTGGCCGCGACTACCGTGCGGTGCAAACGCTCCTGCCGTTCAGTGCTCAGTGCCGCTTCGTCTATCGACGCGGCAGTAGGGAACGAACATGACACCGGATGGGCTCGCCCAGGTCGAGTCCGGGCAGCAAGCGATCGGCCCGGCGCCGTTGCCGTCCGCGACGCCATCG
>JBGQBD010000053.1:0-15490 GCA_041494645.1 Candidatus Limnocylindria bacterium
CCAGGGGATCGGTGATGTCCCGAATCTCCTGCGGCAGTTCCGACATCTCGGCGATGCCGCCGGCGTTGTCGGTGATGGGGCCGAAGGTGTCCATGGCGAGGACGTAGGCCGTGGTCATCAGCATGCCCATCGTCGCGACTGCTGTGCCGAAGATGCCACCCTCAGGCCCGAGGCCGGAGTGGGAGCCGAGCCAGTGGCTGGCGAGAAGGGCGAGCCCGATCGTGATCGCCGTCACGGCGGTCGTCTCGAAGCCCACGGAGAAACCGGAGATGATGTTGGTGGCCGGGCCCGTCTTGGATGCCTCGGCGATCTCCTTGACCGGGCGGAAGGTGCCGGCCGTGTAGTACTGGGTGATGTAGACGAACGCGATGCTGGTGGCGAGGCCGACGCAGCCTGCGCCGAAGAAGTAGATCCAGGTCGGGATGCCGTTGTCGCCGGTCACGCCCGGGGCCGTCTGCATCATCACGTTGGTGATGAATACGAGCGAGGCGGCGCTCAGGATGGTGGTGACCCAGTAGCCGCGGTTGAGGATGTTCATCGGGTTCTCGGTCTCTTTGCCCCGAATGAAGAACATCGCGATGATCGTGGAGACGAGACCGAAGGCTCGGACGACGAGCGGGAAGAAGATCCAGGCGGTCGGGTTCGGCCAGCCGGCCTTGAGGGCCAGAGCGTAGACGCCGACACCGAGGATCATGGCGCCGATGTTCTCGGCGGCGGTGGACTCGAACAGGTCGGCGCCGCGGCCGGCGCAGTCGCCGACGTTGTCGCCCACCAGGTCCGCGATTACGGCCGCGTTGCGCGGGTCGTCTTCGGGGATGCCCGCCTCGATCTTGCCGACGAGGTCGGAGCCCACGTCCGCGGCCTTGGTGTAGATGCCCCCGCCCAGCTGGGCGAAGAGGGCCACGAAGCTGGCGCCGAAGCCATAGCCGACGATCAGGAAGGGTGCCTGCTCGGGCTTGTCGAGTCCGCCGTAGACGGTGAAGATGCCCCACACGCCGAGCAGTGAAAGAGCCACCACGAGGAAGCCGGAGACCGCTCCGCCACGCATGGCCACCTGGACGGCCTCGACCAGGCTGCGGCGAGCGGCAGAGGCGACCCGAACGTTCGCCTTGACGCTGACCAGCATGCCGATGATCCCGCACGCCATCGAGCAGGCCGCGCCGACGAGGAAGGCGACGCCGGTTCGTATGCCGAGCTCCACTCCGTAGATCGAAGTGTCGGCAACCTGCTTGGTCTCGAAGACCGAGATCACTGCCCCGATGACGACGGCGCCGACAAGGGCGAGCAGCGCGATCGTGGTGTACTGGCGCCTGATGAATGCAACCGCGCCCTCGTTGATGATCGAGGAGACGTCCATCATCTCCTTGGTCCCGGTGTCGCGGGACACGACGTCACGGGCGAGGAAGATCGCGAACGCTACCGCGAGCAGTCCCGCGATCGGAATGAACCCCTGGAGAAGACTTGGGTCCATGGGGGCTAGCGTCTCCTTCTCTGGCGACACGGGCGGAGCGCGGCGGGACGGCGCGCCTCTGGGGCTGGGGCCCGAATCCGGTGCTGACTGCATACTCGGGCGTGGCGGAGTGTATCAATCGCCGAAAGCGTGGGTCAAACTGCGGTAAGCCCCGCGAGTATGCATCCACGACACGCGCAGCGAGGCGAATGATCCCGCCCGCCGGGCCGTATGGCGCCGGCGCGACGGCCGGCGTCGGAGGCGATCGGCGACCCGGCCGACGTCACTCGAGCCGCGCCCTGGCGAGCGGAGCGCGGTCCGGGCTGAGCCACGGCCGCCAGGCCGGCCGATGTGCGCGACGGGCGCCCGAGGGCAGGCCGTGTCAGGGCAGCCAGCGAGGATAGACCCCGTCCGTGGCAAGGTTGGTCAGGCCCGTGCCATCTGGTTTGACGATCCAGATTCCGGCAGAAACCATCGGATTCTGCGACATGACCCGGCCGAAAGCGACCATCATCCCGTCCGGCGAGAACGAAGGCGACATCTCGCTGAACACGGGATCGTTGGTGAGCGGCGTGGATGGTCCGCCGGCGCGAACGGAATAGGTCAGGTGCGTGGAGCCATCGCTGGCACTGACCACGAAGGTGAATGCTCCCTGGCCAGTGGCGTCGATGTCGCCCGCCGCAGGCCCCATGCTCGTCACGACGCCCGCCGTGGTGACTCGCCAGCAGGACCACGTCGCCCCCTTGTCGGGGGTTCCGGCGACGTAGAAAGCGGCGTCGCTCTGGACCCATACCGGCCGCGAGTTGCCCGTGAAGCCGAGCTTACTGGGCGCTGTGGCGCCGGTCATGTCGACCAGCACGGCCACGTCGTCGGAGCCGCGGATCAGAAGCATCGCCGACCCGTTCTGGTTGAAGGCCGCGCGCGGCGCCCAGGCCAGCAGCCCCGGCTTGCCGTTCAGGCCGTCGCCGCTGATGGCCGTGCTGCCGAGGTTCGGCGCCCCATCGATCGCCACCTGCCTGGGATCCGTGCCGCTGATCATCGGGATGAGCCAGTAGCCGAGATCGGCGCCCGTTCCGTCGCGCCGGCCGACGACGATGCCCGTCCCATCGGGCGTGAACGTCGGGGCGTATTCCAAGTTGGTGCCGGCGGTCAGTGTCTGCAGACCGTCGCCGCCGATCGACATCTTCTTGACGACGCCCCCGGCGCCGTAGGCGATGGCGGTGCCGTCGCCGCTGACGTCGTAACCGTTCACCGGCACGAGCTCCCAGGTGACCTGGCGCTGGTTGGAGCCGTCGCGGTTCATGAGCCAGACGTTGGCCACGCCGCCCCGGGCGGACAGGAAGGCGATCTGGTTGAGGGCATTCAGGGGCGGCTCGCCCGTCGTGAATGTCCAGGCCTGCTGGGAGGCGGCCTGACCATCCGTCCGCCGCACCGTCGAGCTCATCGTCACGGAGTAGGTCGTGTGGGCAGCCAGCGGGTTGTCGGGGGTGAAGGTGAGGACGTTGGCGCCCGAACCGGTCGCCGTTGCGGTTGGCCCGGCAGGCGCGCTGCGATCGTCGGGCAGAGCGGTGACCTTCGTCGACCCCGAAACGGGCGGCGTGATCTTGATCGCCCCGGAGACCGACGACGGATCGAGCGGGCCGTCGAAGACGACCGCGATCTGGCTGCGGGTGCTGACCCCGGCCACGTTCGGAGCCGGAATCAGGGCCGTGGCTCGAAGGCCGATGTCCACAGTCCTGAAGGTCGTCACGTAGTCGGGCAACCGGCTGCCGTCCGTGTCGACCGCTGGATCGCCGATCGTGAGCACGTACGCGGTCCCGTTGGCCAGCGGTTGCGACGGCGTGAGCGTCAGGGCCGGGCCATTCCAGGAGGCCTGGTAGTTGATGGGAGGCTCGATCGTGAGCCCCGCTACGACCTTCTGCGTATCCATCAGCCGGTCGAAGGTGATCTGGATGGTCGAATCCGTCGCGACCGACGTGGAGTTCGGTGCCGGCGACACGCGCGTCACCGAGGGCTGACCCACGGTCGTGAACGTGAGGTCGCTGGTCCCGCCCTGAGTGTTCCCTGCTAGATCCTGGACGCCGGCAGCCATGTGGACGTGAAACGTGGTCGCCGTCGGCAGCTTGTCCGAAGGGGTCCAGATCAGCTTGAGGCCTTGCCAGTGGAACGAGCCGGATACGTTCGGGGAGATCGAGAACGAGTTCTCCGCCGTCTCGTGGATCACGTCTTTGCTGAAGTCGATGTCGATCGCCGTCAGCGTCAGAGCCTGGCCCCCGGCTGCGGTGCTGCTGACCCGGATCGAGAAGGTCGGCAGGATCCTGTCGACCGTGGTGGCGTTGTACAGAATCGCCAGGAGCACGGCCAGCGCCGTCAGGGCAGACAGCAGTCTCAGGAAGCGGCCGCTCTTGAGCCAGCCGAGCCGTCTCGGGAGTTCCACAGGGCAGGACAATAGCACAGCCCCTATACTCCCGACCTTGTGAACCGTCGAACCCTCGGCTGCCTCTTCGAGCTGCTGGAGACGCTGCTTCTCACCCTCATTCTCTTCTTTGTCGTCCAGCTTTTCGTCGCTCAGCCATACCAGGTCCAGCAGGAATCCATGGAGAACACGCTGATGCCGAATCAGTACGTTCTCGTGGACAAACTGACTCCCCATTTCGACGGCTACTCGCGCGGCGACGTTGTCGTGTTCAACCCGCCGGCCGGCTGGATCCAGGATCCGACCAGCACTCCATACATCAAGCGGGTGATTGGCGTGGGGGGCGACACCGTCGATGTCCACGACGGCCACGTCTTCGTGAATGGCGTCCAGATCAGCGAGCCGTATCTCTTCCAGAGCCAGCTGACGCAGCTGCCGGGGGGCGGCAGCAACACCTGGAAGCTCGATCCGAACCAACTCTTCGTGATGGGCGACCACAGGCAGCTGTCTCAGGACTCACGCGATTTCGGCCCCATCGACACGGCGACGGTCATCGGCCGGGCGTGGATCCGCTACTGGCCGCTGAGCCAGTTCGGTTTTCTGCCGCAGGCCGAGCGAACGGCAGCCCCGAGCGGATCACCGGCGCCGACTGCGTCCCCATGACCGGTCACCGCGGCGCGAACGTCGTCGCCGCCAGCGCCCCGTGATCGAACTGGCAACGGTCGCCGCGCTGGCTGTTGCCGCAGGCGGGGCCGTGGCAGTGTCCGCCCGCGACGGACGGGCCGTCGCCCTCGGCCTGGCCGTGGCCATGGCTGCGGCGCCCTTCGCGGCCTCGCCGCTCCCGAGCACGCTGAGCGTCGCCGCTCGAATCGTCGGAGCGCTACTCGGCGCGTACCTGCTGTGGGCCGCCGCCCGTGCCAAAGAGATGTGGATTGAGGGGTCGGCGATCGGCCTCGCGGCCGAGAGCGCCGTCGCGGCGGCGGCGTTTGTCATCGGCCTCTGGATCGCCCCCGTGAAGCCAGTGCCGGGGCCGGTGGCCGAGCAGGCGGCCGGACTGGCGCTCGTGGCCCTGGCCGTGGTACCACTCACCGGACGGGACGTGTTGCGAGCGGGCATCGGCGCGACTCTGCTGGCCCTGGGCCTCTTGCTGCTGCACGCGGCCTGGCTCGGGCCCGGGCTGCCTCTCGAGCACCTCGCCGAGGCTTCGCTTCTCGTGGGGATTCTCGGCGCTACGAGCCTTCTGATCGCGCCGCCCGAGGTGGGGAGCGATGCGGAGCCCATGGGCGCCGCGGAAGCGGAGGTGGCAGAGGGGGCTGTCGCCGGCGCAGCGGGCGCGGCCGTGCCGCCGCGGCCGTCCCTTCGGGCCGGATCGACTCTCAGGCGGACGCGACACCCTCGCGCCGACGAGCCACGCCGGTGATCCTTGTCGCCTTCTTCGCCGTTTGCGCTGCGGGAGCGATCCTGGGCCTGCTGACGCAGCCCTTCCGCAGAATCGGCCCGGTCGTCGGCGTTGCCAGCCTGGCGGCCGCCTGCGGGACCGCCCTCCTCATCGGGCCGGCGGACGGAGTGACGATCGGCGACGTTCGCCTTTCGGGCAGCACCTATGCAGCCGCCTTCCTCGCCGCCGCCACGGCAGCCTGCGTGCCGCTCTGCCTGGTGGGCCTGGCCTCGGGTTGGCCCGATAGATTCGTGCCGGCGGCCCTGGCCGCTTTCGGCGGTCTCGGACTCGCCCTCACGGCCGCCGACCCGGAGGTGGCGCTCGCAGCGGCGGCTGCCGCTGCGGCGACCGGAGCGGTCGTGGCGGTCCAGGGACGGACCGCGGGCAGGGAGCCCGACAACCGCCTGTCGGAGGCACGCGCTCTGGCCTTGCTGGTGGGCAGCCTGCTGCTCGCGGCGATAGCCGTCTCGCGCCCGAGCTGGGCCGCCGCCGACAGCCCCGTCTTCGTCCTTGGTTTCGCCGGCCTCGGAGCGGCCCTCGCCGTCCGAAGCGGTGCGATCCCCTTCCACCTGCCGGCTGCCCGTCTCGGCAAGCGTGGCGCCTCTATGGGACCGGCGTTGCTGCTTGTCTGGATCCCGGCTGGGATCGGGCTCCTGGCCGTGAGCTGGAGCGCTACCACCTTCGGTATGCGCAGTGACTGGCTGGACGCCGCGGCAACGGCGGTCCAGATCGTTGCCGTCGCCACGCTCGTCCTCGGCGCCATCGGCGCCCTGCTCCACGACGGACTAACCGAGGTCGCCGTCTACTCGATCGTCGCGGACTCGGCCTTCATCCTGCTCGCCCTGGCCTCACGCAGCGACGGGGCCGCATCGGCCACGCGACTCTGGCTTCTCGCCTTCATCGTGTCCAAGACCGCGTTCGTGGCCTGGGCCGCAGCCACCTCCCACGCCTTCGGATCGTCGAACCTGGGCGAGCTTCGCGGCTGGCTGCGGCGGACCCCGATCCTGGGCCTGGCCCTCCTGGCGATTGCTGCGGCCACGCTCGGCTGGCCCGGCAGCCCCGTGTACGAGGCCCGATCGACGCTGATCAGCCTGGCGCTGCCGGACGGGCTCCACTTCATCGGCGCCGTGGCAATCGCGCTCTCCCTCGCCTACTACGGCCGGCTCCTGCTCGTCGGACTGCTCTCGCCTGCCGACGCAGTCAGGGCAGCCTCCGGTGAACGGCTTCGTTGGTCGCCGGCACGGCCGGCCGCCGCGGCCGAAGCCACTGCCGGAGCGGCGGCCACGGCCGTTACGACGGCCGTCGGCCCCGCGGCCGAACCGGACGCGCCCGCAGCCAGGCCAAAGCAGAAGTCCTCGCGCACGGCCGCCGCCTCTGAGTCGCTGCCGGCCATGACCGCCGGTCTCGCGGCCGCCCCGGCAACCGACGCGGTGATCGCAACTGAAGCCCACCCCGTCCCGGAGACGGGCGCCGCGACCGCAACCGCCTCCTCCTCGCCCCCGGGCCCAGGGTTGCGCTACCGGCTCGCTTTCGTATGGGACATGAACCGGACCCTGGAGGTCAGCGGCGCGACGCTGGCCGCCGCCGCGCTTGCCCTGGCCCTGGCCTTCGGCGTTCTGGGCGCATCCAACGCCTCGCGCGGCGGCATACCGTTCGACACCGCCGCCCGCGCCACGCCATCGCCCGAGCCCAGCCCGACGCCGGTGCCCACGCCATCGCCCGAGCCCACGTTCGGGCCGTCCCGGTCGTTCACGATCGTGCCCCCAGGCAGCCAGGTTCCATCAGCCTCGGCGGCCGGCAGCCCCGCCCCGACGAACTAGTCGAAACCGGATTCCGATCTCCGGCCAGGCCTGGCGGACCCAGACGCACGGGTCGCCGCATCAGGTCTCGCCGCGCCAGTCAGGCCTTCGGGCCAATCACCCAGCGGTCGATCTCGCGCTCGTAGGCGAGAAGCTCCTCGGGTCGGAACCAGATGGCCAGCTCAGTCGCCGCCGTCTCAGGCCCGTCGGAGGCGTGGATCAGGTTCGGAATCATCTCCATCGCCAGGTCGCCGCGTATGGTGCCGGGCGCCGCCTCGGTCGGCTTCGTGGCGCCGACCATCGCCCGTACCATGGCGATGGCGTTCGGTCCCTCGAGCGCCATTGCCACGAGCGGGCTCGACGTGATGAACGCGACCAGCCCCTCGAAGAACGGCTTGCCCTTGTGGACCGCATAGTGGCGCTCGGCCAGGTCGCGATCGACCTTTACGAGCTTGAGGCCGACGATCTTGAGGCCCCGCTTCTCGAAGCGGGCGATGATCCGGCCGGCCAGCTGGCGCTGGACGCCATCGGGCTTGACGAGAACGAGGGTGCGCTCGGTCACGGTTCAGATACCCCTGCGGTCGATCGATACGACGGGGAGTGTAGCGGGTAGCGACCGAAGATCCTGGCCCGTCCGTTGCCGGTCGAATCCCGGTGAGCCGTCCTGGATCGAATAGCCTCGCGGGCTTGAGGGCTTGGCGGCCCGGTCCGATCAGGTGAGCGGAGGCGGCTCGGGCCGCTTGGGCTCGGAATCCTTGTCGCCCTGCGAAGCCTCGGGCGGGGCGGGTGCGGCCGGCTCCACGGGCGCCTCGACCGGCAAGCTATTAGGGCCCCGCGCCGCGCTGAGGGCGCTGGCTACCGAGAGATAGGCGCGGTCGGCATCGACCTCGTGGCCCAGCATGCGCAGCGCGTCGCCTCGAACCAGTTCGAGCGCCGGGTCGTGCCGATCGTCGATCGCGCTGAGAACCGCCGGCGCCGAGTCGGGCGCCATCCGCAGGGCGATTCCGAAATGCAGCGCGGCCACCAGCGCGTCGCCCTCCCGGAGAAGGGCGATTCCGGCCTCGATCTCTGTGCCGGCCTGGACCCGGCTCGGAGCGGCGTCCGGCTGAGTGGCGCCGTCGGGGGCAGACGATTCTGTTCTGGCGGTTCCGGAGACCGGCGGTTCGACTTCCCTCTCCTGGGACTCGAGCTCGACCGCGGCCACCGGCTCGACCGCGGCCACCGGCTGGACCGCGGCCACCGGCTCGACCGCGGCCACCGGCTCGACCGCGGCCACCGGAGCGTCCAGCGGCTGGGCCTTGGCAGCCTCTTCGGGTCCCACGGTTGTCCCCCACCCGGCCGGAAACATCGCCTTTCGCGGAATCCCCGCGAAGAGGGAGTCGAAGTTCGTCAGCATGCGCTGCCGGGCCTGCTCAACATGGCCACGCGCCTCGGCATGACGGCCACCGGCGGACGCGGCCTCGGCGGCGATGACGAAACCGAGCGCTTCGACGCCGTTGGCCGCCAGATATGCGACCGCCGCGTCGCCGGCTCCGTGAAGGTCGCCGGTTCGCCAGCGCGCCTCGGCCAGATCGAGCCTGCCCGGAGTGTCGAGAAGATCGCGTCCGGATAGGGACTCCAGCTCTGCGCGGGCCATTGCCAGCGAGCCAGTCCTCAGGTAGATCCGAGCCAGGCGCATCTGCAGCGCGGCATCATCGACCGGGACCGGCTCTGAGGGTTCGTACGGCAAGGGTCTTGCCAGCAGGTCCGACGCGATCGCCACGAACGACTCCGACAACTCCGCCGAAGCTTCATCTCGCGACTGGGCCACCGGCTCGGCGTCGAGCGGCTCGGCCAAGAGTTCTTCGGCGACCGGCTCGGCAGGGGTGAACTCGGCCGCCGGTTCGGAATCGGCCCCAAGCTCGCCCGTGGTGACTCCGACCAGAGCCTCCGCCGGCTCGCCCATGGACTCGAGCGACAGCTGCGTCGCAGGCTGGTCGTCGGCAGGGACCGGCTGGAGGCTCACCGGGACTTCGGCCGCCTGGACCGCGAGCTCGTGCCGTGGCTTGCGCCCTTTCCTCATGCCGCGCCACCCGGAAGTCGCAGCAGCGACTCCAGCCGGCGCCCGCGCCGCGGGGGCGCCACCACCGCGAGACGTAGGGCGTCGTCGCGGACCAGGCGGCTTGCCAGGGCGTGGACCCCTTCGCTCGTCACCGCGTGCAATTCCTCCAGAGCCTGGTCGAGCGTGAGGACTCGTTCGTGCAGCGCCTCCTGGCCGCCCAACCAGGAGGCCAGATGGCGAGTCTCTTCCATCCGCAACTCCAGTCTGCCGGCCAGGTAGGCCTTCGATAGCGCCAGCTCGTCGGCCGGGACGGCCTCGTCGCGGACGCGCGCCATCTCCTCCAGGATCGCACCGACGGCCGGCCCGATCTTGTCTGGATCGACCCCCGCCGACACAACGAAAGCCCCCGCGTCGGCGTAGTCGACGATGTAGGAGCTGACATCGTAGGCGAGGCCCTTCTCCTCGCGGACGGACTGGAAGAGGCGGCTGCTCATGCCATCCCCGAGGATCGCGTTCAGTACCTCCAGTGTCCATGCCTCAGGATCATCCCTTCGCAGACCCGGAAGTCCTAGACAGAGCTGCGCCTGCGTGGTGCCGCGGCGGACGGACATAACGCGTTCGCCTGCCGGAAGTGGCGGCGCCGCGGAGTAGGGCGCATGGTTGGCCAGGCCAGTCCCGAATGCGCGCTCCGCCAGGGCCACGACCTCCGCGTGGGAGATGTCACCCGCGGCCGACACCACGACGTTGCCGGGTCGATACGAGGATGCCCAGAAGGCTCGAAGGTTGGCCTCGGGCAACCCTCGAACGCTCTCCTCACTGCCGGCGATCTCGCGGCCGAGGGGCGTGTCGCCGAACATGGCGAGATCGAAGAGGGTGTGGACGTGCTCGCCGGGGTCATCCAGGTAGGACCGGATCTCCTCGACGATGACGGCCCGCTCGGACTCGATCTCCTCGCTGCGGAGCTGCGGCCGAACGATCAGCTCGCCCAGGACGTCCATGCCGCGGGCGACCTCGCGGAGCGGAACGCGGACCCAGTAGACCGTGGACTCGCGATCGGTGGCGGCATTGAAACTGCCGCCTACTCCCTCGATCGCCGTGGCGACGGCGCGCGTGGTCGGGTAGGCCGCCGTCCCCTTGAACGTGATGTGTTCCATGAAGTGGGCGGCGCCCGCCTCGTCGGCCGACTCCAGGCGCGAGCCGGCCAGGACGTAGGCCGCAATGGAGACGGAGCGAGCTCCGGCAAGACGCGACGTGATGACACGCGGCCCGCCGGGCAGGGCTGTGCGTTCGTACATCGCGGCAATGCTAGCCGATGGCGACCGCGAGGCCGGGCCGCTCGCAGATGCGAAGCGGCCGGCGCACTCGCGAGCGCCGGCCGCGAAACGAGTCTCGGGGAGGCTACTTGATGAAGGTCTGGATCCAGGGGATCGCGAAGTACAAGCAGAACATCGCGCCCACGATCCAAAGGAGCGGATGGATCTCCCGAGCCTTACCGTGGAGAACCTTGAGGAAGATGAAGGAGACGAAGCCGGCGGCGATACCGTTCGTGATCGAGTAGGTAAGAGGCATGACGATCATGATCGCCATCGCGGGGAAGAGATCGTCCATCTCGCCCCACTCGATCTCGCGCGTGATTGTGAACATCAGATATCCGACGATCACCAGGGCCGGAGCGGTCGCCTGCCCGGGGACGATGCCGGCGATCGGCGCGAACATGATCGCCACCAGGAAGAGCACGCCGACGACGACGGCGGTCAGGCCGGTCTTGCCTCCTTCGGACACTCCGGCCGCCGACTCGATATAGGTCGTGTTGGAGCTGGTGCTCATGGCGCCACCGGCGATGGCCGCCACCGAGTCGACCATGAGCACACGCCCGATGCCGGGCAGGTTGCCGTCCTTGTCGAGCAGTCCGGCCTCTTCGCCCACGCCGATGACAGTGCCCATCGTGTCGAAGAAGTCCGACAGCATCAGGCTGAAGACGACGAGGAAGACCGTGATGAACGGCACGTCCTTGAGCGTCCACACGGTCAGCAGATGGCCGAGCGGCTGGAACATGGTCGAGAAGTTGCTACTGCTGAAGTCGAAGAACCATTTGTCAGGCAACACGGCCGTCCCCGCCGAGAAACCCGCCGCGGTCAGGCCCGACGTGGCGTCGACGGCGGTGCCGACCATCTGGTTGATGATGATCGCCAGGATCGTCGAGGCGAGGATGCTGATCAGTAGCGCGCCGCGCACTTTGCGGACCATCAGCGCCAGGCCGAGTGCGAGGCCGAAGACGAAGACCAGGATCGAGGGGGTGCTGAAGCTGCCGAGCGTTACCGGCGTTCCGGTGCCGCGGGCCACAAAGCCGCCCTCGGAAAGCCCGATGAAGAGAATGAACAGGCCGATGCCCACGCCGATGGAGCGCTTCAGGCTCATGGGAATCGCCACCATGATCGCCTGTCGCAGGCCAGTGACGACGAGGACCGTGATGATGATGCCTTCCCATACGATCACGGCCATCGCGTCCTGCCAGACCATGTGGCGAGTCCCGATCAGGTCGAACGCCACGACCGCGTTGAGGCCGAGGCCTGCCGCCAGCGCGAAAGGGTAGTTCGCGATCAGGCCCATGGCGAGGGTCATGATGCCGGCGGCCAGGCAGGTTGCGACCACGGTCGGCAAGAAGTCCGGGCCGTTCGGCGAGATGGCCTTGGAAATGATGTTCGGGTTCACGAAGATGATGTAAGCCATGACCATGAAGGTGGTCAGGCCGGCCCGAAGCTCGGTCGTCAGGTTTGTGCCGCGTTCCTCGAACTTGAAGTAACCCGCTAGGGCATTCAACGGACTCTCCTCGTGGTGTCTGCCTGGTCGATCACACCCGTTGGCGACTGCCCGGAGCTACCTATTCCCGGGCGGCGCCCCTCCTGGCCGCGTCTCCACGCGGCCTCACCACGCCCTCGCTCGGGCCGATCTCCGCCGTCTCCTTCGATCACGGGTCGCGCGGGGTCAGGTGCCCCCTACTCGTCCTCTTTCGAATCGGGGCCGAGCAACTCCATCTGGACGTAGCCGGATGTATCGAACTCGAGCTGACGGGGCTCGAACGCGTCGCCGGCGGGCACGCCGGCAGGCGCGAAGTCGATCATGACGGCCTCGTCCCCCTGAACCAGGCGATACGAGAGCAGCTGGTCGGGACGGGTCTCGAACTCGAGATGCTCGAACGAATCCACGTTCAAGCAGATCGAGAGTGGGGTGAAGAACGTCGACGTCTCCGGCTCATTCGCCACGATCCGCTCCACCCAGCCCAGCCCATGCTGAACCAGCTGGTTGCCCCGGTAATACCGGTAGGCCACCGTCTGCTTCTCAAGTGGGCGCAGGACATTGAGCAGGTCGGTCTGGCTCGACACGATGCCGCGATTGACGAAGAACTTCGCGGGCGGCACGGACGACACCACTCCTCCTGAGGCCAGCGGGGGTGACGATTGGGATGCCGGTGACGGACCCGCGGATCGTAACTCAGCCGAATGAGGCGGGACAAGGGGTTCGTGGCCATCAGGGCTCGGATCGGCCGCTCGTGTGAACCTGGACCGGAGCCGAGGCCCAGGGGCGCGCTATCATCGGTACATGCTCCTGGCCCTCGATATTGGCAACACCAACGTCACCCTTGGCCTCGTCCATGGGGAGACGATCATGGCCAGCCGCCGGGCGGCGACCCGGGCAGAGAGCACGGCGGACGAGCTCGAACTCCTCCTCGATGGACTGCTGCGTCTGGACGGAGCCTCACTGGCCGACGTGACCGGCATCTCGCTCGCCTCCGTGGTGCCCGCGCTCACGGGTGCGGCCACGGCGATGGCCGAGCAGCGCGGCCTGCCGCTGGTGGTTGCGGCGGCCGGAAACATGCCCATGCCGATCCGCGTGCAGCGCCCGAGCGAGGTCGGTGCGGACCGCCTCGTGAACGGGCTGGCCGTGGCCCGGCTGTACGGCACTCCGGCCATCGTCATCGACTTCGGCACGGCCACGACCTTCGACTGCGTCGCCCGGGACGGGGCTTACGTCGGTGGGGCCATCACGCCCGGCCTCGAGCTGAGCCTCGAGGCACTGGCTTCTCGAGCCGCCCGCCTGCCGCGGATCGAGCTCCTCGAGCCGTCGCAAGCCATCGGCACGGACACCGTCTCGGCGATGCAGTCGGGCGTCGTCCTGGGCTATCGGGCCCTCACAGTGGGTCTGCTGGAACGGGTCAGGAGCGAGCTGGCTCGTACCGAGAAGGTCGACGACTCCGATATCCAGGTGGTCCTCACCGGCGGCCTGTCGGCGGGACCGTGGGCCCGCGGGCTTCCCGGCATCGACGCGATCGACCCCGAACTGACGCTCAAGGGTCTGGGCATACTGTGGGCGCTCGCCAGCGGCGAGCCCTCGGTGCCGGGCGACGACACGGTCGGCTGGACCGGCAGCGCGGCCGGTTCGATCCACGTCATCTCGGAGCCCTCGTCATGACGGAGCCAAGCGGGCGCCTCGAGGGCCGCCGCATCGCCCTCGGTATCACCGGCTCCATCGCCGCGTACAAGGCCGTGCACTTGCTGCGCCTGCTCCAGACCGAAGGAGCGGACGTCCGCCTCCTGATGACCGCGTCGGCGACCGAGTTCATCGGAACGCTGACCCTCGAGACCCTGAGCCGGCACGCCGTCGACTCCGATGTGCTGGCCCTGCAGGATGACGGGCGGATCGGCCACATCAGCACTGCCCATGACGTCGAGGTCATCGTCGTGGCCCCGGCCACGGCTCACTGGCTGGCGGCCATGGCCCAGGGCCTGGCCGGCGACACCATTACGGCCGCCTGCCTGGCGACCTCAGTTCCGGTGGTCGTGGCTCCGGCCATGGATGGTGGCATGTACGCTCATCCGGCCACTCAGGCCAACGTCGCCCGACTGCGCGAGTTCGGTTACCACATCGTCGAGCCGGAATCGGGGCTGCTCGCATCGGGCATCGTCGGGCCGGGACGGCTCGCGTCGCTGGGCCGCATCGTCGACGCGACGGTGCAGGCGCTGGCTGGGGCGCCGGTGGCCGCCGCGACTCCTCCGCCCGAAGCGGCCCCCGTGGGCGGCGCTCCCGCGCAGTTCTTGCCGGCCGGGCCGTCGCGCACGGATCTCGCCGGCCGCCACGTTGTCGTCACCGCCGGCGGCACCGCCGAGCCGATCGACCCCGTCCGGTTCATCGGCAACCGATCCAGCGGGAAGATGGGCATCGCCGTCGCGGCAGAAGCGCTCGATCGGGGCGCGGCCGTGACGCTCATCCTCGCCAACCACACCGTCGAGCCCCCCGCCGGAGCCCAAGTTGTCAACGCCGAGACGGCCGCCGAGATGGAGGCCGAGCTGCTGGCCCTCACCCCAGCGGAGGGGCCCCGCTTCGACATCCTGGTCATGGCCGCCGCCGTGGCCGACTTCCGGCCGCGCAGTGTGTCCGGCACGAAGGTGAGCCGTTCATCCGGGATGACGCTCGAGATGGACGCCACTCCCGATCTGCTGGCGGAGACGGCCGAACGCGTCCGCACCAGCATCGACGCCTCGGGCGCCCGCCCGCCGATCCTGGTCGGCTTCGCGGCCGAGACCGGCTCGCTGGACCGAGCCGCCGAGAAGCTCCGCTCCAAGGGAGTAGATCTGCTCGTCGCCAACGACGTAGCCGAGCCCGGCTCGGGCTTCGGAGCAGACACGAACAAGGTCACCATCTACTCGATCGAAGGATCGCCCGAAGAGCTGCCGCTGCTGTCCAAGCGCGAGGTGGCCGAGCTGCTTCTCGATCGGGTCGTCGTGCGCCTGGCGGCCGTCGGAGTCACGGCCGCCCCAGCCGAACCCTCGGAGAGCGGCCAATGAGCCAGCCCCCGTCGCCGCAGCACGCCGGGCATCTGACGATCTCCTCGATCGCCCGGCTGTATGCCGAGGGCGAGCGCATCGCCATGCTGACCGCCTATGACTACCCCACGGCTCGAATCCTGGACGAGGCCGGCATCCCCATGCTGCTCGTGGGCGACTCGCTGGGCCAGGTCATGCTCGGCTACGACAGCACCGTGCGCGTGACGATGGCCGAGATGCTCCACCACACCAAGGCCGTGGTGCGAGGCACGAAGCGAGCCCTGGTCGTGGCCGACATGCCGTTCCTTTCCTACGGCGTCACCCCGGAGGCGAGCCTGGAGAACGCGGGCATCTTGATGCAGGAGGGCGGCGCGGGCGCCGTGAAGCTCGAGGGCGGTGAGCGCAGCGCCCGGACCATCGAGACGATCGTTCGAGCCGGCATCCCGGTCATGGGCCACATCGGCCTGACTCCCCAATCGATCCACCAGCTGGGCGGCCATCGCGTCCAGGGCAAGACGCGCGAG
>JBGQBD010000054.1:0-15309 GCA_041494645.1 Candidatus Limnocylindria bacterium
GCGGACCGGATGCTGCCCGCGATCGCTCTTGAGCGGCTCGGCTGATTCGGACCGCTCGAGACGGGCCTCGTTGTGATCCAGCCAAGCGTGAGCTCCCCGGCTACTCGGAGAGCCTACATCTACGTAGTGGATCACCCGGGGTCGGTCGGCTCGTCTATCAAAATGCCGTCCGCCACCCGCTCCCGGTCATTACGGCCGCGTGCGCCTGCCCGTCTCGACCATGGCCACGAACTCGGCCGGGAGCCGCTCGATCGGCGGCATCGGCGCCAGGACGTCGAACAGCTCCACGGGCCGCCCGTCCGGCGTGAGCCCGCGCGTGTGGCTGTGATTCGTCGCAGACGGCCTACGAGCCCGGTCACGTCGATCCCGCGCCCCTCCAGGTCCGGCGAGTCCGGCGCGTAGACTACGATCGAGCAGCGTGCGGAGCGTGCCCATGAAACTCGAACCGACCCTGGCGGCCAACCGCTTCTTCGCGCCAGATCCTGCCCAACAGCGGGTTGCCCGCGAACTCTACGACGGCATCGCCGGCCTCCCGATCGTCAGCCCGCACGGCCACGTCGACCCGCGACTCCTCGCCGACCCGGACGCGACTTTCGGGACACCCACGGATTTGTTCATCATCCCGGACCATTACATCCTGCGGATGCTCTACTCGCAGGGGATCCCGCTCGAGGCACTCGGGGTTCGGGCACGAGACGGTCGCTCGGCCGGCCCCGCGACCGAGACGGACCACCGCCGCGTCTGGCAGCTCTTTGCCGACAACTTCTTCCTCTTCCGGGCGACACCGTCCGGCTCCTGGCTTGCCGACGAGCTCCGCGAGGTGTTCGGGATCGACGAGCCGCTGACCAGCGACAACGCCGGAGCCGTGTACGACGAGCTGTCGGCCAAGCTCGCCCGCCCGGAGTTCCGGCCGCGCGCCCTCTTCGAACGGGCCGGGATCGAGACGCTCTGCACGACGGACGACGCCGCCGACCCGCTCGACAGCCACCGCGCGATCCTTGCCTCCGGCTGGTCTGGTGACGTGCGCCCGACGTTCCGACCCGACGGTGTGGTCAACCTCCTCGCCCGCGGCTGGCGGGAGCGCCTCGATGCGCTTTCGGCCAGCGTGGGCCGGGAGGTGACGCGAACCGCCGCGCTCCTGGCCGCGCTGGAGGAGCGGCGCTCGTTCTTCCGCGCGATGGGCGCGGTGGCGGCCGATTACGGCGTCGAGTCCGCGTACACCGCGTCGCTCGACGAGGTCGAAGCCGACGCGATCCTCGACCATGCCCTCCACGGCGAGGTGACCCTCGAAGAAGCCTGCCGCTTCACCGGCCACATGCTGATCGAGTTCGCCCGGATGAGCGTCGAGGACGGGCTCGTCATGCAGCTCCACGTCGGCTCGTTCCGCAACCACAACCGGACGCTGTTCGAGCGGTTCGGAGCCGACATGGGTGCGGACATACCGGTCGCCGCGGAGTTCACCCGCAACCTGCGGCCGCTCCTCGAGCGGTTCGGGAACGATCCGCGCCTGACGCTCATCGTGTTCACGCTCGACGAGACCGCGTACCCGCGGGAGCTTGCCCCGCTCGCGGGCCACTACCCTGCGCTCCGAGTCGGCCCGCCATGGTGGTTCCACGACAGCCTGAATGGGATGGCCCGCTACTTCGATCAGGTGATCGAGACGGCCGGGCTGTACAACACGGTCGGGTTCAACGACGACACGCGCGCCTTCTGCTCGATCCCCGTCCGGCACGACGTCTGGCGGCGCGCAAGCGCGAACTGGCTCGCCGGCCTCATCGTCCGCGGGATCGTCGACGCGTCCGACGCACGCATCATGGCCTACGAAATGGCGTACGGTCTCGGGAAGCGTGCCTACCGGCTCGACGGCGGCACGGCGACCCCGTGAGCGGCGAGGCCGTGAGAGGCGGCGCGCGATGATCGGCCTCGATCTCGGAACGACGAGCTGCAAGGCAGTCGTCCTCGATGCCGATGGGCGCGCTCGCGACAGTCACCCGCGCGACGCCCGAGACGTCAGGCACGAACTAGGCAGGACCCGAACCATGATTGGGAGCGCACGATGGACCTCTTCGATCTGACCGGCAGCGTCGCCGCGGTCATCGGCGGCACGGGCGTCCTCGGCGGGGCGATCTGCCACGGCCTCGGCCGAGCGGGCGCCACGGTCGCCGTCATGGGTCGCTCGGCCGAGCGTGGCGAGGCTCGCGCCTCCGCCCTCGAGGCCACGGGGGTCCGGGCAGCGTTCGTCGAGGTCGACGCGACCGACCCCCACTCCCTCGAGACCGCCCGGCAGGCGGTCGAGGAGCGCCTGGGACCGGTGAACGTCCTCGTCAACGCCCCGGGAGTGAACAGCTCGACGCCATTCCTCCAGATCGGCCTGGACGAATGGCACCGGATCATCGACGCGAACCTCACGTCCGTCTTCCTCGCCTGCCAGGTCTTCGTCCGGTCGATGATCGCGAACGGCAACGGCGGCTCGATCATCAACCTCTCGTCGGCGTCGTCCGGCCCGCCCCTCTCCGGGGTGCTCACCTACTCGGTCAGCAAGGCCGGGCTGAACAACCTCACCCAGTACCTCGCCCGCGAGCTCGCGCCCCATCGAATCCGCGTCAACGCGATCGCGCCGGGATTCTTCCCGGCGGAGCAGAATCGGAAACTCCTCTCGGAGGAGCGCGTACGGGCGATCCTCGGGCACACGCCGGTCGGCAGGCTCGGCGAGCCTGACGAGCTTGTCGGCGCGGCGGTCTGGCTCGCATCCGCGCAAGCGTCCGGGTTCGTCACCGGGGCAATCGTCCGGGTGGACGGCGGCTTCAGCGCGATGACGATCTAGGCAAGCGGCAGGGCGAGCACGAGACGAACGGCAGGAACGAGCCCCACGTGACCGAGGCGAGGACCGATATGACCACGAGCGATCGAGCGACCACCGATAGCACCAGATACTCGCGGGAGAGCGCGGGCCGGCTGAGCGACCCACCCGTCCTGCCGCCCGCCGTCGAGCCGCTCCCTCCGGACGCGCTGGGTCGCCCCAAGTTCCCCGAGTTCGAGCGCGGGACGCTCCCCGAGTGGGCGCTCGTCCGACAGCGATTCGACCCAACCGAGATCGCCAATGTCGGCGACGCCGTCCGGGGCGCGCTCGACCCGGTCCTGGCCACAATCTCCCCCGGGGCGCGGGTCTGCCTCGCCGTCGGAAGCCGCGGCATCGACCGGATCGATCAGGTTGTCCGAGCGGTCGTCGAACGGGTCCGTGTGGCGGGAGCGAGCGTCTTCATCGTCCCGGCGATGGGCAGCCACGGCGGGGCAAGCGCCGAGGGTCAGCTGGAAGTGCTCGCGGAGTACGGGATCACGCCCGAGTCGATGGGCTGCGAGATCCGCTCGTCTATGGAAACGGTCGAACTGGGCGAGGTTAGGCCGGGCATCCCGGTCTTCGTCGACCGGAACGCCTTCGAGGGAGCCGACCTAATCGTCCCGATCAACCGCGTCAAGGTCCACACCGACTTCAGCGGCCCGGTGGAGAGCGGGCTGATGAAGATGATCGCGATCGGCCTCGGGAAGCAGAAGGGCGCGGACACGTTCCACGGCCAGGGCTTCGCCGTTTTCGACGAACTCATTCCGGCAGTCGCCGCTTTCACGCTCGCGCGCGCCCCGATCCCGTTCGGTCTCGCGCTCGTCGAGAACGGCCACGCCCGACTTCTCCACGTCGAGGCGGTCCGGGCCGACCGCATCGCGGCTCGCGAGCCGGAGCTGCTCGTCATGGCGACGAACGCGCTCGCGCGGATCCCGCTCCCGGAGATCGATGTCCTCGTCCTCGACGAGATCGGGAAGGACATCAGCGGTCTGGGCATGGACTCCAACGTCGTGGGGCGCTACTACGCGGGGCCAACCGGGGTCCCACCGGCCGTCCAGCGCATCGTGGTGCGCGACCTGACCGCGCCGACCGACGGTAACGCGGTCGGGATCGGAATGGCGGACGTCGTCCTGCGCCGGGCGGTCGAGAAGATCGACCGACGCAAGACGTACATGAACTGCATCACGGCGAAGACCCCGGAGGGCGCCCGGGTCCCGCTCACGGTCGACACGGACCGGGAGGCGCTCGCGATCGCCCTCGCCTGCTGCCTAAAAGTGACGCCGCAGAACGCCCGGATCGTTCGCGTGCGCGATACGAAGCACCTCGAGCGCCTCTACGTGAGCGCGCCCGCGCTCCCGGACGTGCTGGCGACCGGGAGTTGCGAGGTCGTCGAGCCGCTTCGCCCGATCGCCTTCGACGCGGCGGCGATGTTCGTCGATCGACTCGCGTAGGTGGCTCCTCACATGCTTCCGTCCGAGGTGGCCGCAGGCGTCACCGCGGTTCTCGGCCAGAGGGCGAGGGTCGTCGAAGAACTCACGCCCCCGTGGGCGGCCGCGACGCGGAGCGTCCTGGTCGGGACGGGGGCCGCGGAAGGTGGGTTCGTCGTCCAGTGGTCGGTCGGCGTCCGGGCGGCCGACCGGCGGGCAATGGATCGACGCCTCCGGCTCGGACGGGACCTCGAGCGCCTCGCCCCCTGGCTGCCGGTGCCCGAGGTGCTCGGTGGGGATGGCCACGGGCGAACCCCGTACGTCGTCTCCCGGTTTGTCCCGGGAATCTCCGGGCGCGAGCTCTTTGGCAACGACGCGAACGCTGCGCTGGTCGGCGCGGCGGTCGGCCGAGCGGCGCGCGAGATCGCCCGTGTCCCGACGGCAGGCCTTCACCTTACCCGGACGTGGAGCGACCCGGATCGCCTGGGGGCAGCCTCGCGACGGTGGCTGGAGGAGGCCGACCCTTACGTCGATGCTGTCGCCGCTCGTCGAATCCGGGACGTTATTGAACGCCTGCCCGACGGCTTCGCGGGCGTTCGGCCCATCTTCGCGCACGGCGACCTCGCACCGGTGAACGTCGTCATGCGCGACGATACCGTCGTGGCGCTCCTCGATCTGGAGCGCGCCCGCCTCGCGCACCCGCTGTTCGATGCCGCATGGTGGCGCTGGATCATCCGCTACCACCACCCCGCGCGCTGGCCAGCGGCCAGTGGCGCGTTTCTCTCCGCGGCCGGCATCGAGCAGAACCCGGGCACGCTGACGCAGCTCGACATGCTGGCCGTCCTCCAGTGCCTCGAGATGCTGGCCGCAACGCCTCCGGGACGGCCGCCAACCCGCCGCGAATGGGCAGACCGAATCGTCCACGTCCTCGAATTCGACCGGGGAGGTCCGGAATGATCGGATGACCGAACATGCGAGACATTTCAGCTCGGCGTCGGCGTCCACTCCTCGGGCGAGCTCGACATCGCGTCCGTCCCGGCCGTTCGGTAGCCCAGGCATGACCGCCTACGCCACTGCCAGCCCTCCTTGGCCTCGAAATCCATCGTTTCGACTGGTCCGAGACTGGAGCAACCCATGACTCAGCTGATCATCCCCTCGGAAGGCGCCCTGGACCTGGTCTCCCTGGGCGCGCTCGTGCACCGACTCGATCCCGGCATCATCCCCTTCCGCAAAGCGACGGAGTGCAGCATCCACGTCAGTGGCGGCGAGTTCAACGTGGCTGCGAACCTCTCTGACTGCTTCCGCATGAACACCGCAATCGTCTCAGCAATGGTTGACTATCCCATCGGCGACCTCATAGCCGAACGCGTCCGCGCCGTTGGTGTTCGCGCCATCTACAAGCACTTTGTCCACGACGGCGTGACGGGCCCCAACATGGCGACGGTCTACAGCGACCAGGGCCTCGGCATTCGGGCGCCCGTGGTCTTCTACAACCGCTGCAACGAAGCTGCCGCGCGCCTCGCCCGCGGGGATTTCGACTGGGACGCGCTCTTCTCGGGCGGGGTGCGCTGGTTCCATTCCGGGGGCATCTTCGCCTCGCTCTCGGAGACCACAGGCCCACTTATCATCGAAGCCATGCAAGCCGCGAAGAAGGCCGGCGCCGCCACGAGCTTCGATCTCAACTACAGGGAGAAGCTCTGGAACATCTGGGGAGGCTCGGACAAGGCTCGATCGATTCTCGGCCAGATCGTCTCGCACACGGACGTTCTGGTGGGCAACGAGGAGGATCTCCAGAACGGCCTGGGCATCCGAGGCCCCGAGGTGAAGGCGGCTTCGGCGCTCGATCCGGCGGTCTTCCTGGGGATGATCGACGACGTGAGGGCGAAGTTCCCGTCCGTGAAGGCGGTGGCCACGACGCTGCGGGAGGTCCATTCCACGCACCGCCACACCTGGAGCGCCGTGGCCTGGGTCGATGGCCGGCCCGTGCACGCGCCCACGTGCGAGCTGGATGTCCTGGATCGCGTTGGCGGCGGGGACGGCTTCGCGTCGGGCTTCATCTACGGACTGCTCAGCGGAGCCACGCCCGAGGAAGCCGTCAGACTCGGCTGGGCCCACGGTGCCCTGCTCACCACGACGCCGGGGGACACGAGCATGGTCACCCTGGAGCAGGTTCAGGCTTTCGCCCGAGGCGGCTCCGCCCGGATCCAGCGTTGACGACGGCGGCTCTCCTGATAGGCGAGGACTGCCAGCACATCGAATCACCGTGACCGAGCGCGGATCCTGCCAGGTCCGCATCAATCTCTAGCCAGGCAAGGACCGCCAAGGAGGAATTCTCCGTGCAAGTCGGACTCATCGGACTCGGGCGCATGGGCGCCAACATTTCACGGCGCTGGCTGCAAGGCGGGCACACAGTTTTCGGATACGCTCGGACAAAGGCGACGGTGGACGGACTCGTGGCCGAGGGCGCGCTTTCGGGCGGCGCCAGTTCGCTGGCAGATCTCGTGGCGAAGCTCGATCGGCCGCGCGTCCTGTGGCTCATGGTTCCGGCGGCCTCGGTTGACGCCACTCTGAATCAACTCACTCCGCTGCTTGCGGCCGACGACATCGTGATCGATGGCGGCAATTCCTACTATCGCGACGACATCCGCCGCTCGAAGGAACTCCAGCCAGCCGGGATCCGCTACGTCGACTGCGGCACCAGCGGTGGCGTGTGGGGCCTCGAGCGCGGTTACTGCTTGATGATCGGCGGGCCCGACGATGCGGTGGCACGCCTGGACCCGCTGTTCAAGGCGCTTGCCCCGGGAGTTGCGGCGGCGCCCCGCACGCCCGGACGCGATGGCGAGCCAAACAAGGCAGAGCAGGGCTACTTGCATTGCGGCCCGGTCGGCGCCGGCCACTTCGTGAAGATGGTCCACAACGGCATCGAGTACGGCGTGATGGCCGCTTACGCCGAGGGCCTCAACATCCTGCACCATTCCGACGCCGGGCTTAACCAGCGCGAGATCGACGCCGAGACGTCACCTCTGCGCGAGCCGGAACTGTACCAGTACCGCCTCGACCTGCCCGCCGTGACCGAGGTCTGGCGCCGTGGCAGCGTCATCGCATCTTGGTTGCTCGACCTTACCGCCCAGGCGATGCTCGAGAGCCCCGACCTGGCGGGTTTCTCGGGCCGAGTGTCCGACTCGGGCGAGGGCCGCTGGACGAGCATCGCCGCGATCGACGTCAGCGCGCCGGCCCCAGTTCTGACCGCCGCGCTGTACGCGCGGTTCGCGTCTCGAGGAGAGGCCGACTTCGGCGACAAGGTCCTTTCCGCGATGCGCTTCGGCTTCGGAGGCCATCTCGAGAAGAAGGGCTAGACCGAGCCTGCGATAGGTCAGCCGCGACGAGGTGGAACGGGTAATCCGCGGCGGTACAGGGCGCGTGGTTCGGCAACGGCAGACGCGGAAAGCAACCGTTTTGGGCTCGGCGCCGGCGACCATCGTCGTCATGGGCGTGACCGGTGCCGACAAGACCACGGTCATGCCGGCCCTCGCCGATCGACCTGACAGCGCCGACCGACGGTAACGCGGTCGGTTACGTTCCTGGCAACCCGGAGCACCATCCGGGCCCGGCATCGCGCAGGACGCGCCCGACCCCCGCCCTCGGCGCTCGATCTGCTATAACTGTCGCTGCTCCGAGCGGGAGCAACTCAGCTGGGCCGACCATACGTACACATGCCCACAGTACGTACCCGTGCCCACAGAAGGAGGATGTGATGCGCTTTGTCATGCCCAGGACGATGCTGGCTCTGTGTTCGATCGCAGCTCTCGCGGTCAGCGCGTGCGGCAGCTCGTCTGCCACGCCCACCCAGGCCCCGGTGGGGACGCAGCCGGCATCGAGCGGCGCTCCGACGGCGGTACCGACGGCAACTCAGCCCAGCGGCACCGTAGTGCTCTCCGGCTGGCAATCGTCCCCGTCTGAGGGCAACGCCCTCACCCAGACGCTCCTGGCGTTCCAGGCCGCCTATCCGAACATCAAGGTCGACTACCAGCCGATCGCCGGCGACTACCCGGCCGTAATGACGGCGAAGTTCGCCTCCAAGGACGTCCCTGACGTCATGTACCTCAATGCCGACGTCGCGCCGGACTGGATCAAGGCCGGCTTCTTCGCGCCCCTCGACCCCTATATCGCGGCCTCCAGCTACGATGTCAGCAAGTTCTACGCCGGCTACGCGTCCATCTTCAAGGGCACCGACGGCAAGACCTACGGCTTCCCGAAGGATGGCAACACAATCGGGATGGCGTACAACACGGCCCTCGTGCCGACCCCGCCCACCACGATTGCCCAGCTGGTGACCATGGCTACGAGCCTAAAGGGCACCAACAAGCTCAAGGCTCCGATCTGCCTGAACGCCGGCCTCGACCGTGGCCTCGCCTGGGTCTATGCCCAGGGCGGCACGCTCCTCTCCGCCGACGGCAAGACCGAGACGATTGACTCAGCCGCCTCCGTGGCAGCCGTCCAGTCTTACCTGGACCTGTTCAAGAACGGCCTCGGAATGACCGCAAGCGACATGGGCGCCGGGTGGTGCGGTGACGCGCTCGGCAAGGTCACGTCCGCTATCACTTTCGAGGGCGGCTGGCTCGACCCGGCCATGAGCAGCACGTATCCCACCGTCAAGTACGCGTGGGCCCCGTTCCCGACGGGCTCGTCCGGTAGCCCCGTTACCATCTCCTACACTGCGGCCTATGCCATTCCGGCCGACGCCAAGAACAAGGACGCCGCTTGGGTGCTCCTCTCCTGGCTGACCGGCAAGGATGGAATGACCAAGTGGACCCAGGGTGGCGTCGCTCTTCCGGCCCGCTCCGACGTTGCTGCCCCCGCGGGCAAGGACGTTCTCACGGCCATGGGCTCCGTTGCGAATCCGGGATCCGGCTTCGTGTTCGGCTATGCGGCCATCCAGAAGGCCTTCCAGGATGAGTTCACCAAGCAGATCGCGAAGGGCGGTGCCTTCAGCGCCGCCACTGTCTGCAAAGCCACGGCTGCTGCCATAAAGACGGCGATCGGGGGCTAACCTCCGGCAGCCAAACCCAGCCCACGCTGAGCGACCTGCGCGAACGCCGAGCCCTCACGGCCGGCGTTCGCGCAGCAACGTCAAGCTAACGGAGAAGGTCGATGGGGGTCATCGCCTCGGCTCGATCGGGCTCTCCCGTGATGAAGAGGAAGGGGATCGCGCAGGGGCGCGAAGCCATCACCGGCTATCTGTTCATCCTCGTGCCGATGCTCCTCTTCCTGGTCCTGAACATCGGCTCCATCTTCTATTCGCTCTATATCAGCGTGTGGCAGTGGAACATCAGATCGGGCCCTGAGACGTTCCTCGGAACGAAGAACTACTTCAAGGTCCTTGGCGATCCCATTTTCCAGCAGGCTGTCACCAACACCCTGTACTACACCGTGGTTTGGGTGCCGCTAGCCATGGCTCTCGGGCTGTTCCTGGCGGTCCTTGTCAACCAGAAGATCCGAGGCCAGAAGTTCTTCAGGGCGGCCTTCTACTTCCCGGCCATCGCCAGCTCCGCCGCGATTACCGTGCTCTGGATCTTCCTCCTGGAGCCGGACGGCCTGTTCAATGCAGCCCGCGCCGCTCTCGGCGTGAACCCGATCTTCGCATTCCTGGGGTACACGGACTCCCAGAACTGGCTCGGCGACTCATCCACCGCGATGAACTCGATCATCATTCTGAACGCGTGGACCACCTCCGGAACGTTCATGCTCTTCTATCTGGCATCGCTTCAAGCGATCAGCCACGAACTCTACGAAGCGGCCGCGATCGATGGCGCCACCGCCGTTCAAGCGTTCTGGCGCATCACCTTCCCCCTGTTGAAGCCGGCCCACTACTTCGTAGCGACCGTGGCCGTGATCGGCGGTCTTCAGCTGTTCGACCAGGCGTATCTGGCGGGCGGCGTCGACGGCGCCCCGGCCAACTCAATGATGACCATGGTTCTGTACCTGTACTTCGCCGCGTTCAAGCTGTTCGATTTCGGCTACGCCGCCGCCGTAGGAATCATCCTATTCGTCTTGATCTTCTCGGCTACGCTCCTGCAGCGCCGATTGTTCGGTGGGACCCCCTCATGGTGAGGCACGGACGATGACCAACGTTATCGCTTCCCTCGACCCACGGCTGACGCCGGAGCCGCCGCCAGCCGTTACGCCGGTGGTTTCGCCGGTCGGCGATCGCTGGGCGCGCCGGCGGCGCCGAATTGCCGTCTTGCTGATGATCGCCTACGCGGTGCTGATGTTCGTGCCGTTCTCATGGTCCGTCATCACGTCCTTCAAGACGCTGCCGGATTCCGTGCGGATGACATTCCTGCCGGACCCGTTCACCACGGCGGGCTGGGAGTACGCATTCAACACCCTCGATCCTTCTCTGCCGGCTCTCTTCTTGAACAGCGCCGCTATCGCCGCGGCCGTCACCGTGACGAACCTCGTTCTTGGGAGTCTGGCCGGTTACGCCTTCGCACGGCTTCGGTTCCCCGGCCGCGAGGCCCTCTTTCTGATCGTGCTCGCTACGTTGATGATCCCCGACCAGCTTCGGCTGGTGCCGGTTTACCTGATGCTGAATGGCGCCGGCCTGACGCGAGGGTTCGCACAGTACATCGGCGTCGTTACGGTGCTGGCCATTTCGGGTACGAGCATCTTCTTCATGCGTCAGTACTTCCTGACCATCCCAAAGGATCTCGAGGAGGCTGCGCGCATCGACGGCGCGGGTTTCTTCACGACGTTCCTGCGAGTCATGCTCCCCCTGGCGGGCCCCGCGCTGGCGACGGTGGCGGTGCTGCAATTCCAGGGAACGTGGAACGGTTTCTTCTGGCCCTTGATCATTCTGCAGGACAGGGCCCATTGGACGTTGCCCCTTGCCCTGGCGGGTTTCCGACTGGCTGGAGGTTTCACCACCAACTGGCCGCCACAGATGGCGACGATCGTCATGGCCACGCTGCCGATCCTGGTGCTCTACCTCTTCTTCCAGCGCTACTTCGTTCCGAGCGTTGCCAAGACGGGCATGACGGGCTAGGGCGAGCGTTCCTTGAGCGCCAACTCGGGATACGAATCGCCCAGTCGAGGTTCCGTGGTCAAGTCCGAACGTCCGCCTGCACCTCGCCTCGGTGGCGCAATTCGCGCCGCCGGGGGTGACTTCTATCACCACAGCATGAGGTTGGTAGCGGCCAACCTCATCTGGGGTCTGATGTTCAGCGTGGTGGCGCTCGGGGGGTTGGCCTGGCCGCCGATCCTGTTGCTCAGCCCGCTGCTGGCCCTGCCCACGATCGGCATCTTCCGGCTGGCCACTCTCATCCAGCGAAATGAATTCGTCGCCCTGTCCGATGCCTTCGTTGCCTGGCGCCGGTTGGGGGGGCGTGCGCTGGCCATGGGCACGGGCCTGCTGGTGTGCATGCTCGTCTTCGGGACGAACATCTACATCGGCATCTCGCGCGGCGACTATCCCGGTCTGGCGCTGGCAACCATGGCACTTTGGGGATTTGTCGTTACCGTGATTTGCTCTTGCGTGCTCTGGCCGCTGGTTGCCGATCCCAGACGAGAGACACTCCCGCTTACCGAAATCGTCCGGCTGGGCTTCCTACTTGTGATCGCGTTTCCCGTGCGTTTCGCGCGCCTTGCCTTCCTCGTCGCGATCGTCATGCTCGTTAGCCTGCCTGAGTACGCTGGGCTCGTAACGGTTTCAGTCGCGTTTGTGGCGCTGGTGGCCGCTCGGTACGTCTTGCCGGCCGCCGATCGATTTGCGCCGCCCCCGCCCATCGCAGACCCGGAGACTCCGCCGCCCGAAGATGGCGACGGCCATCCCATTTCGGCCATGGCTGCCGCCCGGCCGAGGTAGCGAATCCTCGATCCCAACTCCCGCCTGGCTCGCGCTCGCCACCAATCGATTCTCACCTGACCCCAGGCGGGGCCAATCTTCTCGCGCTCGCGGAGGGTTCAACGATGACATTCGGATTTCGAACACCACGGGCCCTCAGCCTGCCGCCGGCCGCCAGCCGCCGCTTCGAAGCGATCGCCGTCACTCGCGACCTGTGGAGCGACCCGCAGGTCAGGTTGATGCTGGCCGCGGTAGCCGCGACCGGGGCGCGTACCGCGATCATCGGTGTTCGCTCGTCGCGCGGCCGCGTGACGAGCGACGCCGGCTCGTTGGATGTTCGGGCGCACGCCAGGCTGACCACGCTCGCCCAGCTGCTCGAGCTATGGTGGTCGGAAGGCATCCGTCCGTCTGAGGGCGTCGTCCTGGGCGCTGAGGCGCTGCCTCCACAGGACGCGAGCGAGGCTGGCGATGGCACCGGCGTTCGCGACGGCGGGGAGCCGACGTGGCTGACTGTCAGTCCGGACTCGGCATGTGCGGTCGTTGTGGATCAGCTCCTGCGGCGGCAGCGGCTGGATCTGCCGGCGATCCCCGCGGCGTCGTCTTGGACCGTGGTCATCGATGGCGTCGACCCGGCCCGCGAACCCGCCCGCGACGTTCGACTGGCGATTGTCGACGGTGTGACGGGTACACTTGGCAGCCCCATGGTCGAGTATCCACCGGCCCGGCGTGAGGTCTACGTCTCCGGTGTCTATGCCGGCACGGGCGCCAGCACGGACATGCTCCGCGCCCCTGATTGGGCGCGCATTGCCGGCCGTCTCGACGACCGCCAGCCCGTGCGACGGATCGTGGACCTGCGCACCGGGCTCGTTCATCACGAGCTTGCGACCGAGCTTGGCGCCGTCCGCGCGGTTTCGTTTGCCTCGCGCGCTCGGCCGGGCATTGGCGTCCTACGGGCGGGAGGCAAGGGGGCCCGGCGCCGACGCGGCGGCCCACTCGTTCCCAAGCCTGGCTCCGATGGACCGGCGCCGCGGCTGGACGAGACCGGGCGCGGGGCGACGATTCGGCTGGGCGCGAATTCAGGCGGCGCCGCCGTCGCGGCGCGGGATACGGAGTCTGGCAGCGGCGAGGATCGTCGCTTCGACCGGTACGTTGCCGTAAGCGTGAGCAGCCGCCGCATCCCGAGCGAAGTGGCTGCGCTCTCCTTCCTCGCCGAGGCCCAGGATATGGGGTTCGACCGGCTCCTCGCTGAGCAGCGCTCCGCCTGGGCGGCGCGTTGGGCGGACGCGGACATCCGCATCGAAGGCGACGTCGAGATGCAGCGGGCCATCCGGTTCGCCCTGTTCGAGCTGATGGCGCACGTGCCGGATCGGGGCGAAGCGGCGATCGGACCGCGTGGCCTGACGGGCGACAACTATCGCGGGCACGTGTTCTGGGACTCGGACATCTTCGTCCTGCCGTTCCTCGCGGCCACTCATCCGCCCGCGGCGCGGGCGATGCTCGAATACCGGGTTCGCCGGCTGGACTCGGCTCGCGCCTCGGCCAAAGAGGCTGGGCTTGGGGGCGCCTGGTTCCCCTGGGAGTCGGCCCAGGACGGTCGCGATGTCACGCCGACCTGGGTGACCGGCGGCGACGGCAATCCGCTTCGGGTGTGGAATGGCGAGCGGGAGCTGCACATCGTGTCGGATGTGGCTTGGGCCGCCGCAACGTACGCGGACTGGACGAACGATCGGCCGTTCGCGGCGGGTCCCGGCCGCGAGCTGCTCGTCGAGACGGCACGCTTCTGGGCCTCCCGCTTCGAGCGAGTGGCCGACGGAACGGCACATCTGTCGGGTGTCATAGGGCCCGACGAATACCACGAGCTGGTCGACGACGACGCATACACGAACGTGATGGCCCGCTGGAACCTGCGAAGAGCGGCAGCCCTGGGGAATGCCCCGGCAGGTTCGAGAGGTCGGGTCGGCGCACGCCCGGTCGCCGTAAGCGCCCGGGAACGGGCGGCCTGGCTTGAACTGGCCGACCGGATCGTCGACGGCTTCGATCCCAAGTTGGGCCTCTACGAGCAATTTGCGGGCTTCTTCTCGCTCGAGCCGGTCAAGATCGCCGAGTTGACGACGCGTCCGGTGTGGGGCGACGTCTTCCTGGGCCGCGAGCGGACGGCCAGGGCGCAGTGCGTGAAGCAGCCGGACGTGCTGATGCTCTACCACCTCCTGCCCGCCGAGGTTGTGCCCGGTACACTCGCCGCCAACCTGGACTTCTACGAGCCGCGCACGGCCCACGGCAGCTCGCTCTCACCGGGCATTCACGCGGCCTTGATGGCAAGAGCTGGTCGAACCGAGGAGGCGCTCGGCGCACTTCGACTCACGGCCTTCTTCGACCTGGACGACGATACCGGCCGATCGGCCGACGGGCTGCACATGGCCACGATGGGCGGCCTCTGGCAGGCGATCGTGCTGGGTTTCGCCGGTCTTCGACCTGCAGGCGGCCAGCTCATCCTGGATCCACACCTGCCGGCCGGCTGGTCCGCGCTGGAAGTGCCATTCAGGCTGCGTGGTCGGCGAGTCCGGGTTCGCATCGAGCATGATCGGCTGCACCTGCGGGCCGAACGGCCGGTCACCGTGCGGGTAGCGGGGGCCGAGCCGGTCGTGGTTAGCCGAGGCGGCAGCGTCCTCGTTCGGCGCGGCGAGGGGTGGTCTCTGTCCGATCTGCTGTAAACCTTCACCCGCGGCCAAGGCCTCGCTGGTGATCGGCCGCGAGCTGGCGGACCCGGCGGAAAGCCGCTTCGGGCTCTGAGGCGGCGCCACAGCCGAGGCGCGCCGCGCAGGTTGTCCGGCGCGCCGCGCAGGTTGGCCGGCCAGCCGTGCGGGCCACGGCCGACTTGCCCGGCCCCGTTCTCAGCCCGGCAGGATGGTCTCCCCGAACATCAGGAACCGATCGACGGCGCGGGCGGCCTGGCGGCCCTCGTGGATGGCCCAGACCACCAGCGACTGGCCGCGCGAGCAGTCGCCGGCCGAGAAGACTCCCGGCACGGTGGTCATGTAGTCGCCGTCGTGGACGATGTTGCCGCGGTGGTCCAGCTTGCAGCCGAAGGCCGACGGCAGCTCCGGCTCGGGGCCGGTGAAGCCCATCGCGATGAGCACCAGGTCCGCGTCCAGGGCCCTGTCGGTCCCCGGGATCTCGCGCATCTCGAGCCGACCCGACCC
>JBGQBD010000055.1:0-15276 GCA_041494645.1 Candidatus Limnocylindria bacterium
AGGCGATGCTTACCAAGTACGGCATCACCGCCCCAACGACCTGGGACGAGCTGGCCGCCGATGCGGCGAAACTGCATAAGGCGGACAAGAACGCCTACCTCACCAACTTCACCAGCGATGCCGGCTGGTACTTCGGCCTGCTTTGGCAGTCCGGGGCACGTCCGTTCGTTGTCGACGGATCGAACATCACGATCAACTTCACCTCGCCCGAGGTCACTCGCGTCGCGAAGTACTGGGGCGAACTCATCAAGTCGGGTAACCTCAGTCCGGTGACCACCTACACCAATGACTGGAACACCGCAATGGACAAGCAGACCGTGGCCTGCTGGCCATCGGGTGCCTGGGGTGGCGAGTACATCGCCAGCATCGCCCCCACGGTAAAAGGCAACTGGGAGGTCACACCCATTCCTCAATGGACCGCCGGCGGCGCCGTGAACGGCAACTACGGTGGATCCTCGATCGCAGTAACCAGCGCCTCACAGCACCAGAAGGCGGCCGACGAGTTCGCCCGCTGGCTGACCACCGATCCCAAGGCCACCCTTTCCTTCGCCAATGGTGCCGGCAACCTCTACCCGGTCCTTGGCACGACTGCCGCAGATCCGGCTTGGATCAACTTCACCGATCCGGTCTTTGGTGGCCAGGAGACCCACAAGGTCATGGCGGCGGCCGGCGCTCAGGTCGACCCGTCGTTCGGGTGGAGTCCGTTTACCGACTACGTGTACCAGACATACGGCGATGAAGTGAACAAGGTCATCGCGGGCTCGATCACCTTCGAGGCTGCCATGGCCGATCTCCAGGCCAAGAGTACGCAGTTCGCAAAGGATCAGGGTTTCACGGTCAAGTAGATCGAATCTGGCTATCCCGCCGCGCAGGCTCGGGCTCCATGCGGCCCACTTTCTGCGCGGCGCGGGGCCAGTCCCTGCTTGACACAATGGAAGCCAGGCACAAGGAAGGCGCGATCGTCGATGGTCTCAGCAGCCGACAGTCGTGTTGACACAACGCGGGTGCTTCGTGTGCGCCGGTCGTGGCGTCATCTCAGACGGAACGTCGTGCCCTACCTATTCCTTTCGCCTTTCCTGGTTTCGTTTCTGGCGTTCGTCGTCTATCCCCTGATATACGCGGCCAATCTGAGCACGACCCGAACGAGGATCATCGGGGGCACGACCTTCGTCGGCATCGACAACTACCTGAGGGCGCTGTCGGACGACAACTTCTGGACGGGCGTGCGGAACATGGTGGCGTTCGGCATCGTCCAGGTGCCCATCATGCTCGGCGCTGCGCTGGGCGCGGCCTTGCTTCTCGACAGCGGCATCCTCAAGCGCCCCACCGTCTTTCGACTCGTATTCTTCCTGCCGTTCGCTGTGCCGAGTGTCGTTGCGGCTCTGGTCTGGGGCTATCTATATGGTCAGAGCTTCGGGCCGATCGCGCAGATCGCGCGCTTTCTCAGTCTCGACCCGCCGCTGTTCATCACGCCGGCGACGGTTATTCCTTCGCTGGCAAACATCACAACCTGGCAATGGACCGGCTACAACATGGTGATCATGTATGCGGCTCTCAAGGCGATTCCAACTGAACTCTACGAGGCCGCTCGTGTAGACGGTGCCAGTGGTCTCAGGATCGCGTGGCACATCAAGATTCCGGCCATAGCTCCCGCGATCATGCTCACCCTGGTTTTCTCGATAATCGGAACGTTCCAGCTATTCAACGAGCCGAACCTCTTCCGGATCACGTCGCCCACGGTAGTAGGCACCAACTTCACCCCCAACATGTACGTATACAACCTGGCGTTCGGGAATCAGCAGTTCGACTACTCGGCCGCAATCGCCTTCACTCTGGCTGTGGTCACGGCCCTGCTGGTGGCGCTGGTTCTGGGATTCAACGCATGGCGAAGGAGGCGAGCATGACCACAGCGACGAGAACATCGCCTAGGGGACGTGCGCCTTCCAGGAATGCGGTGTTCGCCAACGGCATCATGGTCGCGGGGTTCCTCTATTTCATCCTTCCACTGGTCTGGTTGATTCTCGCGTCCACGAAGACCGAGGCCGGACTGTTCGACTCTTTTGGCTATTGGTTCGCCGCTCCCTTCAATTTGCTTCAAAACATCTCTGATGTGTTCGCGCGCGATCATGGCGTATACTTGACGTGGACGCGTAACACGGCCATCTATGCCCTGAGCGCGGCGGTGCTATCCACCGTCATTGCTGCGCTGGCTGGGTACGCATTCGCGGTCTACGACTTCCGCGGACGCAATGCTGTTTTTGCGATCGTCGTTGGCAGCGTGTTCGTCCCGGGTTCGGTCGTCGCCGTTCCACTGTTCATGATGATGAGCAATTTTGGTCTGTCCGACACGCTGCTGGCCGTCATATTGCCCGCCCTGGTCAATCCGTTCGGCGTCTACCTGATGAAGGTGTATGCCGAGCATGCGATCCCTCGTGAGCTGATCGACGCTGGGCGGGTCGATGGCGCTAGCGAGTTGCGGATCTTCGCGTCGATCGCGTTCCGTCTTCTTGCGCCTGGCTTGGTGACCGTGTTCTTGCTGTCGTTTGTGGGAGCCTGGAACAACTACTTCTTGCCGCTTCTGCTGTTAGGCAAGTCGGATTTGTTCACTCTGTCCGTGGGCCTTGCCTACTGGAACAGCCTGGCGACGCAGCCGGGTAGCGCACAGTTCTTGTATGCGCTGGTCGTTACCGCGTCGTTGATGGCCATCATTCCGGTGACGATCGCCTTCTTCATTGTCCAGCGGTACTGGGAAGGTGGCCTCACGGTCGGCGGGGTCAAGGAGTAGAGGTGGTTTCCAATCGATGTGGAACAGCCGGCCGAGCGAGTGATTCGGCGGGCGCGGACCGATTGCCTGAAGCCTGCCCCTTCTTGGACGGCTGCGGCCAGGACCCGAGAGTTGCGATTGGCAGTCCATAGTCGGAGATGGTCGGATGCCCCCTAATACGGATGTCGCCTCATTGCGCAGTTGGACCTTATCGGGCGGCGCTGACAGCCTGATCTACGGCGGCGACTACAACCCCGAACAGTGGCCGGAGGAGGTCTGGATCGAGGACGTTCGCCTGATGCGACAGGCGAACGTCGACCGAGTGTCTCTCGGCGTCTTCTGCTGGTCGAAGCTCGAACCCGAACCCGGGCGCTGCGACTTCGGCTGGCTGGATCGTGTGTTCGACCTCCTGCACGCCAACGGCGTGGCCGTCAACCTCGCTACACCGACTGCGGCGCCGCCGGCGTGGCTGACGAGGCTGCATCCAGAGATCCTGCCTGTGACCGCAGAGGGAGTCAGGCTGCGCGCCGGGTCGAGGCGCCACATCTGCCCGCACGCGCCGGCATACCGTGAGGCTGCCGATCGCGTCACGCGGGCTCTTGCGGAGCATCTTCGCGACCATCCGGCTCTGGCCCTCTGGCATGTCGACAACGAGATTGGCTGCCACATCGTCGAGTGCTACTGCGATCTGTCGAGGGCAGCCTTTCGAGCGTGGCTGATGCGTCGCTACGGCACGCTGGGCGCTCTCAACGAGGCCTGGGGAACAGCGGTCTGGAGCCAGCGATATGGAAACTGGGAGGAGATCGAACCGCCGCATCCCCTCGCGACATTCGCCAATCCCGGCCACGACGTCGACTGGCGGCGTTTCTGGTCCGATTCGTGGATCGAATCGTTCACCGCCCAGAAGGCCATCCTGCGGGAAGTCACGCCAGCGGTGCCGGTCACGACCAACTTCATGGGCTTCTATAAGCCGATCGATTATTTCGCCCTGGCTGCCGTCGAGGACATCGTTGCCCAGGACACCTACTCCGACCCCGCCGACCCCGAGTGGATGATCGACACCGCGATGATCGGCGACTTGATGCGCTCGCTCGGCGGCGGCCGGCCGTGGCTGCTCATGGAGCAGGCGTTGGCCTACACCACCTGGCTGGACGTCAACGCCACGAAACGGCCGGGCGTGATGCGGCTCGGGAGCTACCAGGCGGTTGCCCGGGGAGCCGACGGCGTGATGTGTTTCCAATGGCGGTCCGCCCCGGCGGGCGCCGAAATGCACATGGTGGGCATGGTCTCCCACGCCGGGACCGACAACCGCCAGTGGCGCGAAGCGGTCAGCCTCGGCGAGGAGCTGAAGCGTCTTTCGGAGATTTGCGGCAGTCGGGCACGAGCGAAGGTGGCGATCTTATTCGACTGGGCCAACTGGTGGGCGCTCGACTGCGAAGGCAAACCATCAGCCCAGATCCACCAGATGCCGCAGGTTCGGGCCCTGTACTCGGCTCTCTTCGCGCTCGGCCATACGGTCGATTTCGCGTTGCCCGCATCGGACCTCTCGAGCTACTCGCTGGTCATCGCGCCCAACCTGTATCTCATGGATGCCGCCGCTGCGGAGAACCTTCGTTCCTACACCGAAGCGGGTGGCACCCTGCTGATGTCGTTCTTCAGCGGTCTGGTCGACCAGAACCTTCATATGCGACTGGGTCCCTGTCCGGTCCGGTTCACCGACCTCCTCGGGCTCGAGATCGAGGAGGTCGCCCCGCTCGCCGCGCATATGACGAATAACATCCAAACCGCGGACGGCCGGAGCTTCGACTGCCGGCTGTGGGCAGACGTCGTCAAGCTCGAGGGCGCGCAGGCAATGGCGACCTTCGGCGCGGACTTCTTCAAGGATCGTCCCGCGGTGACCGTCCACGCCTTCGGGAAAGGATCCGCGATGTACATGGCGACGATGCCCGACCATGACGGGATCGCCTGGGTAGTCGGCAAAGCGAGCGAGGCGGCCGGCCTGACGCCCGAGCCGGGAGCGTGCGCCAGCGTGGAGATCGTCCGACGCTCGAACGGCGCCCAGTCGTGGCTCTTCCTGCTCAACCATTCGGACGAAGGCGTCGAGGTCCCCCTCGATAGGCCCGGCGTCGAGCTGATCTCGGGACGGCGGGTCGAACGATCGGTCCGCGTCGCTCCGGTAGATGTAGCCATCGTGCGGCAGGGGTAGGCCGACGTGCGTCCGTTCCGCCGTCCGAGGTTCGCCGCGGTCGCACTCGCGGCCTGCGCCGTTGCGGCCATCATCGCCGGGCGCGACCACGCCGGACCCCGGCGACGAGCCGGGCGGCGGCAGCCGCCGACCGGGTCGTGCTTGGCCCACCGCGCCCGGATCGACAAGAAACGACGATCGAGTCCGACTCGGGTGCCGGCGTTGAGCGCCAGCCGCGAGACAGCACAGACTGGGGAGCAGCTGAATTGAAGGCGCTGGGCGAGTTCGAGGTCTGGTTCGTGACAGGGAGCCAGGACCTCTACGGCGAGGAGACGCTTAGCCAGGTTGCCGAGAATTCGGCGAGGATCGCGACCGGCCTGGATGGAGCCGAGTCCATTCCCGTCCGCGTGGTCTGGAAGCCTGTTGTCAAGAACCCGGAGGCGATTCTCAGGACCTGCGTCGAGGCCAGTTCAGCCGACAAATGCGTGGGCGTCATCACCTGGATGCACACCTTCTCGCCCGCCAGGATGTGGATTGCCGGGCTGCAGGCGTTGAGCAAGCCCTTGCTGCACCTTCACACTCAGTTCAATCGCGATCTCCCGTGGACGGAGATCGACATGGACTTCATGAACCTGAACCAGGCCGCCCACGGCGACCGTGAGTTCGCCCACATCGAGGCCCGTCTCGGTCTGGCCCGGAAGACGGTGGCGGGGCACTGGCAGGACGCCGCGGTCCAGCAGAAGATCGGGACGTGGACGCGCGCGGCGTGCGGCCTGCACGAAGCCAGGCACCTGCGGGTCGCCCGCTTCGGCGACAACATGCGAAACGTGGCCGTGACCGAAGGCGACAAGGTCTCGGCCCAGATGACTTTCGGCGTGGCCGTGAACGGTTTCAGCGTCGGCGATCTGAGCGACGCGGTGCGCGTCGTGTCGGAGAAGGCCGTCGACGAGCTGGTTGACGTCTATGAGGCGAGCTACGACCTGGTGCCGTCGCTGCGCTCGAGCGGCGCCGACCGAGAGGCCCTGCGCGAGGCGGCCCGCATCGAAGTCGCCCTTCGCGATTTCATGACGGCCGGGGGCTTCGGCGCCATAACCGATACCTTCGAGAACCTCGATGGACTCAAGCAGCTACCCGGCATAGCCGCTCAACGTCTGATGGCCGACGGCTTTGGGTTCGGCGCGGAGGGCGACTGGAAGACCGCCATCATGGTTCGACTGGTCAAGGTCATGGCCAGAGGATTGCCGGGCGGGACTTCGTTCATGGAGGACTACACCTACCATCTCGACCCCGCCGGTCCGAGGGTCCTGGGCGCCCACATGCTCGAGGTCTGCCCCTCGATCTCGGACGGGCAGCCGTCGTGCGAGATCCATCCGCTATCGATCGGCGGGAGGAGCGACCCGGTCCGCCTCGTCTTCGACGCCGGCCCCGGCCCGGCCATCGTCGCCGCTCTGATGGACATGGGCGACCGCTTCAGGATCGTCGCCAACGAGATCGACCTGGTGCCTCCCGAGAAGCCGATGTCCAAGCTCCCCGTCGGTCGCGCGGTGTGGAAGCCTCGGCCCAACCTTGCTACCGCCGCCGAGGCGTGGCTCACGGCGGGCGGCTCCCATCACACCGTTCTGACGCGGGCGGTGGGCGCCGAGGTAATAGCCGACTTCGCGGAGATGGCGGGCACCGAGTTCCTGCTCATCGGTGCCGACACGACCGTGGCCGGTTTCAAGAAGGAGCTTCGCTGGAACGAGGCCTACTACTCGCTGGCCCGCGGCCTCCGCTGATCCTCGGAACGCCGGGCTTGGGTATCAACTTAGGAGCTGCCGTGTCGCCGCCATCGCTTCCTGATCTGCGCGAGCAAGTCTGGCGCGCCAACCTAGGCCTAGTGCGGGCCGGTCTTGTCACTCTCTCGTTCGGGAACGCCAGCGGCGTGGACCGCGAGGCCGGTGTTCTCCTCATCAAACCGAGCGGCGTGCCTTACGAAGAGCTTCGTCCCGAGCAGCTCGTGGTCGTCTCTCTGGACGACGGCCGCGTTGTCGAAGGCGACCTGCGCCCCTCGTCCGACACTCCGACCCACCTGCTGCTTTACCAGCGGTACCCCGAGATCGGCGGCGTGGTGCACACGCACTCCCCGGCCGCCACGGCATGGGCCCAGGCCGGCCGGTCGATTCCCGCACTCGGGACGACGCACGCGGACTACTTCCACGGTCCGGTACCGGTCACTCGGCCTCTCGAGGAAGCCGAGGTGGCGGGTGCCTACGAGCGCGAAACCGGGGTGTTGATCATCGAGACGCTGCGGCGCCTGGGGCTCAGCCCCACCGAGATGCCGGCGGCTCTGGTCGCTTCGCACGGCCCCTTCACGTGGGGCAGCGACGCCGAGGATGCCGTGGCCAACGCCACGGCTCTCGAGGTGGTGGCGAGCATGGCCCGCCAGACCTTCTTCTTGAACCCGGCCGCCGAGCCGCTCCCGTCCTACCTGTCCGACCGCCACTACCTGCGCAAACACGGCCCCAACGCCTACTACGGGCAGAGGCCGGCCCGTCGTCCTGCGAAGGAACGGCAATCCGGCAAGGCCGGACCCGAGTCGGCATGAAGTCGTTCGAGGCAGTCGCCGAAGCGGCACGCATCCGCGGTCGCGGCGACATTCGCGTCGGCCGGGAGCCGGTCGTGGGTCCGGAGCCCGGCCAGGAGCGTTCGAGGTGCTGGCGGAGCGGCGCGGCTTGAAGGTGATCGTCAAACCCAATTCGGAATGATCCGGTAGGACCGGGAGGAGCCACGATGGGCGGACCTCGCTACACGATCGGAGTGGACTTTGGGACCGAATCCGGGCGCACCGTGCTCATCGACGTGGCCGATGGGTCAGAACTCGGCACCGAGGTCTACAAGTACGCCAACGGCGTAATCGACGAACGCCTGCCCGCACCTGACGACGATGTGATCCTCGGCCCGGACTGGGCCTTGCAGGACCCGAACGACTACCTCGAGACGTTCCGGACGTGCATACCAAAGCTGCTGGCCAGGACGAAGATCGATCCGGCCCAGGTCATCGGCATCGCGGTTGATTTCACCGCCTGCACGATGCTTCCGACCAAGGCCGACGGCACGCCGCTGTGCTTCCTGGACGAGCATCGGCGCAACCCGCATTCCTGGGTGAAGCTGTGGAAGCACCATGCGGCGCAGCCTGAAGCGGACGACGTGAACCGGGTCGCCCGAGAGACCGATCAGGCTTGGCTGGCTCGCTACGGGGGGAAGATCTCGTCCGAGTGGTTCTTTCCGAAGGCCCTGCAGATCTTCCGCGAAGCGCCCGAGATATACCGCGCGGCCGATCGCCTCCTCGAGGCCGCCGACTGGGTGATCTGGCAGCTTTGCGGCGTCTACACCCGCAACAACTGCACGGCCGGCTACAAGGCGATCTGGTCCGCCCAAGATGGCTACCCGGATCGATCCTTCTTCGAGGCCCTCGAGCCCGGCTTCGGGGGGATCGTCGACGACAAGATGGGACGGGACATCGCCATCCTCGGCGAGTCCGCCGGTCGACTGACCGAGCAGGCTGCCAGGTGGACGGGCCTGCGACCTGGCATCGCCGTCGCCGTGGCCAATGTCGATGCCCACGTCTCGGTTCCCGCTTGCGCCGTCGTGGATACCGGCACGCTCGTGGCGATCATGGGCACCAGCATCTGCCACATCGTCCTTGCGGACGGCGCTCCTCTGGTCCCGGGCGCCTGCGGCGTAGTCCGAGATGGTGTGATCCCGGGCCTCTACGGCTATGAGGCCGGCCAGACGGCGGTCGGCGACATCTTCGCCTGGTTCGTCGAACACTGCGTGCCGCCGCTCTACTACGAGCGGGCTAAGGCTCAGGGCGTCGGCGTTCACGAGATCCTGGAAGAGGATGCGTCGAAGTTGCGGCCCGGCGAGTCGGGTCTGCTTGCTCTCGACTGGTGGAACGGCAACCGTTCCGTCCTCGTGGATGCCGACCTGACCGGCCTGATGCTCGGCATGACGTTGCTGACTACGGCCCCCGAGATGTACCGGGCCCTGATCGAAGCGACGGCCTTCGGAACGAGGGTGATCATCGACGCCTTCGAGGCCGGCGGGGTCAAGGTCGACCAGGTCGTCGGCTGTGGCGGACTGCCGGAGCGGAACCGTCTGCTCATGCAGATCTACGCGGACGTGACGGGCCGGAAGTGGAAGCTGGCGGCATCGCCGCAGACGCCTGCCCTCGGCTCGGCCATGTTCGCCGCAGTTGCCGCCGGGGCGGAAGTCGGCGGCTACGCCACGATCAAGGAGGCGGCCGCAAAGATGGCCCACCTTCGGGACGAGGCCTACGTGCCGAACGAGGCCGACCATGCCGTGTACGAGCAGATCTACGGCGAGTACGTCCGGCTGCACGACCTCTTCGGCCGGCCTGGCGGCGACCCGGCCATGAAGACTCTCAAGAAGATCAAGGTGGCGTGCAGGGAAGCTGCCGATTCCCAGGCTTAGCGCCTGACGGCGGTTGGACCCATCGCTGGCCCTACTCGGTGCGTCCGACCGCCAGTCCGCAAACCGGACTTTCCGTGGCGGCCGTCGGCCGTCGTTCTGGACGCGATCGACTGTGGGATCAATGGCCCGGTCGGATGTGGCGGCCACATATTCCTCGACGGGCGGTCCGACCGTCCCGGACGAGCCGTCAGCTCGCCGCGGGCCGATGGTCCATGCGGCAGGGTGGGGGGCCTTTCGGGCGCTGTACCATTCACTAGCCATCAGTGGGGAACAATTCCGGGCTTCGGTGCGCCTCGAGCACGCGAGACCGGGCATCGTCAGGAGAACGAACGCATGCCCAAGGTTGCCGGCTCCGTGAAGGAGCTCCTCGCCGCCCTCGACGGCATCGTGCGGATCGAGGGGGGGCGGCTCGTCGTCCTCGACGAGGCAGCCCTCCGGACCCGCGGCATCTACGACGTGGCCTGGACCGCCACATTCAGCGAGGCTGAGCCGGCCGTCGAAGCGGCGCGCTGGATCGTCTGGGAAGCCAGCCAGGAGACGGGCGCCCGCTCGGCGAGCATCCAGGAGCTCTACAACGCCCGAGCGCGCGGCGAATATCAGGGGATGACCGTTCCGGCCATCAACCTGCGCGCTCAGGCGTTCGACATGGCGCGGATCATCCTCGAGACGGCCAGGAAGAACGACTCCGCGGCAGTCATCTTCG
The DNA here is from genome assembly GCA_041494645.1 of Candidatus Limnocylindria bacterium. Lineage (GTDB taxonomy): Bacteria > Chloroflexota > Limnocylindria > Limnocylindrales > CSP1-4 > Fen-1039. The sequence continues at coordinate 10,126 of JBGQBD010000055.1, forward strand.
AGCTGGCGCGCTCGGAGCAGACTTACACTTTCCAGCGCGTCTTCGAGTACGCCACCAGCATCCTGGCCGGCGCCATCGCCGCCGGCTGGAAGGGCCCGGTCTTCATCCAGGGCGACCACTACCAGTTCAACGCCAAGAAGTACGCTGCCGATCCCGAGATGGTGACCGAGGAGATCCGCAAGGCCTGTCGCGACGCCATCGCCGCCGGCTACCGGAACATCGACATCGACAGCTCCACGCTCGTCGACCTGTCGCACCCGACGCTCGACGCCCAGCAGCGTGAGAACTACATGCGCGCGGCCGAGCTGACGGCCCTGATCCGCTCCCTCCAGACAGACGGCGTGACCGTCAGCGTCGGCGGCGAGATCGGCGAGGTCGGCAAGAAGAACTCAACTCCGGACGAGCTGCGGGCATACCTCGACGGCTATCGCCGCGAGCTGGACCGCCGCGCCACGGGCGCCATCGGCCTTTCGAAGGTCTCCGTGCAGACAGGCACGAGCCACGGTGGGGTGCCGCTCCCGGGCGGTGGCGTGGCGAAGGTCGCCCTCGACTTCGACGTTCTGACCGAGCTGTCGACGGTCGCCCGCTCGTACGGCAGCTCCGGCGCGGTCCAGCACGGCGCCAGCACCCTGCCGGACGAGATGTTCCACAAGTTCCCGGCCACTGGCTGCGCCGAGATCCACCTGGCCACGGGCTTCCAGAATGCCCTGTACGAGCACCCGGCCTTCCCGGCCGAGCTCCACAAAGCAATCGAGGAGTGGTGCTTCGCCAACGCCCTGGACGAGCGCAAGCCCGACCAGACCGACACCCAGTTCGTTTACACGGCGCGCAAGAAGGCGATCGGGCCGTTCAAGCGCCAGCTGTGGGACCTGCCGACCAAGGACGCGATCCTAGAGTCCCAGGCCGCCAAGGTGGACTTCTTGTTCAAGCAGCTCGGCACACCCGGGAGCCGCGCCCTCGTCGAGAAGTACATCAAGCCGGTCGAGTTCCACATGCCGCTGCCGGAAGCCCTCAAGGCCGCCCGGTAGGCTGTTCTCGAGTCCCTGGGAAGGGGAGCCCGTGAGGGCCCCTCTCGATTCTCGGGCGGGGGCACCTGGCTGGTGCTTGCGTCCGCTGGCGACCCAGCCGGCGCCGATTGCCGGCCCACCGGGTATGAGCCAGCGCGTGACGGTGCCCGGCCCTACGATCTATGCGTGACAGAGCCCGCATCTGCCCGTGACCCGCGCTCGCCGCGGGCGCCAGAGTCTGACCTGCTCCGGTGGCGCGAGACCGCCCTGGCGCTTTGCGACGAGGCCGATCTGATCTCGATGGCCGGCTTCCGGCGTGACATCTGCGTGGAAGAGAAGCCGGACAACACCTTCGTGACCGAGGCGGACCGGTCGATCGAGTCGATGTTCCGCAGGCATCTGCGGGCGGCTTACCCGGACTGCGGCCTGATAGGCGAGGAAGAGGGGACTGACGCCGCCGGCGCGTCCGTCTGCTGGTACGTGGACCCGATCGACGCCACTCACAATTACATGCGGGGCATCCCGATCTTCGCGACGCTGCTGGCCGTCGCCGTTGACGGCGAGGTGCAGGTAGGTGTCGTGAGCGCGCCGGCGTTGCGCGAGCGCTGGGCCGCCTGGCGGGGCGGGGGAGCCTGGCGCGGCGACCAGCGCCTGGCGGTCAGCCGGACGGCCCGCATCGAGGAAGCAACGCTGATCTACGGCAGCAGAACCGCGGACATGCGGTCGGGCCTCGTGCCCGGCCTGGACGCGACGCTGGCCCAGGCGTGGCGAGAACGCGGTTTCGGGGACTTCTGGGGCTACATGCTCGTCGCCGAGGGTGCGGCCGAGGCGATGATCGAGACCGGCGCGCATCCCTGGGACTGGGCCGCGCCGCTGATTCTCGTCGAGGAGGCCGGCGGAGTATTCACCACGGCCGCGGGCGAGAGGCGCATCGACGGGGTATCGGCCGTAGCCACGAACGGGCTCATCCACGGAGATCTGCTACGGTCGTTGAGCGGCGCATCGCAGCGATGAACATGCGGCGGCGGCAACGGCCTCGCCTCGACCTATCGCAGGCTCGACGACCCGGGTAGACTCGGGTCGTTCGCGGCGAATGGAACGCGATCCCCGCCCGGGTCGGGTGGACCGACCGGCGAGCCCGCAAGCACGGAGGTTGAACATGGCCGACAAGACGCCCAAGCGACCGCCCAAGACCAAGAAGGCGAAGCCCGCGTCGCAGCCGCCCGCTAAAGGCGCCTAGAGCTCGGGCAAACAACGAAGCGGCCGCCCGTGGCCAACGGCGCGGGCGGCGCGGCTCGGTCCGATCGAATTCGGAGGAAGCAATGCCCGCGCCGGTCCGGCCTGCCGTCCTGGTCGGCGCGCGCCTGCTCGACGGCCGTTCGCCCGACGCGATAGGCGACGGCATCCTGATTACCGACGACCAGGGCCAGATAGTGGCGGCCGGCCCTGCCGGGGCCGCGCGGCTTCCCGGTGACGCGGAGCGGATCGATGTCACCGGGCTGACCGTCCTGCCCGGTATCGTCGACTGCCACGTCCATCTGACCCTGCGCCTGGAGCCCGTGGCCGATCAGGCCCAGCGCTCGGCGACAGATCTCGTCGTGCGCGCCCTGCAGACCGGCCGCGATTTCCTGGAGGCCGGCGTGACGACGGTCCGCGACGCGGGCTACGCCCCGGCCGGCATCAAACGAGCCTTCGCCTCCGGGGCGTTCCCTGGGCCGCGGACTCAGGTGAGCTGTAGGCCGCTGTCGCAGACGGGCGGCCATGGCGACGGCTGGACGCCCTCAGGCGCCGTCCTGGAAACCGAGGTCAGCGATCTGCCGCCCGGGATCGCCGATGGCGTTGACGCGGTGCGTCGGGCGGCCCGGCTGCAGATCCGCGCCGGCGCGGATTGGATCAAGGTCATGGCCACGGGCGGGGTTCTATCCGCCGCGGATACGCCGGACGCCAGCCAGTTCACTATCGACGAGATCCGGGCCATCGTCGAGGAGGCGCGCGCAGCCGGCATCATGGGCACGTTCGCTCACGCCGAGGGAACGGCCGGCATCAAGAACGCGCTGCGGGCCGGGATCACCAGCATCGAGCACGGCGACCTGATCGACGACGAGGGGATCGACCTGATGCTCGAGCGAGACGTGCCTCTGGTGCCGACCTTCAACATCAACTTCGCCCTCATGGACGAGGGCCGCGTTGCCCATGGCGATGTTCCTCCCTGGGCCGTCGAGAAGATGAAGTACCTCTTCGAGCACCAGCAGGGCAACTTCCGTCATGCGGTCGAGCGCGGCGTGCGGGTCGTCATGGGCACCGACAGCTTCAACGGGATGTACCCGCCGGCCGAGCTCGCCTACATGGCCGAGTTCGGGCTGGGGCCCTACCGGGCGATCCAGGCCGCCACGATCGAGGCGGCCCGGCTGCTCGGACTGACCGACCAGATCGGGACGCTGGAGGCCGGCAAGCAGGCCGATCTGATCGCGGTCTCCGGCGACCCTCTCGCCGAGCCCGAGTTGTGGCGCGACCCCTCCCGGATCGTCTTCGTGATGCAGGCCGGCCGAGTGGTGGCGGATCGACGCGGGGCCTGAGCGGTGGTCTTTCACTTCGCGGCGATCATCCTGGATGCGTGGCTGGCGGTGCTCAGGACCCTGGCCGATCCGTCCCGGGCCTGGCGGTCTCTGCGGCAGGCCTGGCGGGTCCTACCCGGCGACCTGATGGGAGTCGCGGTCATGCGCGGCTGCGGCATTCACGCGCCGAGCCGGGTGGTCGAAGGCGGAGACGTGTCGGTCGTCCTGGTCGAGCACCCCAACGTAGGACGCTGGTTCGAGCTTCATCTCATTCCGGTCGTGGCCCAAACATTCGGCCGTTACGTCTTCGCCCGGAGCCCGATTCCCGATCACACGCTCGAGCACGAGATCGAGCACATTCGCCAGTGGGGGAGGTTCGGGCCGCTGTACCTGCCGCTCTACGCCGGATCATCTGCCCTGGAGCTGCTGCGCGGCCGGCGGCCCTACTGGGACAACCGCTTCGAGGCAGCCGCTCGCCGCCGCGCGGAAACGGTGATGGCCGCTCGTCGCGGCGGCGAGCCATCCTGACCCCGTCGGGCAGCGGGTCCGGCGACACTGGCGGCACCGAAAAGGAGGAGCCAGCGATGGCAACGAACGTCCAGGTCACCTTCGATTGCGCCGATCCTGCGAGACAGGCGGAGTTCTGGGCGCAGGCCCTCCATTACCGGATCCCGGATCCGCCGGACGGCTTCACGACCTGGGAGGGCTGGGCCCTCGCCCAGGGGATCTCCCAGGAGAACTGGAACGACTGGGCGGCGATCGAGGATCCCGACGGCGTAGGGCCCCGCGTCTACTTCCAGCGCGTGCCCGAGGGGAAGGTGGCCAAGAACAGGATGCACCTCGATCTCAACGTCGCGGGCGGGCGGGACGTGCCCCTCGAGGAGCGGAAGGTCCGCGTCCTTGCCGAAGTCGAGCGGCTCAAGGGGCTGGGTGCGGACGACCATCGGGGCGCAATCGAGCAGGGCGACGAGTTCTGGGTCCGCATGAACGACCCCGAGGGGAACGAGTTCTGCGTCCAGTAGATCGGGCCATCGGAGACGAAACCCGACCAAAGCCGTAGGATATCGACAGGAGCTGCGCCGGCCCTTAGGCGCGCGAAGACACATTGTGAGGAACTCACCCGACATGCCGACTCTGACCGAAGACGCCGTCCTCAAGGCTCTGGCCACCGTTCAGGAGCCCGAACTCGGGGGCAACCTGGTCGCCCGGAACATGATCAGGGACCTGGTGGTCGACGGAGCGAGGGTCGCCTTCACGATCGAGCTGACGACGCCGGCCTGCCCGCTCAAGGACGAGATTCAGGCCAGGGTCGAGGCTGCGCTCAAGCCGATCGGGGCCGAGGAGATCGAGGTCGGCTGGGGCGCCACGGTTCGACGTTCCACTCCGAGCGCGCCGCAGATCCTGCCGGGCGTGAAGAACATCGTGGCCGTGGCATCCGGCAAGGGTGGCGTGGGCAAGACCACGGTGAGCGTCAACCTGGCGGTGGCCCTGGCCCAGGCCGGCGCTTCGGTCGGCCTGCTGGACGCCGACATCACGGGACCCAACATTCCGATGATGATCGGGGCCGAGGGTCAGCCCGTGGCCAGCGC
>JBGQBD010000056.1:0-14834 GCA_041494645.1 Candidatus Limnocylindria bacterium
AGCCCGCGAGCGGCGCCTCCACGAGCCAGGCCACGAGCCAGGCCGCCGCGGCCGTGCCCGCCACCACGGGGAGTGGCAGCGAAGGGCGGCGGAGCGCGAATGTCGTCACCGGAGCAGCTCCGTCAGGGTCGAGAGGACCGCGGCGCAGCGCTCGTCGTCGCGCTCGTAGAAGATCCAACGGGCGTCGCCGGAGTGGCGCACGGCGCGAACCAGGCCGGCCTCGCGCAGCCGGGCGAGATGCATCGAGACGTTGTTCTGCCGCTCCCCGAGGGCCGCGGCAATCTCGCAGACGCAGTGGGGGCCGCCGGCGAGTATGCGCAGTATCGAGGCCCGGGTCCGGTCGGCGACCAGCGCTGCCGCGGTCACTGCCTCGGTGACCTCCGGTGCGGGCAGGTCCAGCCGCGGCTCGGGTGGAAGATCGGTCCGAGCCACGCTGGCCTCGGCGCCGGGTGAGGCGGCGATCGCGGCCGTGGCCGCATGCCTGGAGGCGGTGGCGGCAGTTGGGTTGGACATCTCAGTCGAGATTGTCTCAACCGTGACTGATGTATCGGTCCCGTAGGTAGGCCCGAAACCGCGGGCCATCCGGCCCGTTTTGGGCCGGCGGACCCGTCGGCGCGGCCGAACGACTGTCTTGCACGGGTCAACCAATCGGGTGGCTTCCGGGCCGCTGCCGCCATCAGGCGTCTGGCGACCGATGCCGATCGGAGGCGGTCGCTGGGAGCCGCTGCCCGCGCCTACGTCCAGGAGAACTGGTCGCGATCGCTGATTGCCGACCGCTTCTTGACGCTGATCGAGGGGCCGCCGCCGCCAGACTGGATGTTCGACCCGGGGACCCTTCGTTACGTGGAGGGTTGCGGTCTTGCCCGTGACCAGGTCCGTGCCGTCGTGACGCAGATCCTGGCCCAGGCCGGGCCCGATGCGCTCTGCCTGTCGGACAAACCCGAACTCCTCGCCCTATTCATGGCCCTTGCCGCCGAGGCATAGGGAAGCGTCGGATCATCGGCCTCGGCTACGGTCTCGTGCCCCGCCCCGGCAGTCGCAGGCGCCGCCAGGCGGATGACACGATTCCACGCGACACGCGGAATGCGCCGATCCCAGCCGAGATCGACCGACCCAGCGGATCCCGGCGACCGGTCCGGGCGAGGAGAGACCTGTAGAGCCGGCGCAAGCGCGAGTCGCGGACCCTTACGCGATGGTCCCGAGGATGGGGCGGCAGCAAGTTGGATGGCTCGAGATTCGCGCCCTTCTGCACGAACGCCAGGTTGTGATAGAAGGTGATCGAGGTGGTGTTGCGGTCGGTCTCGGTCGGTCGGTAGCCCGGGATATCGAATTCGGCGTAATTGAGGCCGTCGACCAGATCTTTGAGCATCGACATCGACGTCCCGCCGGTATGTCGGTCGCTTGAGCCGCCATCTCGTTCCCAGTAGGACGTCTGAAGGTCCTCGATGGCGTAGATGCCGTCGTCCGCGGTATGGCGGAAGAGGGTTCCGAAGCTGGTGATGATGTCGGCACTTCTGTGGCTGCCATCGTCGATCACGATGTCGAACGGACCGAATTCGCTGCCGATCCGTTCGAGGAACTGGCGGTCGCCCTGGTCGCCCTGGACGACGACGATCCGCTCTTCCTGGAGGGCCGACTTGTCGTAGATGTCCACGGCGACGATGGTGCCGAGCGGGAAGTACTCCTTCCACATGCGCATGGAGGCCCCGCCGCTACGGGGATCTTCGTATCCGCCGATCCCGATCTCGAGCAGCTTGACCGGGTCGTTGCGGCGGCGGCCGAAGTGGCTTTCGTAGGCCTCCATGTAGCAATGAGCGTCCGCCTTGTCGCAGCCGTGTGCGAGCGCGATCTCGCGGAGCGTTCGCGGTGCCGCCAATCTCGCCTCCCTGCCCATCACCCTCGAGCGAATTCCCATCTTCGCGCCTACACGATTGCGACCGGGCGCTCGATCGCCGCGTCGGAGCGGAAGCGGCGATCGACCAGTATGCGGATGACGTACCTGATCTCCAGCCCGGCTCCATCGAACGATGGCGCTGAGCCGGGAGGAACCACCAGCCGGGCCACGGCCGCCCCGCTCGAGAGCGTGGCCGGGTCGATGGCCACCGACGCGATGATCCCTTCGGTTCCGTTGGGAGCGTTCGTGTTGCGGTGGATCTCGACCCGCGCGCCCTGCCCCTGGGGAGCCGAAGGCCAGGTGACCGTGATGACCATCTCCCGACCGGCCGGCGCGGGCAGTGGCGTAGTCACGTTGATGGTCGCGTCGCCGACCGGCACGCTAGCCATGAGGCTCGTCCCGCCCTGCTTGCCGACGCCGGCTCGAATTAGGTCCGGATGCTGGGCGAGGGGCAGGTAGAGCGCCACCCAATGGTCTGCACCCATGGCGACGTCCCAACGGACTTCCAGAGCCCAGGCGATGATCGACTCGCCCAGGTGGGCCGTCGGCGGACCGAGCTCCGGCGCCGGTACCGCGAACGGCGCCTCCAACGTCGCGCCCGGCTGGAGGACGGTCGGGATCGGCGGCTCCAGGAACGCGTCCGTGACGAAGAGCTTCCCGTCCGTCTCGACCCAGCGCTCGGTGTATTCGACGTGGCCCTGAGAGTCCGTATGCTCATTGGAGCGGCGTTCCTCGTCCAGGCGCAGGCCGACGAGCCGCAGATACGCCTTCCGCGCAGAGATCTCCTTCACGGCCGTCAAACGGATGTGGCCGGTGATGCCCTCCCCGACCATGGCCGGATGGTCCAGGACTATCTCGCCCGTCACGGCGCCGTCGGTAGGCCGGAGCAGCTCCTCGGCGGCGACAGAGTGGAGAGGATGGCTGCCTTCCGATCCGGCCAGTCGCGGACCGTTCAGCGCGTCAAAGGGGGACGGGGCCGATCCGGTGTGGCCGCCCAGGAAACCGCGACCGACGTTGAGCACCATTGCGAACCTCCGAAGTGACGGGTCAGCGACTCGAATGGTAAGACCGGGTTGGCCCGGATTGGCGCCTGAATGCGCGAACCCAGGGGGAGCTCGTGTCGGTATTTGCCCGTCTCGGTGTCGGAGACGGCTTTGGTCCCCTCTCACAAATCGGCTCCTGGAGCGGGACCATGCCCGCAACTCGGCGACGGGTGGAGCGGATCCTTCGTCGTTGGTGTGCCTGTGTGTCAGGCTGCCAGCTCGACCCCCTGGCCCATACCGAGCTGCCCGGCTGGTTCGGCACGCCGGAGCCTTGCAACCGCAGGCGGCAAAGCCAGGGCCAGCGCTGCACCCAGAGCCAGGACTGCGGCTCCGGCGAAGACGCCCGGGATCAGGCCGTTCACGTAGGCCTGGGGAGTGGCGTAGGAGCCGTTGGCCGAGAAGATCGCGGCCAGCACCGCCACTCCGAAGACGCCGCCCAGTTCGCTGATGGTGTTGTTGGCCCCGGACGCCTTGCCCTCGTCCTCGCGCGGCACGGCCGAGAGGACGACGTTGGCGATTGGGGCATAGAACAGGCCCATGCCGGCGCCACACACGAAGAAGGCGGGCACGAGGCTGGCATAACTTACGGTCAGCGAGGTCACGGCGGCATTCCAGGCGAGGCCGATGGCCAGCACGGCGAGGCCTGTGGCCAGGATCGGACGGGCGCCGATGCGGCCTGAGGCCCAGCCCGCTATCGGCGCGACCACGACCGGTGTGGCCGTCCACGGCAGGACGCGCAGGCCGGACTCAAGCGGGCTCAGGCCCTGGCAGATCTGGAAGAACTGCGACAGCAGGAAGATCGAGCCGAATGAGCCGAACGACATCAGGAACGAGACGCCGTTGGCGACGAGCGATGTCCGGCGGCGGAAGAGGCGCAATGGCAGCATCGGCTCGGCGCTCCGAGCTTCCCACACGAAGAACGCGGCCAGAAACGCCAGCCCGATCACGATCGCACCGACGATTTGTCCGTCGGTCCAGCCCCGGCCGTTGCCGTGAGTCACACCCCACACGATCCCGACGAGACCGAGGCTGGCTAGTCCGACGCCGACGAGGTCGATCGACCGGCCGGGGGCCCTGCTCTCAGCGAGGCGGAAGTACGCCAGAACGATCGCGACGATTCCGATGGGGACGTTGACCCAGAAGATCCAGTGCCACGAGACACCCTGCGTGATAGCGCCTCCGACAACCGGTCCCACGGCCACTGCCAGGCCGCCGATGCCGCCCCATGCCCCCAGAGCCAGTGGCCGCCTATCCTGGGAGATGGCGTCGGAGAGGATTGTGAGAGTCAGCGGCATGGTGATGGCGCCGCCCACGCCCTGCAGGGCTCGGGCCAGGATCAGCGCAGAGCTGCTGGGGGAGAGCGCCGCGCAGGCCGACCCGACGGTGAAGACGCCGAGGCCGACCAGGAACAACCTCTTCCGGCCGAAGCGATCGCCGAGGGCAGCCCCCATCAGTAGCAGGGCGGCAAAGGTCAGGGTGTATGCGTTGACCGTCCATTCGAGGTCGCTCAGGGCTGCCCCCAGGTCGCGCCGGATGGCCGGAAGGGCCGTTGTGACGACCAGGCTGTCGAGGCTGACCATGAAGAGGGCGATAGCCGTGATGGCGAAGGTCCAGATGGGTGAGGCTCGCCGGGACACGTCGTCTGCTCCTTTAGGTGCTGTCGGGCCGCTGGTGATGGTGGACTAACTAAGTACTCGCTAAGTTCGGTAGACAAAGAAAAGCGATGGATCGCTAGAGCGTGGGTTCACCTCCCAGGGGGAACGTCTGGTAGTCCTCGAAGGTGGCTGGTTCCCCGATGCTGGCAATGACGTTGATGAGCATGCCCTCGGCGAAGAAGGAGTGGACGGCCTTGTCGTCAGCGCCTGAGATCGCGCCGACGACCCGCCAGATCTCTCGGTAGCTGTCGCGGACGACAGCTCGGATGTCGCCATCCTGGCACGCAGCGTGTGCCTGGAGCTGCAGCCGCAGCAGGTTTGGGTCGGCGATCAGCAGATGGATGTAGGCGTGGCCCATCTGCTCGAGGATCGCGTCCGGCCCCAGGTCCTTGTCGCGGGCGGCCTTGCCGGACTGTTCGAAGGCCCGGCCTGTCCGCGCGTAGCAGTCGCGAACCACGGCGATGAAGAGATCCTTCTTCGTGCCGAAGAGCTGGAACAGGTAGGGCTGCGAAACGCCAGAGCGGCGAGCGATCGCCTCCGTGGAGGTTCCCCAATAACCGGCAGCCGCGAACTCGATGGCTGCAGCGGCTACCACTTCGTCGCGGCGTTCGTCTGCGGTAAGGCGGGTTGGGCTCACGGGCATAACTTAGTGAGTACTAAGTCACCTGTCAAGGGCCCGGATCTCCTCGGGGCGGGACGGCGCAGCCCCGGCCTTGCGGCGACCCCGTTGCCGTGGGCTACCGCAGAGTCCTGGCGACGTACTTCTCGAGGCGATCCAGGGCCAGCGGCATGTTCGTCCGGCCGAAGCCGATCCTGAAGCGGTTGCCAGTGTCGGCGAATACCGTGCCGGGCAGGATCAGCACGCCGGTCTCGCGGACGAGGTCCTCGGCGAAGCGGTCGATCGTCACGTCCGCCGCGAGGCGCGGAAAGCCGATGCTGCCGCCCCGCGGCCGGACCCAATCGAAAGTGCCGGCCCATCGCCCGAAGAATGCGTCCAGCAGCGGCAGATTGGCCGTGACGACGGCCCGGTTTCGTGCCAGGACCCGATCGTGTGCCCGCAGCGCGATCAGCGCCAGGATCTCGCTCGGCGCCGAGCTGCAGATCGTGGTGTAGTCCTTGAACGCCGCCAACCGAGCCAGCAACGCCCGGTCGCGCGTCGCCACCCAGCCGATGCGGAGCCCGGCCAGGGCGAACGACTTGGACATGACGCCGATGCTGACGCCCGTCTCAAGAGCATCTGCGCCGGCCGGCAGACGGTCCTCCGGATCGAATTCGAGGAACCTGTAGACCTCGTCTACGATCAGGCGCGCGCCGGTCTCGGCCGCCAGCTCGACCAGTCCATCGAACGTTGCCCTGTCGCTCAGCGAACCGGTGGGGTTGTGCGGCTCGTTGACCAGGATCAGGCGAGTGGTGGGCCGCAGGGCCGCTCGGACCTCCGAGACGTCCAGGCGCCAGCCGTCCTCGGCGCGCAGCTCGACGCGCGAGACCTGCGCCCCGGCCGCGCGAGCGACCTCCGCCACGGACTGGTATGCCGGCCGAACGACGATCGCATGGTCGCCCGGACCGAGGAGGACGTTGTGGAGGGCGAAAACGGCTTCCTCGGCCCCGGCGAAGACGAGCACGTCGTCCGCGGCCAGGCGTTGGTAGAGCCCGGCGATCTCCGCTCGCAAAGCTGGGTGGCCCGGTGACTCGGTGTAGCCGAGCCTCAGCTCGTCCCAGCGTCGGCGCGCGTCCTCGTCGGCCAGCGCGAGCAGCTCGCGCATCGGCCAGCCCTCGACGTCCGAGGCGCACAGCAGCAATTCGGCGCTGAACTCCCAGCGGGCGAAGAAGCGCTCCAGGGCGAAATCTTGCAGGCGCATCGAGCCTCCGGCGAACGACGTTTGCGCCGCGGGCGAGGTTGGGGTGGAGCGGTCCGATCCATCTCCCACCTGCGGACGGTCCTACGGTACAGAATCGGGACCGATCCGGGGCTGGCCCACCTTCCGGGGCTGGCGCCGGATGCGGACGCGATCCCCCGTTCTCGATGGGGCGTGACCAGGGCTAGTCCAGCGTGAGCTCCAGGTAGTTGCGCGGTCCGAAGCCCAAGGATTCGTAGAGCGACCGGCCGTCTTCGCTGGCCCGCAGCCAGGTCCTGCGCACCCCGGCCGCAGTCGCCTCCTCGACCAGGCGCTCCATGAGAGCCCGAGCGGCTCCGAGGCGCCTCGCCTCCGGCCGGGTGTAGACGTTGAGGATGTAAGCCTCCAGGCCGCCCGGATTGGTGGGGCCGGGCGGGTGCTGGAACCACAGCAGACCCGCCGAGGCCACGGCTCGACCGTCCAGCTCCGCGATCCAGGCCTGGAAGTCGAGTCCGAGATGCTCGCCCAGCCAGCGCTCGTTGGCTTCTCGAAGCGGCGCGGGATCCCAGCCGGCGGCCGAGGTCTCACGGGAGAAGACGGCCATGAGCATGGCCATGCGGAACTCGAGGAGCGTGTCCAGATCGGAAGCGGTCGCCGGCCTGAGAACCACGCGGCCGGCAGTCGGCTTGGCGTTCACGCGGAGATCATGCGGGTTGGTGCACGCCGCCGCTCAGCCGCGACGCGCACGTGCCGCATATCCGGAAACGAGGCTACTTGACGGTGAGCGTCCCTTCGGCCTCGACCTTGTCGTTGTGCTTGAAGGTGAACTTGTAGACGCCGGCCGGCAGGGGCCCCAGCGGGGCCTTCTCGATGTAGCAGTTGAACTTGGTGTCCGCCGTGGCGTTCGTGGTGCCGTTGGAGACGCCGTCCTTGAAGACCTCGAGGGAGTACTTGTCCTGTGCCTGCAGCGTGTCGTTGAAGTTGGCGATCATGTAGACGGAGTCGGTGGTAGAGGCCGTCGTGACGGCCGAGGAGAACTCGCAGGTGGTGCTGGACTCGTCGTAGGCGGTCTTGGAGAAGTAGACGTTACCGCCGCCGGTGCGCAGGTTGGCCAGGAGGACGAGGCCCCCGATGACGATGACGGCCACGACGACGGCGAGGACCACGAACTTGCGGCGCCCGCCGGACTTAGGCGGAGGCGGAGCCCAGCCAGCCGGAGGCACTGCGCCCCATTCCGGCGGTGCGCCGGCCGGAGCGCCGCCTGGGGGCGCTCCCCACTGCGGCGCGCCGGCAGGGGCGGCATCTGGCGGGGGCGCTCCCCACTGCGGCGCGCCGGCAGGGGCGGCATCTGGCGGGGGCGCTCCCCACTGCGGCGGCTGGTCCGCTTGCGGCGGCTGGTCCGCTTGCGGCGGCTGATCCGCCTGCGGCGGCTGGTCGTTTGGATCCATTCGAGCCTCCAGTGAAGGGGCCATCCCCGCGGTCGATCCGGCGGCCGCGGCATGCCGAGGATATCCGCCATCGAGTTCCGAGACCAGACCGTTCTGCGCGTCAGGTCCGCAACCTCGACCGGCGAAGCCGGCTGGCGCTACGGCAATCCGGCTCGTGGCCATCGGCAGCGGCGCCATGCTACGTTCTTGAGGCACGTCAATTCGGGCGAGGACCCCTGGCGCGGCTCAGACCTCGAGCCCAGGAGAAAGAGCAATGCGGACCTTCTTCGGCTACCACATGCCCAACTACACCTTCCCCGGAGTACCGGATGTGGAGCTGTTCGATCGCGTCGTCGAGCTGGCTCAGGCGGCCGAGAAGGCCGGGTTCGACATGCTCACGGTGATGGACCACTTCTACCAGATCGGCGTCGTGGGCCAGGAAGACGAGCCCATGCTCGAGGCGTATACGACGCTCGGGGCCATTGCCATGCGCACCGAGAGGGTGCTCCTCTCCACCATGGTGAGCGGCGTCACCTATCGCAACCCGGCGCTCCTGGCCAAGACCGTCACGACGCTGGACGTCATCTCCAAGGGCCGGGCAGTTCTGGGGATCGGCGCCGCCTGGAACGAGTCCGAGCACACAGGCTACGGGTTCGAGTTTCCGCCGATCGGCCGGCGCGAGGATCGCCTCGAAGAGGCGCTGGCGATCTGCAAGGCCATGTTCACCGAAGAACGGCCCAGCTTCGAGGGCGCCCATTACCGCATCGATCGCGCCCTCAACCGACCCAGGCCGATCCAGCCGCGCGGCCCGAGAATCCTGGTGGGCGGGGGCGGGGAGCAGCGGACCCTCAAGGTCGCGGCCCGCTACGCGGATATCACCAACTGGTTCGGCAATCTCGAGGAGGCCAGCCGGAAGCTTGCCGTCCTGGACCGCCACTGCGAGGCCATCGGACGCGACCCGGCCGAGATCCTGCGCACGGTCTCCGTCTCCCTCGTGCTGGCCGAGAGCAAGAGCGACAAGGCCAGGGTGCTCGAGCAGGTGCCCGTGGCGGTCCGCGCTATGGCCTTGTCGGCCACGCTGAACGAGGCCGAGGATATCGTGCACGGCTACCTGGACGCGGGCTTCAACGGGGTGATCTTCCGCAACACGATGATGGGCACGACGGAAGTGGTGGCACGGGCGGGAGAGTTGATCGCGTCGGTTCGCAAGGAAGGAGCGCCGGCATGACGGTCCAGGTCGACAAGGCGGAGCTGCGGCGAAGGCTGACCCCGCTCCAGTACTCCGTGACACAGGAAGCGGGCACCGAGCGGCCCTTCAGCGGCGCCTACTGGGACAACCACGACGCCGGTTCCTACCGCTGCGTCGTCTGCCGCGAGGTTCTGTTCGATTCGACCGAGAAGTACGACTCGAACTGCGGCTGGCCGAGCTTCTTCGCCGTGCTGGACAAGGCGAAGGTTGCGACCCGCCGCGACACCGGTCACGGCATGGTTCGGACCGAGGTGCTGTGCTCCAACTGCGGCGCCCACCTGGGCCACCTGTTCGACGACGGCCCGCGCCCGACCGGCCTGCGCTACTGCATCAACTCGGCATCGCTGGACTTCGAGAAGGCGGGGGAGTAGGGGAGGGTCAGGCCCGCCGGCTAAGACCTCCGCAAACGAGGCACGAGCATCGGCACGCGGGCGGCGTAGGCCGCATAGGCATCGCCGAAGTGGCGGGTCAGAAGGCTCTCCTCGGCCCGTGACCGCAGGTAGAACGCGGGGATCAGCACCGCAAAGCCGGCCCCCAGCAGGCAATTCAGCAGGGCAAGCGCGCCCCCGGCCCAGAGCAGCAGAACCGAGTCGTAGAGCGGGTGACGGACCAGGCCGAAGGGGCCCGTGGTGATGAGCTCGGTGTCGGGCCTGACCTCGGCGGGCGCCACCAGATGTCGACCCATCGTTCTAACGCCCCATATCGCCAGGAGCCCCGCGGTCCACAGGACCAGTATCCCGGCGACCCGGAGCGCGTCGGCGAGCGGGCCGGTGAGGCTGCCGAACGATCCGCCGTTGGTGATCGCCGCCGCCAGCCCCGCGAAGACGAAAAGGGCAATCCCGACGTAGTTGACGAGGGCCAGCGGGAAGCCGATCCGCTCCACGGGTGCGGGACGCGATACGGCCTGCTCCCGGATCAGGACGGCGACGGCCGCGGCCAGTTGAGACAGGCATGCTGCCACGACGATGAGACGCGCCACCAGCTCGATCGTCAGGTCCGTCGCAACCTCCCTTCGGCCCGCGCTACCGACCGGCCCCGGTGAGGCCGGAATGGCCTGGGTGAGGCAAGCGTAACCAGGGTGGCATGCGGGCGTAAGGCTCGCTACGATGACGCCAGTGGCGGCGATAGCCGCGGCGAAGGAGGGGCCAGATGGCGGCTCCAACCGTCAAGGGAACGGGTTCCCCTACGAGCGAGGAGGCGGCGCCGCGTTCGACGTGGTCGACGGCGGATGGCACGCCGCTCCACGTTCGTCACTGGCCCGCAGCCGGCGATCCCTGGGCAACCGTCCTGATCGTGCATGGCATCGGCGAGCACAGCGGCCGCTATGAACGAACCGGCCGGCTGATGGCCGAGGCCGGCCTGGACGTCCACGCGTTCGACCTCCGCGGGCACGGGCTGTCAGGAGGCCGGCGCGTCTACGTTCGCCGCTGGAACGACTTTCTCGACGACCTCGCGGTGAGGCTGGCGCATGTGCGTCCGGAAGGCCGGCCGCTCGTCCTGTTCGGCCATTCGATGGGCGCGCTCATAGCCCTGACGTATGTCTGCTCGGGCCGCCCAGCGCCGGACCTGCTCGTGCTGAGTGCCGTGCCGCTCGGTGCCCGAATGCCTGCCTTGAAGCGTCTCCTCGCCCCCGTTTTGAGCCGCGTGGCGCCGACAGTGGTCATCGCCAACCCGATCACGGGGGAGCAGCTGGCCCGCGACCCGGCGGTGGGGATCGCCTACTTCGGGGATCCGCTGGTACAGCCGCGGTCAACCGCGCGACTCGGGGCCGAGCTGCTCAGGACGATGAAGTCGGCCCGGTCCGAGATCGGACGTCTCCACGTCCCGACCCTTGTGATCCACGGCGGCGACGACACTCTCGTGCCCACGGCCGTGAGCGAGCCGCTGGCCGTGGTGCCGGGCGTGGAGCGGCGCGTCCTGCCGAATCTGCGCCACGAGACGCTCAACGAGCCGGAGGGGCCGGAGGTCGTGGCCGCGATCGTGGAGTGGCTTCGCTCGCACGTCGGAGCACCATTGACGCCATGAGTGTCGAAATACGAGTCTGCCCGCCCGACCGGTTCGCCGAGATGCTGAAGACCGCTGAGGTGGCGTTCAGCGAAGACGCCCCCGACGACCTGATCGGCCGGGTCGAGCGCGTCGCGGACAAGGAGCGCTTCCTTGCCGGGCTGGATGGCGATCGGTTCGTGGCCACGGCCGGCGTCTTTACGCTGCGCCTCCGAGTGCCCGGTGGGGAGCTGCAGGCGGGGGGAATTACCTGGGTCACGGTCCTGCCGTCGCACCGCCGGCAAGGTTTGATGAGCGGGATGATGCGGCTGATGATCGACGACTGTCATCGCCGCGGCGAACCGCTGGCGATGCTGTGGGCGGCCGAAGGGGCGATCTACCAGCGCTTCGGCTTCGGGATGGCCACCGTGTGCGTCAACCTGGAGGCCGAGTCCAGGGCCGTCGGCTTTCCCGGTGCGTGGCCGCGCGAAGGGTCATGCCGTCTGCTGCCCGCCGGTGAAGGCCTGGACCTGGTCACGCCCGTGTACGAGGCCGCGAAGGCTCAGCATCCGGGCTTTCTGGGCCGAACGCCGGACTGGTGGGTCGGGATCCTGCCGATCCCCGAGAGGGATGGAAAGGGTGGCGAGGCCCGCCGGCTGGTGGTCTACGAGACGGAGCGCGGACCGGAGGCATACGCGGTCTACAAGACCAAGGCCGAGTGGAGCGTCCGCGGTCCGGGTGGCGTCGTTACGGTCGAAGAGGCCATCGGGTGCACCCCGCGCGGCACCCGCGAGATCTGGCGGTATCTGCTGGACCTGGATCTCTTCCGGACGCTCAAGACGTGGCGCCTTCCGTACGATCACCCGCTGATCGCCCTGGCCGCTGAACCGCGCCGGCTCGGGCTGACGATGAGCGATGGGCTGTGGCTGCGGATCGTGGACGTGGCCGCCGCCCTGGAGGGCCGGACCTACGGCGTGGGCGGAATCGGCAGTGGCCTCCTGACCCTCGACCTGCGCGACGAATACTGCCCGTGGAATGCCGGCCGCTGGAGGCTCGAGGTGTCGGGGGGACGGGCGAGCGCGGCTCGGACTTCGGACGAGGCCGATCTGGCCCTGGACGCGAACGACCTGGGCGCGATGTTCCTTGGGGGCTCCACGGCGACCTCCCTGGCGGCTGCCGGGCGTGTCGCCGAGCTGCGAGCCGGTGGCCTTGCCGCGGCCGACACCCTCTTCCCGACGGCCACCAAGCCCTGGTGCCCGCAGGAGTTCTAGGGCCCGCTCCGGGCGGCTCGCGGTTCGGCGACGGAACCGGCCCGTCCGATGTGGCGTCCTAGTCGTGCCCGGAATGAGGGCCCGCCCAGAAGCCGACCCACCCGAGGAGAAGCCCGATGAACCTCCCGCTTGCCATCGCCCGGCCAACTCGATCCGTCCTGGCCGGCCTGTTCCTTGTAGCGGTGGCCGCCCTGGCCGTCGGGTGGGCGGCCGGCACGGCTTCCGCCGCCGGTGGCTCGCACGCCGCCACTCCCACCGCGGCACCCCGAAACGCTCCCGACGTCGCCCTCGGAGCGCCCGGCGCCGGCACGGTTTCCGCCGTGCCGCAGGTCGCGGGTGGCATGGCTCCCTCGATCGCCTACCCGGTGCCCGGCTACGGATCGCTGGGCGTGGCGCCGGAAGGCACGATCCTGACACAGGGCACGGGCACCTCCGCCATGAAGGTCGATGGCTCGGACCGCGCCACGGCGCTCAAGAAGGCAACCGACGCCGCCCTCGCGGATGCGCGAGTTCACGCCCTCGCTGCCGCTGGCTCTATGGGCGTTGGGCTCAAGGAGATCTACTCGGTCAGCGTCACGTCCAGCGACAGCTTGACGTACACGACGCCCGATTGTCTCATCCAGCCGCTCACCCCCGACCTCGGCCAGGTCGCCGCGACGGGCTCCGTGGGAGCGGCTCCGGCCAGTCCGCCGTCGGTCTGCTTCCAGCAGGGTGCCAGCACGGCGCCGGTCTCGGCACAACTGGTCGTGACGCTCGTGGTGGCGTACAAGTTCGCTTAGCGTCTGAGGCCCGAACGCCGCTCGCCGGAGAATCGACTCGCCGCCGCGGGATCCGCGGCGGCGAGTTCCGTTGTGGTCCGCGCCGGTCTCAGCGGAACGAGAATGGCGGGTACGGTACGGGCAGCAGGAAGAGGTAGGCGTAGACCCGGGCTGCGTAGCGGAGCAGCCCACCGTAGAGGGTAGCCGCCCAGCCCGGATACTTGCCGGTGATCAGGATCGGGATCCAGAGGATGATCTCCCCCAGGAAGCCGATGAGGAAGATGATCCCCAGCACGATCAGGTGCGGGATGAGCGCGATGGCGCGGACGATGAACCCGAGGAGCGGGATGCCCCACAGGCGGCTCATCGACCGCCCTTCCAGGTCGATGGTGAGCTCGAGCGGGTTCGGCGATCCGGGCTCGAGGGGCGGGTATCCGCCGGGGAACAGGAAGTACGTATATGCCATGACGCGGGTCGAGCGGTGGATCATCTCCTTGACCCAGGCGGCCTGGATGCCGGGGACTCGACCCATGAGCAGGATGGGGATCCAGCCCAGGAGCACCACGACGTACATGCCGATCGCGAGAAAGAACAGCACCACGAAATGGGGGATCGCCAGAATGAACCGGACCAGGATGCCGAGGAACGGAATGCCCCACATTTGGTTCAGATCGCGCTCGTCGGCAACGATCAGCTGAACCGGGTACTCGGCGGCCGCCGAAGCGACCGGAGGCGGCGGATAGGCCGGAGGCGGAGCGGCCGAAGGCGGCTGATAGGCCGGAGGCGGTTGATAGGCCGGAGGCGGTGATATGTCCGGAGCGGCAGCGACCGGAGGCGGTGGATTGTCCGGAGGCGGTGGATAGGCCGGAGGCGGTGATATGTCCGGAGCGGCAGCGACCGGAGGCGGTGGATTGTCCGGAGGCGGTGGATTGTCCGGAGGCGGTGGATTGTCCGGAGGCGGTGGATTGTCCGGAGGCGGTGGATTGTCCGGAGGCGGTGGATTGTCCATGGCAGATCCCTTCCTACGAATGCGGAATGGACTTCCCGATTCAGCATACCGCCGGCCAGAACTCGTGGGCCGTCGTTTCACCCGCCACGCGCAAGAGGAAGCCTCCAATGGCATGGCGGCGGGCGTCGTGCCCGGTGAGGTCGACCCGCGGCGCCGAGGGCCGCGAGCGAGTGTGCGTCGTCATGGCGTAACCTGACCGCACCCGGCAGGGTGGCACGAGCAAGCACAAGGGGAGCGGCGTGGCCATTGACGAGCCGGCCGCGGGCCACGACGAACCCGGCGACGCGCACGGCCTCGCCGAGAGAGCGGCGGGCTTCCACCCGTACGGCCGGCCGTCACCGGGGGCGGCGGCGCTTGCGGGTATCGGCGCGGCGCTCCTCTGGACCGCGGTCCTGGCTGCCGAGGTGGCGCGGGCTCACCTGAGCCACTCCCTGGTGTCGCGCCCGGATCGAGTACTGGGCTGGGGCGGGGCCCCATTCGCGATGCCGCTCGACCTGGCCGTTGCGGCCGCCGCCGTGCTTCTCGTGGTGATGGCGGCGGGTCTGCGAGCGGCCATCCGCGGCCGAATGGTGTGGGCGCTGTTCGTTGCCTTGACGGCCGCGGCCGCCGTTTCGAACGTCGCGATCCAGGTCTTTCCTACGGATCCGGCGATGTACGAGACGAGCCCGGTCCGGGGCCTGGCGGCCCTGGTCTTCACTTGCGCCTTGCCG